>DLVV01000330.1:17166-21204 GCA_003445035.1 Planctomycetaceae bacterium | reverse complement strand
CACAACCGCATCAAACAACGCTCCCGCCGTCGTGGGTTCAATCAGCAGTGGCGACGCCTGGTCAGCCGGCTGATCACCCGCGGCCTGGTCTCCCGGCACCTGGGCCGCCGGTTGCGCAGCAGGTTGTGCCAACACGGACTCCGGAACCCAAGTCCATATCGCCAACAGCAACAACGGCACAGCTCGGGCAATGTTTCGCCCGGCCCTCGAGGTCCAAGGTTGATGATCCGAAAACATGGGCTGTCGGCTCCGCAAGAAATCGCAACCCGGAGGACCGTCTCGTTGGAGGTGTCCGCTGGGCCGTCACATCGTCTTCTGTTTCTATCGGCCCGGCCTACAGTCCCACTGCCTCGCGGAAACGGTCTCGATTGGTCTACCGACCGAGTCACCACGGCCTGGGGGAATCGTACCGAACTTTCCGACCATAGGGACTGCGAAACCCTTGCAACCGGCACCTTCGGAACGGTCCTCCCCCATCGCCGAACTACCGTCACTTGAACAGTAGTTCTAGAATTGAAAGAACCCGGTCTCCATCGATCGGCCCATCCGGTCTTTGTGACCCTTCGACTCTCATTCCTGGCTCGACCATGCCCACACTTCCACTGCCTTTCGACGAGGACCGTGTCCGGGAATGGACCCGCGAGTTCCCGACACCGTTCTACGTTTACGACGAAGCCGCCATCCGCAACAACGCTCGCCGTCTACAAGACGCTTTTGCCTGGTGTCCGTCATTCCGCAACCATTTTGCTGTCAAAGCCACACCCAACCCTCATCTGCTTGAGATTCTTGCTCAGGAAGGTTTCGGGAGCGACTGCTCCAGCCAGCCGGAGATGTTGCTGTCCGAAGCGGCTGGAATTTCCGGCGACCGGATCATGTTCACCTCCAACGACACGCCTGCCAGCGAATACATCTACGCCCGGAAGATCGGAGCGGTCCTCAACCTCGACGACATTTCCCACATCGATTTCGTTGACCGGCACGCAGGCCTGCCCGAGTTGGTCAGCTTCCGTTACAACCCCGGCCCACTTCGACAGGGAACCGGAAACGCGATCATCGGCAACCCCGAAGAAGCCAAGTACGGCCTGACCCGTGACCAGCTATTTGACGGATACCGGCAGCTCAAGGATCGAGGCATCTCCCGGTTTGGACTTCACACGATGGTCGTATCCAACGAACTCAACACGCCATCGTTCGTGGCCACCGCACGTATGCTGTTCACTCTCGCCGCCGAACTGCGCGAAACATTGGACATCCGGCTCGAATGGGTGAACCTCGGTGGGGGAATTGGGATCCCGTACCTCCCCGACCAACAACCGGTCGATCTCGAGGCCGTCGGCCGCGGTGTCCATGAAGCCTATGACGAACTCGTGGTTCCTGCCGGCCTCGACCCGCTCGGCGTGCTGATGGAAAACGGCCGGGTGATCACCGGCCCCTACGGTTACCTGATCACCACAGCAATTCATCACAAGACGATCTACAAAGATTATGTCGGCGTTGATGCCTGCATGGCCAATCTGATGAGACCGGGTATGTACGGTGCCTATCACCACGTCACCGTGCTGGGCAAGGAAACCGCCCCCCACGACACCGTCGTCGACGTGGTTGGATCGTTGTGTGAGAACAACGACAAGTTCGCCGTGGATCGCAACCTGCCCTCCATCACCGCGGGTGACCTGCTCGTGATTCACGATGCCGGCGCCCACGGCCACGCGATGGGCTTCCAATACAACGCCAAGCTGCGGTCGGCCGAGCTGCTACTCCAGGAAGATGGACGGCTACGAGTCATCCGTCGGCCCGAGACGGTCGACGACTACTTCGCCACTCTCGAACACGGACCACTCACCGAACTGCTCGAATCCACCTCAAGCTGACCCTCGTGGCGCCGGGGACATCCGCCATGGCCAAGTTGTACTTCTACTATTCGTCGATGAACGCCGGAAAATCGACCAACCTGCTTCAGTCCAGTTACAACTACCGCGAACGCGGTATGAACACGATTGTCCTGACCCCTGAACTCGACACGCGATACGGCGGCTCGGTCGTTTCCTCACGGATCGGACTCTCGGCGGACGCTATCACGTTCTCGACCGTCGACAATCTGCTGACGCTTGTCAGCGACGCTCATCGTGAAAAGACGCTGCACTGTCTTCTTATTGATGAAGCCCAGTTTCTCACTCGCGAACAGGTGCACCAACTTGGGGATGTGGCCGATGACCTCGGAATCCCGGTTCTCTGCTACGGCCTGAGAACCGATTTTCGGGGTCAACTGTTTGAAGGAAGCCAGCACCTGCTCGCCTGGGCCGACAACCTGGTTGAAATCAAGACCATCTGTCACTGTGGACGCAAAGCCACCATGGTGCTGCGACTCGACGATCAGGGCCGCGTTGTCAAACAAGGAGCACAAATCAAGATCGGTGGCAACGAGTCCTACCAGGCGGTCTGCCGGAAACACTTCAAAAGCGGTATGGCCAATCGACAGGACAACGAACTTCCGTTCCACTTTTCGCCTGACCCAACCGATCCCGCAGATCAATGAACACGGCTCGCCCACATGCAGGAAGACTGGGCAACCCACGATAAGTGGATAGTCCGTGCAAAACGCGCCGTTAGCGGTGATAATTGTTACCCTGTCAATTCGAACGCCAACTGAACTCCCTTCGTCTCCGTGAGGCTTGGAGAAAGACATGACCATCGGATATCGCCATCGGACAGTTCTATGTGCCCTTCTGAGCATCGGACTGTTTCCGCCGCTGCTTACCGCAGGCGAACCGGGTTCCACCCGGAAATTGATTCCCGGTTACATCGATGCCAACGGAGTGGTTCACCCGGAGAAGGTTCTCTCCTATGTCGACGCCCTCCAGCGTGCCGACGACGCCGACAAGGCCGAAACCCACATCACCAAGCTCAACGCTCAGATCGTTGAACTTGTTTCCACGCTCAACCAGGCCCAGCGGAACCTGGCCCAACAGGCACTCCGCGCCGAGAAAGGTGAAGCCCTGGCCGCCACCCGGGCCTCCGAACTCTCACAACTCAACAATCGATTAAAGGACAACCAGGGCATCCTGGCCGAATCCCTCGACACACTCAAAACGACAACCAGGTCACTGACGGTGCAGAACACCCGAGCCAATCTCTTGGCCGAGGACCGAACACGACTCCGGGTCCAGATCGCCGAATTGATCACATCCGTCCAACAGTCCCAGGCCCGTACGACTCAACTGTCTATAAAACTCACCCAGTCCACCGAATCGATTGCCAAGACTGCTGCAGAACGCGATGCGGCCCGCACAGAGGCAGCAACCCTGACTGTTGCCAACACGAAGCTCGACGGTGAACTCGCCTCCACCGGTCAACAACTCGCAGAAACCAAGAAGTCATTGACTGAAACCCAGGCGTCACTCACTGACACCAACAAGACCCTGGCCACCAACAGCAAGGCGCTGGCGGACACCAGCAAATCCCTGGCGGAAAACACCAAGACTTTGTCCAACACCACAAAGTCACTGGCCACCACGAACTCACTGCTCACTGCTTCCAGGACAAAGCTGTCCGCTACCGAGAAACGGTTGATCAACAGCGAAACACAACTTGCCACATCCGACAAGAAATTGGCCGAATCCAACAAGACTCTCTCCGGAACCAGGAAGTCCCTGACCGACACCCAGGGACAACTGGCCGCCTCGAACAAGAAACAGGCCGAGATCTCCAAGACACTCACCGACACCGCAACCAACCTGAAAACCACTCAGGGCCAACTCATCGATGCCGCTAAGTCGTTGTCCGACTCGAAAAAGGCGTTGGAAGGAACGAGGTCCACCTTGGCCGTCAGGACCAAGGCCCTCAATTCGGCGGGGTCCGCGCTGGCCACCACCACCAAGACCCTGCAGACAACCACGAAGTTGTTGTCCGAGACCCAGGCCGCCTTGAAAGCTTCCCGGGACACCAATCAGAGGATCCGGACTCAACTCAAAGAGAAATCCGAAGCACCCAAGCCGCCGGCCGCTGAAAAAGATGCCAAGGCAGAACCGAAGCCCAAGG
>DLVV01000330.1:0-16829 GCA_003445035.1 Planctomycetaceae bacterium | reverse complement strand
CAAGGCAGAACCGAAGCCCAAGGCGAGCGACGACTCCTGAGAGACGGCGCCCACCCGCAATCTTCTGCGGCGACGTTCAGGCCCTAGTTTCCACGGTGTCCACCCAGCAACTCGGCGATCTGGACAGCGTTGGTGGCGGCGCCCTTCCTGAGATTGTCGGACACGCACCAGAACGACAGACCGTTGGGATGGGACAAGTCCCGTCTAATTCGCCCGATGAACACGTCGTCCTTGCCACTGCACGTGCTGGGCAACGGGTATCGACCTGCCGCGGTGTCGTCAATCACGCTGATCCCGGGGAATGCGGCAAACAGTTCCGCGGCCTCCTCCGGTGGAATCGGCCGCTCCGTCTCCACGGTGATGGCCTCGCTGTGGCAGTTGGCCACGGGAATCCGAACACAGGTTGCGTTGATCGGCAGATCCTCAATCCCCAGGATCTTCCGCGTCTCGTACACCATTTTCATTTCTTCACTGGTGTAACCCTCTTCCTTGACACTGCCAATTTGAGGGATCGCGTTGAAGGCAATCGGATGTGAGAAGGCCCGGTATTCAAAGGTCTCGCCGTTCAATTCGGCACGAGTCCCCTCCAGCAGGTCCTCGGTTCCCTGGACCCCCGCCCCGCTGGTGGCCTGGTAGGTGCTGACGACAACCCGAGTCAGCGGCGAAGCGTCATGCAGCGGCTTCAACGCCACGACCATTTGTGTGGTGGAACAGTTGGGACTGGCGATGATTCCATCAGCCTCCAGTGCAATCTGCGGGTTGATTTCCGGGACCACCAGCGCCACCTCCGGACTCATTCTCCAGTATCCGGATTCGTCGATCACCGTCGCCCCTGCCGAGACGGCCGACGGCAAGAACTCGGCGGCGACGTCATCGGGTGTGCTCGACAACACCAGGTCCACACCTTCAAACGACTCGTGCGTCAACTCTTCGATGGTCAACTGTCCCCCGCAAAAGGGAACAGACTCACCCGCACTCCTGGCAGACGCCAGCAGACGAAAACGATTGGCCTGGAACTGCCGCTCCTCGAGCAGCTGAAGCATGATTCGGCCCACGGCGCCAGTGGCACCAATGACCGCAACCGTGTCGAACATCCTGATTCACCCTCCCACTCAAATTGCCATTCCGGCGGAGTCCTCGCCGGCCGTCCAAGTCGGCAACGGCTACCTGTCGACTCCCTGCACCCGTTGATATACTCCGACCGGTTTCTCATCAAGACCTGCACCCGAAGATGGATCGAAGCGATGAAGGTTCTTGTGATTGGCCAGGGGGGACGTGAACACGCACTGGCCTGGAAGTTGGCCCGTTCCGAGTCGGTCAGCGAAGTGTTCTGCATCCCGGGAAACGCCGGCATTGCCGCTGAAGCGACCTGTGTCGATCTCGACATCGACGACATCCCGGCACTGGTGAAGTTCGCTCAAGACACCTCTATCGACCTGACGGTGGTCGGTCCGGAAGCGCCCCTGGTCGGTGGTCTCGTAGACGCATTCCAGTCCGACGGGTTGAGTGCCTTCGGCCCCACGGCTGAGGCCGCCGCCCTGGAGGGCAGCAAGGCTTTCGCCAAGGAGATCATGCGTCGAGGTAACGTGCCCACTGCCGACTACGCCGTTTTTGACACGGCCGCCGATGCCAGGCACTTTCTTGACGATCGCGAAGATCAGGCCTGGGTCGTCAAGGCCGACGGACTGGCCGCCGGCAAAGGGGTCCTGATGTGCCGCAATCGGGACGAGGCGTTGGCGGCCGTTGAAGAAATGCTTGTTCAATTATCCTTTGGCGATGCCGGTCGCAAATTGGTCATCGAACAGACTCTCGTCGGCCAGGAAGCCAGCATTCTCGCGTTGGTCGAAGGCAACACCATCCTCTCGCTGGAAGCCTCACAGGACCACAAACGGGCAGGCGACGGAGACACCGGCCCCAATACCGGCGGCATGGGGGCCTACTCGCCCACGCCGCTGATCACCCCTGAATTGATGGCGGAAATCGAAGAACGGATTCTCATCCCCACCGTCCACGCCATGAAACTTGCTGGCACACCGTTTTCGGGCCTTCTCTATACCGGCCTGATGATCACCAAGCAGGGCCCCAAGGTCCTGGAATACAACGTTCGCTTCGGTGACCCCGAAGCGCAACCGGTGCTGATGAGATTGAAGTCGGACTTCGGAATGCTGCTGAAAGCCGCCGCCGATGGCCAACTGGCCGATTTTGAGCCTTTGGAATGGGATCCGCGACCTTCGGTCTGCATCGTGATGGCCTCCCATGGCTACCCTGGCTCATACGATAAGGGCCACGAGATCCGTGGACTCGACGAAGCCAACGCACTCGACGACGTCCACGTCTTTCACGCGGGCACCACGTCCGAAAATGGCCAGATTGTCACCAATGGTGGTCGCGTCCTGGGCATCACCGCCCTGGGTGACGAATTGGCTGCTGCCAAGCAGCGTGCCTACGAGGCCGTCAAGTGCATTCGCTGGGAAGGAGCCTGGTGCCGAAAGGACATTTCCGACAAGGCTCGCCAATCCTGACACTTCACGACCAGGACACCGCTCATGTTCCGGCCCCGCTCATCCATCAACTTTCTTACCTCTCTGCTCATCACAACGGCCATTACGGGACCACATCCGCTTCCGGCCGCCGCCCCCCCCAATATTGTTGTCATTTTGGCCGACGACATGGGTTACGGCGATGTGCAGGCGATCAACCGCGACTCCAAGATCCCCACGCCACATCTCAACCGGCTGGCCGACCAGGGCGTCAGCTTCACCGACGCCCATACCCCGTCGGCCGTCTGCACGCCCACCCGCTACGGCCTGCTGACCGGTCGCTACTGTTGGCGCAGTCGACTGAAATCGGGAGTCCTCAACGGTTATGGCACCCCGCTGATTGAACCCGATCGCCCCACAATCGCCTCGTTCCTCAAGTCACATGGTTACCGTACCGGCATTGTCGGCAAGTGGCACCTTGGCCTGGACTTCAGCCGCTTGCCCCGCCCTGGCAAGACCTCTTCCGCCAAGCCAGGCCAGAAGAAGAAAAACAAGAAGAAGCGACGACGCGCAGCGTCTCCTCTCCTGGATTTCACCAAGCCCATTCTTGACGGGCCCAATCGGCGAGGATTCGACGACTCCCTGGTCATCCCCGCCTCGCTCGACTTTCCTCCCTACGTTTACGTCAGAAACACTCGGATCACTTCCAGCACAACGATCGACCAACCTGCGGTGAAGTTCCCCGGTTTTCTCCGCCGGGGACCTCGTGGCAAGGACCTGGTAATGAGTGACTGCCTGGATCATCTCAAGCAACAGGCGATCGCATTTCTTGAACAACGTGCCCGTGAACCCAAGACACCCTTCTTCCTCTACTTCCCTCTCACGGCACCGCACAAGCCAGTTCTGCCTCATCCCCGCTTTCGAGGCAAAACGCAACTCGGCCCCTACGGAGATTTCATTGCCCAGGTCGACGACACCGTTGGAGCCGTGCTGCAGGCCATCGATCGCACCGGCCTGGCTTCAAACACGCTGGTCATCTACACCAGCGACAACGGATCGTTCATGCGCCGTCGCGACCAACCCGACGCTCGAGACCATGTCGATGATCCGTCGATCCAGGCATTCCGTTCCGACCGTCATCAATCGAATCGCCATCTCCGCGGTACCAAGGCGGACATCTGGGAGGCCGGACACCGTGTGCCCTTCCTTGCCCGCTGGCCGGGTCATATCAAACCCGGGAGCCGTAACGCGGCCACCATCTGCCTGACCGACCTGTTCGCAACATTTGCCGACTCCCTCGGCAAGGAGCTTCCCAAGGCTGCCGCTCCTGACAGCTACAGTTTCCTGGCCCAGCTCATTGGAAAAGGAACCCCACACCGCCGACCGCCGGTGATTCATCACTCGGCCGCCGGCATGTTTGCCATCCGGGACGGACGCTGGAAACTTGTTCTCGGCAACGGTTCCGGAGGCCGGCAAGCCCCTCGGGGCCGTCCGTTCGCCAAGCCGTACTTCCTTGCGGATCTTGTCGCCGACCCCTCGGAAAAGACCAACCTGGCCGACAAACATCCGGACATCGCTATCCGGCTCGAAAAGGCGGCGTTGCGTATCCGACGCGGCCCCTTGCCCCGTTGAGTGCGGCAGCGGTATCTTCGTTTCAAACCGATTCGCCACTTCCCCAACGATTGACCGATCCGGAGACTTCACGATGCGAACCAGTGCGCTGCTGACCACATCGCTGCTGACCTGCCTGCTGACCTCTGTGGTCGCAGCCGAAGCGAAACCCTGGGTTGTCTATCCGGGCGGCAACGGGTCGGGAGCCGGCAAACATATCGTCTTTGTCACCGGGGACGACGAGTATCGATCCGAAGAAGGCATGCCGATGCTTGCCAAGATTCTCTCGGTCCGCCACGGATTCAAGTGCACCGTGCTGTTTGCGGTCGACCCCAAGACCGGCGTGATCAAGCCCGACCACCAAACGAACATCCCCGGGCTGGAGGCGCTGGATTCGGCCGACCTGATGGTTCTGTTTCTCCGTTTTCGTGAACTTCCTGACAAACAGATGAAGCACATCGTCGACTTCACCCACAGTGGCAAACCCATCATCGGTCTCCGAACCGCAACACACGCCTTCAACTACAGTCGCAACAAGAACAGCAAGTTCCGCCCACTGACCTTCAACAGCGGAAAACCTCGAGGTGGCTGGGGCGGACTTGTTCTCGGCGACACCTGGCTCAATCACCACGGTCACCACGGCCGAGAAAGCACCCGTGGTGTCATCAACCCCAAGCACAAGACGCATCCCGTCCTCACCGGCGTCACCGACATCTGGGGGCCAACCGACGTCTACGGAGTCCGCACCCTGCCCAAGGACGCCAAGGTCATCGTCCACGGCCAGGTATTGGCAGGCATGAAACCGTCGGCGGCACCCGTCAAGGGTCGCAAGAATGAACCGATGATGCCGCTGGTCTGGATCCGCGCCTTCAAGACCGAAACCGGAAAGACCTCGCGTATACTGGCAACCACCATGGGTGCTTCGACTGACCTCCAGAGCCCCGGACTTCGGCGACTGCTGGTCAACGGTTGTTTTTGGGGATTGCAGATGGAGAAGCACATCTCCGCCAAGAGTGATGTGACGTACGTGGGAGCCTACAAGCCGACCCGATTCGGATTCGGCAGCTACGTCAAGGGCGTCAAACCCTCCGATCACGCACTCAAATAACCTCGCCCGCCCTGACCGGCTCAGCGACGCATTCGGAAGTCGTTCTCGCCCGACCGATCCACGCCCCGCATCAGGTAAACCGTCCGTTCGGCCAATGCCAACGGGCCCTGTTGTTGGGTCCGAGTCGGAACATCGTGGCGATACACCGACGTGGTTGGCATGTACCGCAATGTCATCGCCCGTCTCGGCTGGTCGGAGCGATTGGGTTCCGAACCGTGGTACAGATACACGTCGTGCAAGGACACCTGGCCGGCTTCCAGCACGATGTCGTGCGCCTCGGATTCGTCGAACGCTTCGCCGTCGAGTTCCAGGTTCAGGCTCAGGCCCTCGGCTGCGTTCTCGTTGTGCCGCGCCAGTTGCCGGTCTCGATGCGACCCGGGAATCACTCTCAGGCAACCGTTTTCGGTCGTCGAGGCATCGATGGCAATCCACACGGTACACGTCGCCAGTGGATCGATCGGCCAGTACTCACCATCCTGGTGCCAGGGCGTCCGCGTGCCGACGCGGGCCGGCTTTGCAAAGAAGCTCGAATTCCAGAGTGCCAGGTCGTCACCCACGACATCGCTGACCATCTCGAGAATCTCGGGAATCCTGGCCACGTTCAGGAACCAGGTGTCGAACGCCAGCACCGCGGAGCAGTAGTCGTCGAATTCCGGATGTTGGACCAGCAGGCGCGTGTGCGCGGCCCGAATCTCCTCGAGCCAGGACTCGGGCAGACGGTATTCGGGGGTAACATATCCCTCCCGACGGTACGCGTCGACTTCTTGCTGGCGGAGCATTCCGGGATCGTAGCGAGCCCACCCGGACCGGTCCATCCCGCCTCTACAACTGCATGGGCTTGAACTGACACGCTTCTGTGAAGACCTCGAAGAAATCCTCGGTCGTCTCGAGTTCGATGTGTTCAATCCGCTCGACCAACCGTTCGGCACGATCACGACGGCGGACATCCAGAAGCAGTTGCCTCGCGCCTTCCAACGCTGCATTTCCGACACGTCGGACACGTTCGGGATCGAAGGGAGCCAGAAAGCCAACCGACACGGCCGCCCGGATATCGATCGATTCGGCGAACCCTCCTGCGAGTTCCACTCGCTGTACCCCGCCGGGAACAATGCCCAACATCCTCAGCAGGATAAACTGGCCACAGAAACTCGCCGCCTTGGCCTGTGCCAGATGGCTGGCATCCAGTCGTGACAATGTGATGGACGGTTCATCCACAACCGCCACTTCGCGAGACCGCCCGTCCCCGGAAGTGAAGACACCCATCTCTGTCATCTGCCCGGTCCGTTTCAATTCGGACAGCAGATCCACCAAGCCCGAGCCACAGATTCCGACCGGTTCGGCATCTGCCAGCGTGGTGTACTGGAAACCACTCCCGACAGCCTTCAACGTGTCAATCGCGCCGTCGCAGGCCGGAAGACCGTATTGAACCAGCCCCCCTTCAAATGCCGGACCGGCCGGACATGATGCTGCAACAATTCGTTCCCGGGTTCCGATCACCACCTCGGTGTTTGTGCCAATATCCAGAAACACCCTGGTTTCGACTTCCCGGTCAAAGTCGCACGCCAACAGACCCGCAGTGATGTCGGCTCCCACGTGACTGCCCACAAGTGGCGGCGAGACGACACGCCCGTGCGCACTGGCGACGATCCCAAGTTTCCGTGTGCCCACCTCCAACGCCGTGCTGGACCTGTCACCCGCCAGGCACTCGTGCTCGGTCATCGACCTGTACGGTCTCTGGCCGATCGTCTGTACGTCGAGCCCAAACACCAGGTCCCGCATGGTCGAATTGCCCACCACCAGAACTTCGTACACCGTGTGCCGACTCACTCCGGCATGCTGACACATCGAAAGGATTTCATTGTTCAGCGCCTTGATGATCGCCTGGTGCATTTCGCCTTCGTGTTGTGAGTCGTAGGAGACTCGGCTGATAACGTCACTGCCGCCAAACCGCTGCGGATTTTCGAATCCCCCACAGCAAAGCGACTCGGACGTCTCGAGATCGATCAGCTCGGCGGCGACCGTGGTGGTCCCCACGTCGACGGCCAAGCCGACCAGTCGACCCCGCCACTGGTCAATGGCTTCGCCACCTCGGAGCACCTCTTCACCCTTTCGTGTCACCGAAGGGCAGGCATCAACATGGGTTGCCGCTCGACGAGTCAGCACATGTGGAGTTCGGCGGAGCGGTGCGAAGGTCACGGCGCCCACACGGCCCACTTGAGCCTGGCACGCGAGGCGAAACCCTTCGTCCAGGAACTGTTCTTCTTCACCTCGCTCCGACAGCAATTCGCCCCCCTCCAGCACTTCGATCACGCACTCGTGGCAACTCCCCATCCGACCACACGAACTGTCCACCCGGACATCGTGGTCATCGGCCACGTCGAACAGGGTCGACCCAACCTGTCCCGAACACTTCACCGCACCGGGCCGGAGGGTGTCCTCAACCCGGCTCTCCGAATTCGTCGAGGAAGGTGTCGTCCGTTCGGTTTCCGCGCGCCATTGAGCCAGGACGGCTTCGGGATCCTCCACCTCCCACGCTCCCCGGTAATCCAATTCGCCATCGCAGAGGCAACTGGACAACCCGTACTGCGGATCGACGGGGCCCTGATTGCGGCACCCGAATTGTGCGGTGCAGAGATCACGGCGGTCCCGATACGGACACCGCGACAGGCACTGGACCTGCGCATGCTGAACGATGTCGGCAAAAATCCGAGTCAGGCGGGCCCGTCGCCGCTCGACCGCTTCGCTGTCGATCCGCTCGCTCATCGGTCCCGCCTGTGCACCGGGCCGTCGACTAGCCCGCGACTCCGGCCAGCCGCTTGGCCACTTGGACGCATTCGACCGCGTTGTCCCCGTAGGCGTCCGCGCCCATCTCGTCAGCAAATTCGGGTGTCACCGGGGCGCCCCCCACCATGATTTTGACGTCGTCTCTTACGTCGGCATCAATGAACGCATCGATGGTCCGCCCCATGTTCGGCATCGTGGTGGTCAACAACGCTGACATCCCCACCAGCGTCGCGCCATGTTCCTCAACTGCATCGATGAATTCGTCAGCCGAGGTGTCAACGCCCAGGTCGATCACTTCGAATCCGGCACCCCGCAACAGCATGATACAAAGGTTTTTTCCGATGTCGTGAAGGTCGCCTTTGACGGTCCCCATGATCACCTTGGCCAGGGGCTCTATGCCTGAAGCCGACAGGATGGGTTCGATGTGAACCATTCCCGCTTTCATGGCTCTCGCACACGCAAGCACTTCCGGCACAAAAATGAAGTTCTCGCGAAACTTGATCCCCACCAGGGCCATCCCAGCGATCAATCCGTCATCCATCACCTCCAGGGCACCGGTCCCCCTCTCGAGAGCTTCCACCGTCAGGCGATCGGCATCTTCGTTCCGCCCACTGAGGATGGCGGCACCGATCTCCAACAGGTGAGGTGCCGATCGCGAGTAGAGATCGATCAACTCCGCCCGCTCGTCTTCTCGCTCGACGAATTCGTCGAGTTCATTTTTGATGAACTCGTTGGGAATGTCCGCTAGCTCAGCCATCGGCTCTCTTATGAATCGTGAAATTCTTCCCTCTTTTTTCGCTCACGGCGCCGTACCCCGCAAGCGTGAAACGAACGCCCGCACGTATTCGGGCCCTGTTCCGCAACACCCGCCAACCAGATTCGCCCCAGCGGCGACGACACGTTCCATCTGATCGGCCATGTACTCAGGGCTGTCCGGATAGACAATCTCCCCGGCTTCAATCCTTGGGATGCCCGCATTGATATGCGTCAGTATCGGACGGTCGGTCGCCTGCCTCATCGCCCCAATCACATCAATCATGTCACCGATCGCAATCCCGCAATTGGACCCCACCACGTCAGCCCCCATCTCGGTCAACGCCTCCGAAGCACTCTGCGGCGTATCCCCCATCATCGTAAACAACCCGCGCGGGCCACGGTCGAAACACAGGGTCGCCACCACGGGCAGGCCGGTGGCTTCTTTCACCGCCCGGATCGCCAGCGACATTTCGCCCGTCAAGTCGCTCATCGTCTCGATACACACGGCGTCCACGCCGCCGGCCGCCAAACCACGGGCCTGTTCCTTGAACACGCCGTACATCTCTTCGGAATCGGCCGTCCCACCCTTTTCGGCCAGGATCTCGCCGGTCGGCCCGATCGATCCCAGTACAAAACATCCCTCTGGTGCCGCCGAACGCGCCAATTCTGCGGCCAGCCGGTTCAACTCTTCAACCCGTTCCCCGTGTCCGTACTTGGCAAGCATGTACCGACTGCCACCGAACGAGTTGGTCTCGACCATGTCCGAACCGGCTGCGAAATACGCCTCCGCCATCCCACGGATCACTTCCGGGTGGTCCGAGTTGAATTCTTCCGGACAACCGCCCGGCTCCAACCCATTCTGTTGGAGATAGGTTCCGGTGGCCCCGTCGGTAATCAACACATCCCCGTCGGCAATCCTCGCCAGGAAACTGCTCATCGGTCGTTCGCCTCCGACGGCCCGGGTCCGGAAGAGGATTGTTCGGCATGCCATCGCGCCACAGCCAATGGGATCTCCTTGAGATTCTCGATGGCCGTTTGCAGGGGTATAGCGCACTCCGGACCAACCAACGGCACGCCCGCGTCGAGATTGCGAACCACTTCCTCCGCGACTTGTTCGGGCCCCTTGGCATACAACGTCTCGGGATTGTTGATGTTCCCGATCAACGCGATTCGATCCGTGACGATCTCCATGGATTCGGACGGGTCGTTCTTCGAATCGTAATGAAACGCTGCCAGTCCGGTTTGAGCGATGTAATCCATCCGGTCCACGGTCTTGCCACAGATGTGCAGAATCAAAGGTATCGGAATTTCGTCAACAAGTTCCGTATGAAGATCGCGAAGAAATTCCCGGTAGTACTCCCCGCTGACCAGATCACCGGTGGCATGATCGGGAAGTGTCAGCGCGTCCGCGCCCGCGTCGATCTGTGCCTGACCAAAAGCGATCGTGATCTCCTTCATGCGATCAAGGCACAGTTTTGTATGACCTGGATCATCCAGTGACATTAACAGAAACGGTTCGACGCCGAACACGTGGTAACCCAGCGTCCACGGCCCCATCGTTTTGCCAATAATTGCCACGTCGTCTCCGACTTCCTTTCGGAGTCGACGAATCGCATCCAGCACGCAGGTAATGTCGGGGTGCTGGAGAAAGTCAGACGGCATATTCACGTCGTCGGCACCCTTCCAGATCGGCTTGGACATCCTCACCGTCGGCCAGTTGTCCTTGGCCTCCCATTGGATGTCGCATCCCAGCGCCGATGATTCCTGGATGATCGTGAAGACCGGCATCACGCTGTCGAAGCCCAATTCGGTGTAACTGGTCGCAGCCAATCTGGCCATCTTTTCGCCGTCCCGGTTCGCATCCGGAAAGTGCGCATCCACCAGGTCCATCAGTTCCACGGTCGCCACAGAGGTCGGATTGCAGACGGGCGTCCGATCGACCGCCTGCCCAGCCAGTGCGGCCATCACGCGTTCGCGTCCGGTCATTTGCCCGACAACCGGTCGCCCTGTTTCCGGAGTTTCGTTCGAGTGATCACTAACCATCACCGCACCTCATTCCTCAGGAATCATCCTGACTGCCCGGCGCTGCCAGGACTCCGCGGCCCGCCGACAGTTCATCTTCCTGCATCGCCGAGCGAACGTTCTGGGCCCGGAAGAACAACGAACCCATCAACGAGTTGTGTTCTGTCTGGCAGGCGAAACTCACTACCGCCTCGTCCGTTTCGTCAACGTTCATCTCGCACAGTTTTGCAAATCCACGAGCCACCGCCCGGATCCGTCTTGCGCCATTCTCCGACGATTCGGGTGCCGTGATCCGATAACGCCCGTTCCCCTCGGAGTTCACCGTCAGTTCGCACTCGCCCTTTTTGTCGTGACGGACCAATGGCAAAGCACCACCGATTTCATCGTCGGCATGCTTGCAGACTTCAAGGAAAGTCCGTCTCAGCGCTTTCTCATGATCGTTGCCACAGGGGAACTCCAGGAGTCCCGGTTGGCCCTCCATGGGCACCATTCCGGCGTGCGCAGCCAACCCTTCGCGTATGGCCGACAGGCGGCCCTCGACGGCTCCCACGCCACTGTAACTGTGGACCAGGTAACCCGACCGGCCCTGGTGGATCTGTCTGTAAAGACCCAAGCTGATATCCTGACAATGCGGATCCATCGAATGCAGTTCGATCCGCCGCCCAAGGTCACGCGTCTGACCCATCATGACCTCCTGCCGTCCCGTCGTTGGACCACCTCAGCGTAAAGGCCAACCACGCGGCCATCCCGCATTCGGCCCACCGGCGGGATCAGTGTGGCGAATCCGACCCCTTGCGGCAACCACCGCCCCGGCCCCGTGCAACAATCAATCGTCTATGGCCGGCAATTTGATCGAATGCTCGCCAACAATCTCAAAAGGCAACGCCGCAAATCGCGATTTCGCGGGCTTCAGCTCAACCTGGAACGCTCGTTGTTTCTGCTTCCCATTCAGCTTGCACGAAGCCGATCCACCACCACCTCAACCATATTTCATGACACCCTCGGCCACGGATCGCCCCTGCTCATCCAACACGCGGTACTCGATCCCGATTCGACGTCCCTGACGAAAGATGGTCAAACCCGATTCGTTATGTCCGGTGATCGTCATCAGGATCCGCAGCCCAGTTTTTGTTCGCAGCGCAACACAATCGACGGCTATCGCCGGATCAATGTCAATCTTTTGGCGACTGCCTGCCACGACCGTAATCCGCTTAATCCCTCGCGATTCGGTTCCCGAAACAAACCAGCCAACACCCGCCTTGTCGTGCCGAATCACACGGTACCCGATCACATTGTAGACGCCGGGGTCCAGAGCTCTCGAGCTATTGACCGCCGCACTCGCTTTCGGTTTCCGACCGACTGGAGTGCCTTTCCTCCGGTTTTTCGGCTTGATGTCTTTCGGAGTTGGTGGTTCCCATGCGATTCGGAGCACACGCTTTTTGGCGTCTCGTAACACGACAGCCCCCTGTTCAAATGACGGAACAACCAGGCCGTATCCGGTGGAACCCGCCTTGGGGGGACGGTGGATCGTGCGAGGCGGCTTCAACGCCCCGGACCGTAAAAATCTGATCAAGGCCCCACGGGCCTCGGTGCCGGTTCCGCTTCACGCCGTCCGATTGACCTGGTCCAACCAGGCCCTTTCGGTCTCGAACCTCAAGTCCGGCGCCTCGTGACAGTGGAGGCACGTTTTCCGGTATTTCACACCGGCCTCGGCAACCTCCGCAGCAGTCGGTTCAGCAGCACGGCCCGCCGTCGCGTATACGAACAATGACACCAACGCTGACAACATCGACAACCTCGTCATCCGCCTGTTCCTCCGGTGTCACGCGTTCGGTTCGTCATTAACGACTCCCACCGCCGCCTCAACGGCACATCCTACAGCATTCCCCTTCGCCTCCCCATGGACAAATGAAAGCAGGCCCGGTCACGATGACCGGGCCTGCCTCCGTATCACAGAAGTTCTTGTTGCGAGACGTTCTCGCCTTCGGAACTTAGTAGCTAAGAATCACGTCGATTCCGAAGACCGTCTGGTCTTCCTGGGTTCCACGCACGGCTGCCGAATCGGCACCCCAGTCGGTGCGAATCTCAGGTCGCACGATGATGCAGTCGCGAGCCTGGTAGTTCAGACCGAAGGTCACGTCGTACTCCGAGTCGCCACTGTTCTTCCACCACTCAATCCGAGCACCGGCAGACAGCTTGTCGTTGATCTTCGACGTGAGGTACTGGGTGATTCCAACCGAGTGGGCAGCCCCAGCGGCGTCCTCTTGGTTGGTCTCGACCAACACGCTCTCGATGGCGTACGTGATGTCGTCGATGATTTCGAGTTCACCGTAGACACTGTGCACGTATCCTTCACCGCGGTTGCCGAGATCGCCCATCGAAACGGCGTACGTCAGCGAGACACCATCCAGCGGGTTGAAGCCGATCTTCGAAACCAGGGCGCTTCCGTCCCGGCCGTCGGTTCCCGCTCGGGTGTTGCCACGCTCGAACATTCCGGAGTTCCAGCCGCCCGCCCAACCGAAGCTGGTGGTCAACTCGTCGGTCAGGTTGTAGTCAGCCATCAGGCCCGTCAGGGTTCGGGGCTGGCTGTTGTACATGGCCTTCGAGTGGCTGTAGAAGAAGTTCTGCGTCGGGTTGTTGCTCTCCATGCCGAGGTTGGCGTTGAAGTGACCCAACTTGACGCTCAGATCATCACGGACCACGGTGGCGTACAACTGCGGCAGGGCCCAGCCGTAAATGCCATGGTCAAAGTCATCGTCATCGTCGTACTCGGCGGCACGATCGTTTCCGAAGGCCTGCAGGTCCTGGGCGTCGACGCCGTAGACGATGTCAGAACGGAAACCAATGCCCATGCCTTCGCTGTCATCAGCAACCTTCTCAAGCGAGAAGTACAGCTGGTGGACGTTGAAGTCGTCAGCGTGGTTGTTGAACAGACCGTTGTTGTCGCTGTGGTACCCCATCTGGAGAAATCCACCAGCCTTGACACCGCTGTCGGACAGACGCCGTCCGATACCGGACTTGTTCATGGCACGCTGCAGAAGGTTGCAACCACCGTTGTCGCCGTCGCAACCAGCCGTCTTGCCGTCATCGCCGTTCTTGCCGTTGGTCTTCTTCTTGGCGACCTTCTTGGCGTCTTTGGCGCAATCTTCGACCTTCTTGGCGAACAGGCCAACCTGCTTGACCGGAGCCTCGGGGCCCGCGGCGAGTGCCGGCAAGGCACTAAACGAAGCCAGCGCGAGGCCGGCCGCGAACGTTTTCAATGTTGCCATATTCATCATGTACTCCCTACTGAATTCGACCATGTCGATTTCTGATTAGTCTGCTGGTGTAAACCTTCCGTTCCGGACAGCATGCGCCCGAGCCACGATCGACCCAGGCGGCACTCACCCCAGAACCGGCACACCAGCCATGCCCTTCAACATGCCTATCTTCGACAATCCCCGCATCAATCCTGAACAAGTTAATATGTAACTTGGGGGATATGGGATGACTGTCGGGGTGCTGGCAATTCTCGGCCGGTGTTGTAATCGGGACCACCCCACCCGGCTGCCCAGGTGACATTTCTTAGGCTCTGAACAACCGGCGTGACCGGCTCGGTGGGATTCAACACAGGCAGCGATTACGATAACGGTCCGGATTTCACCACGATCGTTTTGCACGAGGATGACCCCGTGTCCGACCTCCAATTCTCCGTTTATTCCCGCCGCGCCCCCCAATGGGCGCTGTTGACGGCGATCATGCTGCTGGCCCCTCTCGGGACGGAGCTCTGGGCCGGCCATAAGGCCAACCAATTGACCGAGAGCCAGCGTCGGAGTGGCTGGAAACTGCTCTTCGACGGCAAGACCACCGACGGTTGGCGGAATTACCGCAAGCCAAAGATCGGTTCCGGTTGGCAAATCCGCGACGGTGCGTTGGCTCGTGCCGCCGGTGGTGCCGGGGACATCATTACCACGAAAAAGTACAAGCACTTCGAACTCTCGTTGGAATACAAGATCTCCAAGGGCGGCAACAGCGGGATCATGTTCCACGTCACCGAGGAACTCGGCGCACCGTGGCAGACAGGGCCCGAGATCCAGGTGCAGGACAATGTTGACGGTCACGATCCCCAGAAGTCCGGTTGGCTTTATCAGCTCTACAAGCCGGTCAAGCCCCCCTGGGCCATCCGTTTTGAGAACCAGGTCGGATACAAGAGTCCGGACGTCGACGACGCGACTCGTCCAGCAGGCCAGTGGAATCATATTTACCTGCGAATTCATCCCAGCAAGTGCGAGGTCGCCGTCAACGGCGTCAGCTACTACTACTTCCAGAAGGGGAGCAAGGACTGGGACGCACGGGTCAAGAAGAGCAAATTCGCCCGCTACAAGCAGTTCGGCAAACCGACCACCGGTCACATCTGCCTCCAGGACCATGGCAACGCCGTGGCCTTCCGCAACATCACGATCCGAGAACTTGACGACACGGGCACGGTCAAGGATCCCATCGACGGCACCCTGCCGCTGAAAGTCGTCGACGCATTCCCGAAGTTGCAGTGGGAGGGATGGGAGGGTGTCGACGAGAAGGGCAGGATTCTGCCGCTGCGCCCAATGATGATCGAACACGCCCGGGACGGCAGCGGACGCCTGTTCATCGGCACACAGAGTGGAACGATCCACACCCTGAAAGCCACTCCCGGTGCGACGCAGACCCAGTTGTTCCTGGACATCCGCAAGAACGTGCGGCAGTGGAAAATAGAGAACGAGGAAGGCCTGCTGGGCCTATGCTTCCATCCGAAGTTCAAGACCAACGGCAAGTTCTACGTCTACTACACGCACTCCCGAAAAGGTCACGACTCGATCCTCTCGGAATTCCGCGTGACCGGCGATGACCCCAACCGGGCCGACGCCTCATCCGAACGAGTGCTGATGACTATTCCCCAGCCGTTTGCCAACCACAACGGTGGGCCGATGGCATTCGGCCCGGATGGGTACCTGTACCTCGCCATGGGAGACGGTGGCGGACGCAACGACCCCGAACGCACTGCCCAGAATCTCTCGAACCTGTTGGGTGGCCTGCTGCGGATCGACGTCGACCATAAGGACAAGGGCCTGGAGTACGCGATCCCCAAGGACAACCCGTTCCTCAAGCGCAAGGGCGCACGACCAGAACTCTACGCCTACGGCCTTCGCAACGTCTGGCGACTGTCCTTCGACCGTAAGACCGGACACCTGTGGGTCGGTGATGTTGGACAGGACCTCTGGGAAGAAATCAACATCATCAAGAAAGGCGGTAACTACGGCTGGAGCCTCAAGGAAGCCAGCTTCAACTTCGGCAACCTCACCCGAGCTCCCGCCGACCCCGCCATCGATCCCGTCTGGGAATACGATCACCGGGTGGGAAAATCGATCACCGGCGGGTTGGTGTATCGAGGCAACCGCCTGCCGGAACTTCGTGGCCACTACGTCTATGCCGACTTCGTCTCCGGCAAGATCTGGGCCCTGAAGTTGAACGAAAAGACGGGGCGTGTGGAGAAGAATCTCAGGGTTCCCTCCNNTGGCGGACGCAACGACCCCGAACGTACTGCCCAGAATCTCTCGAACCTGTTGGGCGGCCTGCTGCGGATCGACGTTGATCATAAGGACAAGGGCCTGGAGTACGCGATCCCCAAGGACAATCCGTTCCTCAAGCGCAAGGGCGCCCGACCAGAACTCTACGCCTACGGACTCCGCAACGTCTGGCGGTTGTCCTTCGACCGCAAGACCGGTCACCTGTGGGTCGGCGACGTCGGCCAGGATCTCTGGGAAGAAATCAACATCATCCGCAAGGGCGGCAACTACGGATGGAGTCTGAAGGAGGCCAGCTTCAACTTCGGGAATTCTCCAAAACCCCCGGCTGACCCACCGATCGACCCGGTCTGGGAATACGATCACCAGATCGGCAAATCGATCACCGGCGGGCTGGTCTATCGGGGCAAACGGCTGCCGGCGCTCCGCGGCCACTACATCTATGCCGACTTCGTCTCGGGCAAGATCTGGGCCCTGAAGCTGAACGCAAAGACTGGGCGGGTCGAGAAGAATCTCAGGGTTCCCTCC
>DLVV01000329.1:26472-26597 GCA_003445035.1 Planctomycetaceae bacterium | reverse complement strand
CCGGCTGCCCGGAAAATGATCCTCTGGCCGGGGCTGGCCCTTTGTCGACTCTCCCATGAAAACCGGTTCCGATGGCTTTGTTCTCCGACGGTTTCAACGGTAGAATCGTCGATTATCTGAAGCCG
>DLVV01000329.1:19113-26149 GCA_003445035.1 Planctomycetaceae bacterium | reverse complement strand
TCGGCATCATCTCATGCGTCATTTTTCGTGCGACATCTGTGGGGATTCGATTCACGACGAACACTTCGTCGTGAAGATCGAGCTCTTTGCCGCTTTCGACCCAGATGAACTTCACGAAACCGATTTCGAAACCGATCACCTGGCCCTGATCACCGAAGAAGTCGCGGCGATCGAGAGCGGCCAGGTCGAGGCTCCACGAGAGAACGGCGTTCAAAGGCTCCGTTTCGATCTCTGTGAAGGCTGCCGCGGACGTTTTCTTGACGACCCGTTGGGCCGAGACGCCCTGGGCCGCGTCAACTACAGCGAGAATTGACCGCTGCGGCGGTCGCGGATGCACTCGCTTCACGAGGTCGAAGTTGGCGATGGTGGGGTCCACGCGCAGTGGATTTGTGCTCCATACGCAACAACAGCAAGGTGGTGTCATCCTTTGCACTGCCGTCGCCATGCTCCTGGCATGAGTCCCAGATCGTTCGCATCACCTTCTCGATCGATTCGGTGGGTTCACTCACCTCCAAAGCCTCAATCACACCCTTCGTACCGAACAATTCGTGCTCGCTGTTCATGGCCTCAAGGACACCATCGGAAAACAACGCAACCACATCGTTTCCACGCAACGGAAACTCACTCGACGAATAGGTCGCATCAGAGGAAATCCCCATCGGCATCCCGTGAGTCTCCAACTCTTGACACTGCCCCTGCCGAAGAACGATTGGCAAAGGGTGCCCGGCATTGCAGTATTCGAAACTCATTTTTGCGGCGTCAATCACGCCCACCAGGCACGTCATGAATTGGTGTCCGGGAGTGACCCGGCAAAGAGCACGATTGATGCGTGTGACCATCCGGGCGGGTGACAGATTCGCCACGTCGCCGTCGTCGAGCACCGCACTCATCGCGCTGCGGACGGCAGTCATAACGAAGGCCGCCTGCACACTGTGGCCACACGCGTCGCCCACAGCCACCAGCGTTCGTCCATCGTCAAGGGGCATCATCTCGCACAAATCGCCGCCAACCTCGTAACGGCTGCGACACCGTCCGACTGCATCAAATCCGGTTCCCGGAGGCAGGATCCCCAGACGTTCCCCCGAGTGGTATTCGGACAGCCCTTTCAACTCTCTGGCCACACGGTCGTCCACCCGGCTCTCCTGCTCCACCGCGAGCCGTTCGAGCAACACCCCGACCTGTCCTGCCACAGCCCGCAACACCTCCAGTTGAAAACGGGCCATTCGCCCTTGTCGGCGAGTCGCGGCCCATATGGTTCCCAACGGACCGTCGTGACCCAACACGGCCACACAAGCCGCCGAAGCTGTTCGCTCCGGCAGCCAGCGTGGAGCCTCTGTGCGACCGTCAACACCAACGTTGATGAGGACCTGTTCCTCCGAAAAGGCCCGAACATCCCAGGGCGACACATCGACTGGCCTGGCGGAGGAACAACTCAGTTTTGACGGCGCGGAGGCGAACGCTTCGCCCGTCATGGAGAGACTCCGCTGTTCGACATCAACGAGGTGCACGCTGACATTTTCGACATCCGCCAGTTTCAATGCCCCCTCCAACAACACCTGCATCGCAGCTGGACCATCGGACGCGGACGTCATGGCCCGAGCCATTTCGGCCAGCGTGATCATCTCCGCCTGGTGCTTCTGGTGGTCGCGCCACGACCCGCCCACCTGCTGAATCATCTCCACCAGGAGGCGTGTTGCCGAACTCGCGCGTCGTCGTGTCTCGTCGTCCACGGACGTCGGCAGCAACAGTTCAATGACCCCAACCCGGCGGTCAAAGTCCTCGCCTGGTCCTGTTGGCGCAGGGGCAGCGGTCTCCTGGTGAGTCCCTCTCACCAAGCGAACGGTCCAACCGGTTGCCCGGCTGAATTTTTGGCACAATTGCGCAACCCAATCGCGGTAGCCCGCAACAAGATCGGCGGATGTTTCGTCCGCCGTGTACATCGGAATCCTCCTCGTGGAACCACCCACCCCTCGCTTCACGAACGATGGCTCCACAGCCGGCGCCTGCACCGGTATCGCTTTGAGTACATCGGCCAATACCGATACGTCAGCGGAGGACTCCCGTCACAAGACCAATTGTTCGGGATTTGGCGGCGACGACGATTGGAGCCGTCAATCCGAATTGGCCGGTTTCGCGTTCTGAAAACGGGCCACCACTGCACAACCGCACGCGTCGCTCCAGACATTGACCGACGTTCGGCACATATCCAACACGCGGTCGACTGCCAGGATCAATCCCTGGGATTCCAGCGGCAAGCCCACTGCCTGCAATACGATCGCCATCATCACCAGTCCCGCATGGGGGATTCCGGCCGCCCCCACGCTGGCCAATAGTGCGGTCACGGCAACCAGGACCTGGTCATCAAATCCCAATGGCACATCGCTCGTTGCCTGAGCAATAAACAACACGGCAATCGCCTCATAAAGCGCCGTGCCATCCATGTTGATCGTCGCTCCCAAAGGGAGCACGAATGCGCCCACACGTCGAGACACGCCGGCCCGATCCTCAACTGATGACATCGTCAACGGCAATGTGCCGTTTGAAGACGCCGTCGAAAACGCTGTCAGCAGTGCTGGGGCCAGCGCCCTGGCGTAATCCCACGGATCCCGTTTGGCGACAAACTTCAGGATCAGCGGAAGAATGATGACCGCGTGAACCACGAGAGCCAGGAACACTGTCAACATGTACAAGCCCAGGGTCAGGAACACATCGCTCCCCTGAGACACCGTCGCCGACAACATGAAGGCCGCGACACCGATCGGGGCCAGGCGAATCACCCACTGGGTCATCGCCATCATCACCTCAAACGCTTCCTCGAAGAATCCCACCACGATTTGCCCGGCCTGCCCTTTCACCCGGCCCAGGAACACGCCGAAGAGGATGCTGAAAGAGATGATGGAAAGGAATTCTCCGTTGGCCACTGCCCCCATCGGATTTGTCGGGATCAGTTTCGAAACGAGCCCGTCAAAAATGCCTCCCAGAGACTCTCCTTCACCACCGACCGCACCACCAGACGCACCCGGCAATTCGGCCCCCACGCCTGGTGCGATCAGGTTGACCAGTACCAACCCGGTCGTGATCGCCAGCAGACTGGTCGAGAAGTAGTAAACCAATGTGGACCCGAACAGTCCCTTCAATTGGCCACGTCCTCCCAGGCCGGCGACCGCCGAAACCAACGACGTGGCGATCAGCGGCACGGTGACCATTTTCAACAATCTCAAGAACAACGCCCCGATCCATCGGGAGATCTCATCCAACCACCTGCCAGCACTGTCCTCGTATCTCTCAAACGCCGTGGCGAGCCATCGATGGTCTCGCTTCACCGCCGCACTCTCCCCGAGAGTCATTCGCGTGATCATCGTCACGGGCTGATCATCGACCGCGTAGATTCGGGAATAGACCGCCTCGACCCCATCGGGTTCGAAACGAAATCGCACCTTCCGCTGGCTGACAGCCCCCTCCCGGGCTGCCTCAAGCCGCGGATCGGACTTCACAGACACGGCCAGCGATGCTTGGCCAGGCCTCGTCTCATCGATTTCCTCGAGTCCCCCTTCGGGGCCCTGACGGAACCGCGCATCCGCGAGCATCGAAGCCCCGGGATTGGCAAATAAACCGATCGCCGCTCCGGCCACCGTCGCTGCCAGAATCTGGTAGTGCAACGGCCAACGCATCACACCATTCCTCCGATCACGTTATCGCCTCGCCCCGTCGTAAGACAGCGGCAGAGACTCCCCACCCTGGGCGCTGCTTGCCACGCACTGCTGGATGAAGAACATCCCCTCGGCCCCATCGTACACATTCGGGTAAACCGTATCTTTGGACTCAAATGATCCTCCGGTCAGTCGTTCCACCATGGCGTCGTAGGCGGATCGGTACACGTTGGCAAACGCCTCGAGAAACGCTTCGGGATGCCCGGACGGCAGGCGACACGCGGCAGCTCCCGGCTCGTTCATGTGAGCGGCGTTCGGATCACGTGTGTACAACTGATGCGGCCGCCCGTTGTGGCGCACCATCATCTTGTTCGGCTCTTCCTGCGACCAGGACAGGGACCCCTCGGTTCCGTCGATCTCAATCCGCAGGTCGTTTTCTCGACCATGCGAGATCTGGCTGACGGTGACCGTCCCCATCGCTCCGTTCCCGAAGCGAATCACCGCGTGACCGTAGTCGTCCAACTCGCGACCCTCCGCGAAAATCCGCAGATCGGCGATTACTGACTCGGGCATCAATCCGGACATGTAACGCGCCAGGTTGAATGCGTGCGTGCCAATATCCCCGAAAGCCCCCGCGGCACCCGATTTTTCTGGGTCAGTCCGCCAGGCCGACTGCTTCTGTCCTTCAAGCTCAATTCGCGTCCGCAACCATCCTTGCAAGTACTGAGAACGAATGGCCTGGATTTCACCGAGTTCATTTGCCGCGATCATCTCTCTCGCCTGCCGTACCATTGGGTACCCGGTGTAGTTGTGCGTCACAGCAAACACCGCACCGGATTCCTCCACCGCTTTCCGCAGTGATTCGGCCTGCTCCATGTCGAACGTCATGGGTTTGTCACAGATGACGTTAAAACCGGCCTGGAGGGCCAGGTGAGCGATTTCGAAGTGCGTGTGATTCGGCGTGGCGATGCTGATGAAATCCACCCGTTCATCGTCACCTCGGGCGGCCTCGCCGTCGACCAGTTCCTGGTAAGACCCGTACGCCCGCTCGGGAGCAATGTCGTAAGACGGGGCCGAAGCCCTGGCTCGTTCCGGGTCGGAAGACAGCGCGCCGGCAACCAGTTCGGCGCGATTGTCGAGAACTGCGGCCGTCGCGTGCACGCGACCAATGAACGCTCCCTGACCGCCACCGACCAGGGCCATCCTCAACTTCCGGCCCAAGGCCCCGTTTGTCGTTTCCATTGCGACCCACTCCTGTTCTCCGACCCCACGGACGGATGTGGTTGTGTCAATCGCCCAAGAGACTACAACTCGGCCCGGTCGATTACAACGTACGCACAAATCCCGCCGGTGAACCTGATCTGGCCGTCTCGACACAAACCGGGTAAACTCGCGCTGTGCGGTCCGGGCGGGTACGAATACGTTGTTTCGGCTTGCTGATGACCGTCTATCAAGATCAGGAGTGGAGACGATGGTGAACCGTCTGCTGAAGCCTGTGGCGTCCCGCTTGGGCTGGCTCGTCTTGGGAATCGCGATCGGCGGCGGCGTGAGTTGGGCCTGGCCCAGTCAGACCGCCGTAGCATTTTCGAGTGACCGCAACGACAAGTTTGCCGTGACAACGGCCATGACTGGCCCCACCTCCGAGGCGGTCTTCGTGCTCGATTTCCTCACCGGGCAGATTCGCGGCTTTTCACTCAATCGTACTGCCAATCAGTACATGTGGATTTATTCGCGATCCATCGCACAGGACTTCGGTGTCGACCCCAACAAGCCGGCCCGTTACGCGATGATCAGCGGCTTGGCCCAGCCTCAAGGTCGCGGTGGTGCGGCCTATGCTCCCAGTTACATCTACGTTGCAGAGTTGTCGACCGGGCGTGTCCAACCTTACGCAATCCCGTTCCGCAACCAGCGAGGCAGCACACCCACTCAACTCATTCCGGTCCCCGGCCTCCAGTTCGCCTTTGCCGAGCCACGAGAAACCGAGTAAACGGTCCGTCGTCGACGACTCACCGTGTCGGCCTGCATCCGACACGAACGCCGCATCATCAGCGACGGCCCTGACTCAAGCGTTGGTGGGCCCCGTCGGCGGGCGGGCCGCCACCCGGCACGCCAGCACGGCCCGTGTTCGCCCGTTGATCTTCGCCACGATCACCACTCCGGGGCGATCTCCGTCGAGCTTCAGTTTCCGCCGCATCATGTCGGCGTCTACGGGAACGTGACGGCACTTGATCTCGACCGGGCCGAAACCCAGCGACCGGGCCGCTTCCCGAATTGGACGAGGCTTGTTTGCCGTGACTTCCATTACCCGGAATGCCTGGGCCAGGGTCGTCTCGGGCAGCCCATCCCCGGAGAGATACTCCTCGCGATCGTCCAAACGCCAGGCTCCGCACTGTTCGGCCAGGCGATCGACCAGGCCAGCCCGCACCACGGCAGGATCCGGATCAAAAAGGTATTCACCCGGCATTTCCATCCGAAACGGAGAAGCCAGCGGGTGCCCTTCCAGTGTCTCCCCTGACGGCAACGACGTGGCACGGAAGAGGTTCACCTGCCCCAGGGGTGGCGCACCAGCCAATCCACCGAACCAGACGATGGCCTGCTTGCACTCCCGGCCCACGCTGACGAGTTCGATTTCGCACCCGGGAAACTTTCCGAGAAAATTCGCTGCCGGGCTGAGCTTGATCGCCCCTCCTTCAGAACTTGCGATCAGATCTTCCAGGTATTCCCGCCCCGGTTCGGAATCTTCGATTCGATGGGACCGCTTCGCTCCACCGGGTCGCTGATCCGGATCGATGTGCACCAGGCCACGCAACCGACCGAGTCGCCGTATGTCGGCGGCCACCACGGCCACCCGGTCGCCAACACCAACGGCTTCGGCGTTCCAACGGCAACACAGAACCTTGGCGGGATCCCGGTCGACACCGACGACGTGGGCCACACGCCCCAACGACATCGCGTCGCCGCCAACCCCGCAACACAAGTCCCAGGTGAATTCGTGGAAACGCTGGGCCTTATGACAGGCGACCGCTTCACCGGTGGCCTGTTCCAGTCCCACCCGATCGAACCACAGGTCGACGGATTGGCCAAAGCGGCTCGTCGCCCTGGACCGCGCATCACGCAACTGGAACGCCGTCCGCACCAGGTCAACTTCGAAACGCTTCCGCAAACGATCCTGCAACCCCAACTCGCGATCACTGCTGTTTTCCAACAGTTCCAGGATTTCGGGCTGGGCACGGAGGCCGACCCAACGGTCCCAGTCGGAAAGCGGACGACTCATCGTGTCTCTCCACGACAAGCGCCGCAGATTGCAAAGGGGGTCCACGCGAATTAGATTGGGAATTCTATCGGCGGAAGCCCTTCACGGCGACTCGTCCGCCTCAACTGCCCCG
>DLVV01000329.1:11022-18735 GCA_003445035.1 Planctomycetaceae bacterium | reverse complement strand
GACGGACTGCTCGACACACCGGTCTGCCTGGTGACTGGCGGCATCTCATTGGCCGCCGTGGGCTACAGTGTCCATCGACTGAAGGACTCCCTTGCTGACCGCACGGTCCCCATGACGGGAATGGTCGCGGCGATGGTCTTTGCGGGACAGATGGTCAATTTCCCGGTCGCCGTTGGCACCTCGGGGCACCTTGTCGGCGGGGTCCTTGCCGCGCGTCTGCTGGGCCCATGGGCCGCATGCCTGGCCCTGACACTTGTGCTGTTTGTTCAGAAATTCCTTTTCAACGACGGAGGCCTTCTGGCCCTGGGACCAAACGTGTTTCACATGTCCGTCGTCGGAGCACTTGGCGGATACGCCATCCAGTCGTTCGTGGCACGCCTGGGCGGCGACACGACCCGCGCCCGTGTGATCGGTGTTGTCATCGCCGGCTGGGTGACCGTCATGACCGCCGCATTATTGTGTTCCATCGAATTTGCGGTCTCTCACGCCTCGAATCCGGACTTCCGCTTCCTGCAGTTTCTGGCCCTGATAATGATGTTTCACGCATTGATTGGGATCGGTGAGAGCCTGATTTCCGGCGGAATCATTCGTTATGTTGCCACTCGTCGACCCGAACTCCTCTACAATCCGCCGACAGCGACATCCAACCCGTGGCGAAAGGCTGTCACGGGCGGATTCTGGGTGGCGTTGCTGGCCGTCGTCCTGCTGGCCCCTTTCGCATCTTCGTCACCTGATGGACTCGAGACAGCGATCGCTGAGAGCAACCTGTTGCCCGTGCAATCCGGTTCCCTATCCCTGTTTGACAACTACACGGCTCTTTTGTCCGCAAACGACTGGGAGTACTGGAGCATTGCACTCTCGGGCCTTCTCGGCACGTCAATCGTCTTTGTCATCGCCATAGTTCTCGGTCGTCCTCTGAACCGCCCCGCCGCCCCCGAGGGACCCGGTGACTGATACCAAAACAACTCCAACCGTCCCGTTTCAGTTGGGCGCGATCCTGAAACTGTGTTTCAGCGTTACGATTGTGTTGTTGGCATGCTCACTCTCGTGGGAAGCATGGCCGGCGGCCGGTGCCTTGATGGCAGTTGTCCTGGCGGCGCTGGCATGCGGCCGTGTCCGCTTCGCCGTGCTGCTTCGCCGACTGGCCCTGTTTCTCCCCATCATGACACTCGTGGCACTCTCGATCCCCCTGTCCCAGGGATTCAACCCCACCTGGCTGAAGATCGCCGCCACGGTTCTTATGCGGGGGCTGATCTCATTTCTGTCCGGCCTCTGGCTGATCCAGGTCCTCCCCTTCGACAACCTTCTGCTCACCATGCGGACATTGCGAATCCCCGCTGTCGTTGTCGCCTGCCTGGCCATGATGCATCGCTACCTGTTTGTGCTTTGGGAGGAGACCGATCGAATTCGAACAGCCCGCCGAGCGAGACGACTCGGCCGTGTCAGTCGAGTTGCCGACTGGACAGCATCCATTGGCCTGATCGGCACTCTCATCATCCGTTCGCTGGACCGGGGCAACAGAATTCACCGTGCCATGCTGGCCCGCGGCTGGGATGGACATCTCCGGCCGTGGCACTGATACGTCACGACGGCCGTTCACAATACCTCGCCACAGGTTTTCCACGATGACGCACGCCGTCGCCATCGATGTCCAGGAGCTCACATTTGGTTACGGCGGTGGCCCGGAAGTCCTCCGGGATGTCAGCTTCCGAATCACCCCCTCCGAACGCGTCGCGTTGCTCGGCCCCAGTGGTGCCGGCAAGTCGACCTTGCTACTGCACCTCAACGCGCTGCTTCCCGAAACGCTCCCGCCTCCATCATCTCAATCGCCCCCCCCCGTCACCATCGACGACCTGCCGGCCACCTCCGAACACGCCGCAGAAATCCGTCGACGAGTCGGTGTCCTTTTCCAGAATCCAACCGACCAACTTTTTGGAGCCACCGTTGGCCGGGACGTCGCTTTCGGCCCGCTCCACCTGGATCTCAATTCCGACGAAATCCAGGCCCGGGTCACCCAGGCACTGATCGACGTCAAACTCGAGGCTTTCGCCGAACGGGACACGGCACGGCTTTCTCTCGGGGAACGCAAACGAGCCTGCCTGGCTGGGGTTCTGGCCTGCCGCCCCGGATGCCTGGCCCTGGATGAACCCTTCGCCAATCTTGACCCTCGAGGTCGGAGACAACTGCGTGACATCCTCGGAGATTTCTCGGGAACTCTCATCCTCGCCACGCATGACCTGGGTCTGGTACGCGACTTGACGGACCGTGTCATCGTTCTCGACGGCGGTCGTCTGTGCGCCGACGCCGCTACTGAAGTGATTCTCGGCGACGACCAACTTCTGGAACGCCACGGACTGGTCGCCTGATGACCCGCCTGCCCTTCGACACTCCTCAAGGATTCTCTGATGTCGAAAGATCTCACTCGAGATGTTTTCGAGAGCCAGGTCCCCTTCGATCACGGTCGAATTCACGCTGCCGCCGTTTATTGCAGTGATGGTCGATTTGGAGAGCAATTCGATGACTTCATGCGCCATTCTCTGAATCTGCCACGGTATGACCGGCTGGCAATTCCCGGGGGTGCCGCGTGCATGGCTCGCCATTTCTCCCTGTATCGCGAAGCGGACACGGTATCGGCTCAACTTCAATTTCTCATCGACGTCCACGGACTCCAACACGTTGTCCTGATCGCACACCAGAATTGCGCCTTTTACAGCCACAGGCTCAATATCTCCTCCTTGCAGCTCGAGTCGCAACAACGAGACGACATATCCCGGGCCGTCGAACGGGTGCAATCCCTCGGCACTCATCTGCAAGTCACCGCGTTCTTTGCCCGTAAACAACGTGACAACACCGTCCAGTTCGAACCGGTTCCGATCTGATCTGCACCGCGTCGTCCCCTCTCATCCGTTTCAGTCGTATCGACCCTCTATTATCGACAATTCTCACGATTGATCCGGCTCTAGTCGCTTGTCCGGCACAACCGATTTTCCCACCCCCTCGCCGGGGAACTTGACATACAATTCGGCAACCAGTCATGCGAGACACCTCCGGCCGTTTTCAGGGCGCCGGCATGTTTTGCACCAACCGCCCCCCGCGGAAACCAGTTGGCCCGCACCCGCTGTTTCAACGAGTCAATTCCCATGGGCAGTCGTCGCCGGCCAGCATTCACGCTGATCGAGTTGCTCGTGGTGATCGCCGTGATCGCGATCCTTTTTGCGTTGTTGCTGCCGGCGGTTCAACAAGCCCGTGGCCGCGCCCGAGCCTTGCAGTGCAGGAGCCAACTCAAACAGCTCGGGCTGGCATTGCACAACTACCACTCCGTGCACGGCCTGTTTCCGCCGAGCTTCGTTCGCCAGGAAGACGAAAACCCTCCAGCTCCGACATCAGGCGGCGGACTCCAGTACCGCAGCCACTGGACCGGCTACCACCTGCTGCTGCCACATATCGACCAACGCCCTCTTTATGAGTCCTACGATTTTGACAAAACGTGGATTTCCAGTCTTGTTGATTCTTCCGACCGCAGCATGTGGCCGCTCAACCAGACACCCATCCCACTTCTGATCTGCCCCTCCGTCACGCGGTTGGGGACGACAATCGGCGGCGGCAACGGTTCTGGAGCCGCCTCACACTGGATGGCCGGGTCTCCCACCGACTATTCGTTCAATCACGGCGCCGACCGCATCAGTGCCTTGCCAAACACCGCAGCGGCCAACTGCCCGCGCGGCTTGTTACATTTTTGGTCCGATTGGCCGGCCCGCAGCCGCGGCCCATTCGGCTACAACAGCAGATGCCGCGTGGCGGATGTTCGCGACGGCACCTCGCAGACACTTTTCGTCGGTGAAAAGGCCGGCAGCCGACTGACCTACGAGGGCCCCTCAGGACAAACCCCTGTCCTGCCAGTCGAATACCCTTGGGCCATGGCGGCCGTCTCGTATTTCGCACCGACAGGGGGGATTGGTGTCCCCAATTCCTACTGGGTTGCCGGCCCCTACGCCGTCACTGCTGACGTACGGCTTCCGGATTGTCCTGATTCAACTGGAGCCATCGGCACCTCCTTCCCGATGAATCCCCTCCCTATGCAACTTGGCCGCTCGCCCGACGAACGCCCGCTGTACTCGTTCCAGTCCACACACGTCGGCGGCACCCATTTCCTGATCGGGGACGGCTCGGTTCGCTTCATCAACGAATCGATCGACCAGGCGCTTTATCAGGCGCTTTCCACTATCGAGGGCAATGAAGTGACCGGGGGAGGGTTCTGAATGGCCCGTCGCCTCGTCCTTATCATCGTACTTCTGTCCGGTTGCGGTACTCCGGCTCCGATTCCGCAACTCCAACAGGCCCGAGATGACCTCCAGCGATCCGATGCGGCGTCAGCACTGGACACCCTGGCCGGGCTCACGGGTTCGAGCAATATCCACTACCTCCGCGGCGTTGCCCTGCTGCAACTCGACAAGCTCGATGCCGCCCGCGGCGAATTCGAAACGGCACTTGACGATTCTGATGAACCTCGCACTCGAGCCTGCCTGCTGCGACTCCAACTCTTCGCTCGGAATCTGCCAGCCGCCGACAAACTGATCGCTCTCGAACTCGACCATCCATCGGACCCCCTGGTCCGACTTTCCTGCGTTTACGCTTATGAAGCACTCGCGGTTCGACTGACAGCAGATGCTCGCCACGAAGCGGCTGCCGCTCATCGCTCTCGAGCCGCCCGCGCGTTGGAAACCGCTTTGGCCCTCGCGTCCGAGATTCCCGAATTTCACCCCGAACTGCTCGACTTCGCGGTCGAATACGACCAGGCGGCGGCCGCCTTGAGGCTGGTCCGACTGATCCGGAAACGCAATCCGGAAAATGTTGTCATGGAACGGCGAGAGGTCCGCCTATTGATGGCCCTCGGCGAACAGGACGAATCGATTCGCCGCGGCCATCGGCTGTACCTTCGCAGCCCCGACGACCCATTGTCTGCCGAGTTGTATGCGTCCGCGCTGGCCACCGCCAGCACGTCGCGGTCACACGACGCCACCTTCCGCAAGCTACGCAGCCGATTTCCCGGCCGTATCGCCCTGATCGCCCAGCACGCCCGTTACCTCGCAACCAACCACAAATTGACGTCGGCTTGTCAGATTCTCGCAACGGCAATCGATTCCAAGGCACTTCACCGCCGAGCCCACGACGACCGCTGGCCATTGATCCAGGCTGCGATTACGCTTCCCTTGCAGGCGGGTTCCACCGGCCTGGCCGAACAGCAATTGAACCGCTATCGCAACCAGATCGCCGACGAACTGCTGGTGACGTATTTCGAAGGCCAACTCCTGCATCTCCAGCAGGATTACACCGGAGCACAACAGAAAATGACCGAGGTTCTCAAGGCCCGCGTCGACAAGGCTGGCCGCAGGGACCCTCTGGTGACGGAGGCCGTTCGCTGGCTACAACGGATCCGTCAAGCCCAGGGGCGCCGACCCGCAACTGCGTCCTAGCTGCGAGTGCGGTGTGGCGACGGTACAATGACTCGCCCCAGTCATTTTCTGCACCAGGGTTTTCTTATGCCCGTTCGCATCCTCTTAGCTGAAATCAAACAGGAAACCTCGGTCTTCAATCCTCGACTGACACTCTACGAGGACTTTCATCAGGCGCACGGCGACGACCTGCTTTCGGCACGTCGTGGAACCGACACCGAGATCGCCGGAGCTCTTGACGTGTTCTCTGACGCCGAGGAGGAGATCCTCCCAATTGGCGGAATGGGAGCCTGGGCCGTCTCCGGCGGTCCGATCCGGGACAGCGATCTCGACCGCCTCATCGATGAGTTCACTGAAGCGGTGACACATCACTCCGACATCGACGCTGTCTATTTCTGCCTTCACGGTGCCATGGCTGGCCAACAGGAAGGCGACCCCGAGGGCCGCATCCTGAAACGCGCTCACGACGTCCTCGGCGACACGATTCCCACAGTTGTCTCACTTGACCTCCACGCCATTTTTACACCGTTGATGCACCAGAACGCGGATGTTTTCGTTCCGTTCCACACTTATCCCCATACGGATCAGTACGAAACAGGACGTCGTTCCGCCTCCGCACTGCTGCGGTTGATACGTGGCGAGGCAACACCCACCAACGCCCGCATTTCATTGCCCATGCTGGTGCGAGGTGACGAACTTCTTACAGCGACCGGCCTGTTTGGCGACGCCATCCGCATGTGCCAGGACGTTGAGAACTCCGGGTCCGGACTCGCCGCTGGAGTGCTGATCGGAAACCCATTCACCGACGTCCCGGGACTCAAATCCTGGGTCGAAATCACCACCAACGCTGATCAGTCTTTGGCCGACCAGGCCGCCGAACGAATCGCCACGTTCCTCTGGGATCAGCGAGAGCGTCTCGAGGCCGAACTCGTGTCCCTGGAGACCGCCATTTCCACGTCCAACAACACGCAGGGACTCACCGTATTTTCCGACGCCGCCGACGCGACAGCCAGCGGGGCCTCCGGCGACAGCAATGCGATCCTGTCCGGCCTGATCGGCCGGTCGGCCGACGTCTCCTCATCATTCCAGGGAACCGCATTGCTGAGCGTCGTCGACGCCCCAGCCGCACACGCGGCAACAGACGCGGGTGTCGGCGCCTCTGTGGAGGTGTCGCTGGGGGGCACCAGGGATCCCGGGCGATTTGTCCCGCTGCCGGTCACCGCCACTGTCCTGAGCATTCATGACGGGCACTTCACTTACGAGTCCGGGAAACCCGAGACTGCCGGGGCCACGGCCGTTCTGCGAATTGCCACCGACAATGGCCATGTGGACGCGTTGGTGACTGAGCGAAGCGTTTACGTCGTGGGCCAGGCAGTCTTCACCTCCCATGGACTGGACCCCGCCAGCTACGACATGGTTGTCGCCAAGTCCCCCAACGGCTTTCGCACGCACTACGAGTCGATCGCCGCGGCGATCCTGGCGGTCGACGTGCCAGGCTCCACCAGCGCCAATCTCCATTCGCTTCCGTTTTCTCGCTGCCCTCGTCCAATATTTCCTCTCGACGAGCACGTCCCTACGCCCGCGTTTGTTCCTGAGGCCCCGTTACCATCGTGACCGCCGCCCCACCCCCATCCGGTGACACGCCGATCCCACGGACTTTCTTCGAGTATCTTCGCTCGTTCGGTCCCGGACTTGTCGTTGTCCTGACGTGGCTGGGCGCCGGTGACATCGTGGAGATGGGAACCGCCGGCGCTGATTTTGGCTACTCGTTAATGTGGGTCCTCGTGCTGGCCGTCGGCATGCGTTGGGTTATGGTCTCGGTGATCGCCCGATACCAACTGTGTAACCCTCGCGGTGAACACCTGCTGGACGGCCTCTGCAGAATACACCGAGCGTACGCGCCACTTCTGCTGATCGCCGCCGTGTTGATGGGCCACCTCTACGGCTCCTACATGACCCGGGGGATCGGCGAGGCCTGTCGCAATGCGACCGGAATCGGCAGCGTCTGGGGTTGGGCTCTCGCCTGGAACGGCATCGCACTGCTGCTGGTCTTTCGCCCGGCCTTTCAGAGGATCGAAGTTGTTTTCAAGATCCTGCTTCTACTGCTTTCGATCGCGTTCGTGGGAACGGCCGTGATGGTCGGACCCAGTCCCGCCGGTATCCTCCGGGGACTGGTTTCCCTGGAGATTCCCGAAAAAACCGGTCACTACGGCCCGCTTCTGGTCGCGATGGGGATGATCGGTGCCGTGGGCGGATCGCT
>DLVV01000329.1:6511-10641 GCA_003445035.1 Planctomycetaceae bacterium | reverse complement strand
TTCCGAAAACTTCAGTTCTACGACTTTCTACTCGCCATGGCCGTGATGCTGATTCTCGACCTGTCGATCTGGACCCTCGGCGCAGAGACCCTGCATGCCGACGGTGGCACCATCGACACGATGGACGACCTGCCCTGGCTGCTGGGAACGCGATTGGGCCGACTCGGTGAACTGGTCTTCTACGCCGGCATCTTCGCCGCAGTTTTCACTTCACTGGTAGGTCATGCTCTCGGATTGGGGATGCTCGCCAGTCATTGCTGGCTCCGCATCAACTCGCCGGACATCAGCCTTGCCGGCACAGATTTTCGTAAAACCCGGCTATACCAGGCCGTCGCCAGCTGGTGCCTGATCTCACCGTTGATCTGGACACTTCCGGGAATGCCCGATTTCGTGGCACTGACTCTCGTCGTCAACGCATTGCAGGTCATCCTCCTGCCTCTTATCGCCGGCGGCCTCTGGATTCTCAGTTCTCGTGGAAATGACATCGGGCCGGAATTTCGCAATCGCTGGTGGGAACACGTGGTGCTGGGTCTTTTGCTTGGCCTGGCCATTGCCGGAGCCTGGGGAGCCATCACGTCCACCTATGACACCGTGTCCAACTGGGGAAGTTCACAGCCCACTGCCGCTCAGACCCAGGCCGCCGACACACTCGCTGCTCACCTTGATGCCGACCTGGTTTTTGATTCGGACGGACATGTCCTGTCAGCCACGATCGGCGGCCATCCGCTCACACAATCCCACCTCGCTCAACTCCGCCAGCTCAGTCGCATCGAACACCTCGACATGGGCCGCTCCCAGATCAACGATGGTGATCTCCGTTATCTTCAGCGGTTCACTCACCTCCGCACCCTCGTGTTGCCCTCCGCCTCCGACTCTGCGGCCCTCTCACAACAGGCCATCCTCCGGCTCGGCCAACATCTCCCCGACTGCCGGATCTCCCGTTCGTCCTCTCCCACAACTCCCGACACTTCTCAGCCATGAAAGTCGAGTCGATCTGGTTTCACGACCTCTCGCTCGAAGAGCGACAATTCCTCGAGAGCCCCGGTGACGCAGTACTGCCACGCACCACCGATGTCCTGATCATCGGCGCCGGGCTGGTTGGCCTCTTCACCGCCTGGTGCCTACGACAACGTTTTGAAGGCTCCATTTGCGTTCTGGACAGCCACGGCATTTCGCACGGGGCTTCGGGACACAACACCGGCGGCCTGTTTGCCGGTCAGACCAGCCACACACACCCGCAGGTGTTTCGAGATTGGGCCCTCGAATCCCGGGAACTGTATGGGAGTCTGGCGACTTCCGGCGGACCGCTCGCCGATCCGGGAATCGACTTTGTCCGCAGTGGAAGCCTGAGAATCGACGGCAAGTGGCCCGGTCGACTACCTGAATATTCGGACTCCGAGACTCAACGAGGCAACAAAAGCGAGGCCCTGTCGCAAGCAGCCTTATCCGATTTCGAACCGCTCTTGTCGAGCCGTTTCTCAGAGGGATTTTACTGTAACGACGACGCCACCTTTCATCCGCTGCGGACCGCCCTGGCCCTGGCTCGTGATTTGCGTCGAGATGACGTGTCACTGATCACGCACACACCGGTCTCCGACTTCACGATTTCCTCCGGGCACCTCGAAGCGATTAATTGCGGAGGCTCAACTGTTTCCGCTGGAACATTCGTGCTCACTACCGGATGGGCTGCTGGAGAGATGTCATCCCGGCTCGGATTCTCTCTCCCGCTGGGTCCGGTGAAGGGGCAGGCCATCGCCACGACACCCCGGGAATTCACCATGCGGACCTGCCTGCTGGGTGCAACCATGGTCCGCCAACTCAAAGACGGGCGAATCGTAGCCGGCGGTACCCAAGAGTTTGTCGGGCCGGACCTTCAAGCCACTGATGACGGCCGTCGTCAAGTTCTTCGAGACGCTGCCGAAATGGTCCCGGATCTGAACGACGCCCCCTTGGATCGCACCTGGGTCGGCCTTCGCCCCCACACCCCCGACGGGATGCCGGTGGTCGATCGCTTTCCCGGTTCCGACAACGTGTTCCTCGCCGCCGGTCATTTCACCAAAGGTGTTCTTCTGGCTCCGGTCACCGGCCAGGCAATTGCCGACTGGCTGATCGCAGGTTCAGCAACCCGCGACCTGCAACACCTCTCCGCCGCGAGATTCGCAAACCCGGCGGCCTGACCCGACCACCGCCGGCTACTCGTGCCGTAGCGCTTCGATCGGATCCAGCTGAGCGGCCTGCCGTGCCGGGAACACCCCGAAGATGATCCCAACGCCAACCGAAATGGCGAACGCTGCCACGACGGACCAGGTTTCGACACGCGGCTCGATGTTCTGGACCGCCGGGGAAAGCCCCGACCAGACCTCGGGGTACCAGATTTCCAGTTGGCTCATCACCACATCGACAACCGGATAACACATGAAACCGCATGCAATTCCCAGCATGCCGCCGATCGCGGTCAACACGGTCGCTTCATTCAGGAATTGCCACAGAATGGCCGTCTGTGTCGCACCAAGTGCACGCCGGATCCCGATCTCCCGCGTCCGCTCGGTCACAGTCGCCAGCATGATGTTCATGATCCCAATCCCACCGACCAGCAACGAAATACCCGCAATCACCACCAACAGAATGTTGAACATCATCCGAGTCGTCTCGGCCTGCTCCAACAGTTCCATGGGCACTGTGACCGAATAATCCGGGTTCTCATCGTTGTGAAGGTCTCCGAGCAGCACCCGGATGATCTCGGCCGTCTCAGGCACACGCTCCACTTCGTTGATCGTGACAGTGATCTGGTTGATCTCGATCAGTTCACTTTCGAACGACTCCATCGAGATCGGAACCTGGTCGCCGATCCGACTTCGGAACGTACTCAGGGGAATGTAGACGTCCTTGTCGTAGCTCCGACCGGAAATACTCCCGCCAATGGCCGCCGCATCCTGTTTTTTGGACACGACACCCACAACGCGATAAAAGTCCTGGTCGACCCGTATCGTTTTTCCGATCGGATTCTCGTAGGGAAACAGTTCTCGTGCCGTCCCGTCGGCCAGGACAGCCACGTTGCTCTTGGTTTCCGAATCGCCACGAGACAGAAATCTCCCGATCGACATATCGAGATGATTGATGTCCTGGTAGTCCTTCATGACACCCAGGAGCTGCGAATCGCAGGTGCGGTCAAAATACCGCACCTCCATCGCGACTTCTCGCATCGGGACGGCGCGTTCGATCGTATTAATCACGTAGGCGGACGATGGCCCCGCCACTCGTGCCGTGATCCGATCGAAGTCCAGACGGGTCAAACCGTAGATCTTGACCCGGCCCGTGTCCGCAGCGACTGCCGGAGCCTTCGACCGAACGATGATATTGGTAGCGCCATATTCCTTGATCAACTGCTGCGCCTGGTAACTGACCCCTTCACCCAGGGCCACCAGCCAGATCACCGCTGTCACGCCGATAAGCACGCCGACAGCGGCCAGCACGCTGCGCAGGAAATGCAGCCGCAGGCTCTTGAAAGCCATTCGCAAAGATCGACCCGGAGCCAACACAGGTTATTGGCCTCCGCCGCCACTGGAACGACGTGCTCGCATAGCCGCGACCATTTTGTCCAGTTCGGCCCGATCAAGAAAACCGTCGGAGTCACCGTCCAGAGCGTCAAACCCGGCCTGCATCGTCTCGGGAAGTTCGGCTTTTGACACCTTTCCGTCTGAATCCTTATCCCAACGGGTCAGCAAGGTGGCTCCGGTGAACCCACTGCCGCCACCGCCACCTGCCGACTTCTTACCGCTGGCTCCTCCTCCTCCACCACTCGCCTTTCTCTTGGCCTGAGCGGCCGCAACCTCAGCACCCGTCACGAATCCATCCTTGTCGCCGTCCAGGGCGTCAAAGAAGTTCGCCACGTACGTGCCTTCGGATTCGGCCTTGGAAATCTTCCCGTCCTTGTCCTTGTCAAACCCAGCCATCCTCCCCAATCCGCCTGCTGCTCCAGAGCCCTCGCCGCCCCCTGCGGCCTTTCTGCCGCCGGCGGATGGCCGACCCGATTTCTTCTTGGCCCCTTTTCCAGCTCCCTGACCTGGAGCACCGGTGCTGGCCTTTGCGACAACTGCCGACGATCTCTTTTTCGCCTGTTGTTCTTCATC
>DLVV01000329.1:486-6139 GCA_003445035.1 Planctomycetaceae bacterium | reverse complement strand
ACCAATTCGTTCTCCGCGACACCGCTATTCACAGCGATGAACTTACTGTCGGTCAACACGCGGGCATCGCCCTTCTCGCTCTTGACCACATCAAGTTTCTTTCTTTCGTAGCCGCTTCCATCGGTCGCGCTAGACCACGCAAAAAACTCGCCGCCGATCTCAATCACCGATTCGACGGGGAGCTTCAACACGTCGCTGCGTTCTTCGACATCGATCACCACCTCAGCCGACATACCCGGTACCATTCCGGACGGAATCTCGTCGATCTTGACGATGGTCGCATATTCCTTGACCTTGGCCTGGTACCAGCTGGCTTGCTCCGGCTGGTTGGCAATCTCAACCACCACGCCACTCAGCGGCTCGTTGTACCCCTGGATCGTCAATGACGCTCGATCACCAACGGCCACTTGCTGAACCTTCGACTCGTGAACGCTGACCTTCACCTGCATCTTGGTGAAGTCCGGCAACTTCACGATGGCCTGGTGTTCACGGACAGTCGCCCCTTCCTCGATCTGTGCACTCTGACTCCGTCCCCAACGACTACGTTCGTTGTGATAGACCACCATGCCCGGCTTAGGAGCCACGATGACGCAATTCTTGAACTGCTCGGTAATCCGACTCAATGATCTCTTCTCGAGGTCCAAGGCACTCTGCTTCTGCTTCACCCCCGATGTGGCCGTCTTCACTGCACTATGAAGATCTTCCAGCATCTTCTCCTTGGTGAAGACGACCAGCACTTTCCGTTTCGTCTGAGACTGTGCGAGTTCCAGGTTTGAGCGTTTCACCGCGAATTCGTCCGCCTCCAACTGCAGTTTCGTGACGAAACCTTTGCGGAACATCTTCTGCGTGTACTCGAATTGGTTCTCAGCGCCACGGAGGTTCTCCATCGCAATCGTGACTTCGGCATCCAGCCCCTGCAGTTCCTGGACGAATGTCCCCTTCTCGTATTCATTCACCGAGATCGTGGCCAGGGAAAGATCTTTTTCAGCCAGGATCAGAGCGTTCTCCGCATTTCCGACTTTGATCTTCTGTTGGTCCAACGCATCTTTGATTTTCGAATCGTCCAATTTGACGATTTGATCGCCCACGAAGACGTCCGATTCATCCTCTTTCTGACCCCCTTTTTCGACGATCCGGGTGCCATCCGGGACGATCTCGAGAATCTGAGCTCCGCCAGCAACCATGCACTTCAAAACAATAGGCTTGGCACTCTCGACCTCACCATCTTCGGTCACGCTGACCTGAATCACGCCCTTCTGGACAACGGCGGTCAATTTCTGATCTTCCGAGGCACTCGCCTCACCGCTGCCCAAGGAATCCACGAGTCCACAGCCCGAACCAGCCAGGCCACAGATCAACAACCCGAGCAGCAACACCGTGCTGCCGCCATCCGCCATACGTTTCTGACTGGATGTCGCCGAGGATGATTTTGTCATCGCCATGTCTGTTGCCTGCTTTTGTCGGGCTCGGTTGAAAGAATGCAACTCGCCGGTAACACCGACGAATTAACGCGCCAACATAACGCCGCTTATCACTTGAAACACCGCGACACGGGGCGGGATTCGCCAATAACAACCCGTTTCGTCTAGAATCCCGAACTCGAATCGCCGGAACGTCCATTGTCGCCAAATCACGGCATAAAGCAACGGAATTTGGGGTCCGAAGTGGATGTAAGCCCACCCGAGCGATGTCACCAAGCCGTGGCAATTCGACCCGTCACTGGCTATCCGACGCGCGACGAATCCGAGGCGGCAAAAACCCAGCCGCATTCGGGCTGGTACGTTCCGTCGCAGATTCTTTTTCCCCTTTGTCAGCCGGTGCCGTTCTCGTCGGAACCGCCTTTCGTCGCAGTTCCTTCTGCACGGACGCTTGCCTGGCGTTTACGGAATCTGTCGCCCGGTAGGAACTCTTCGGAACGACCACCCCAGGCTTGACGACGGAGCGATATGATCTGACGGGTACCGTATCGACGGATTGAGCTCGACGATTGCCCACCGACCGTTTTCCACCACGAACGGTTGCCGCGGGCGTCGAGATGACCGCCTTCGCATCGGATCCTGCCGGTTCCACCGACCTCCGATTTTTAGCGGCGGCCTCCGCATCAAATCGGAACCCGCCCGTTCCACCAGCTTCGATCACCGACCGCTTCGAGTTATCAGGACTGGACTTTTCCGCCGACTCGGCGTCAGCCTTTTCACCCAGACCAAACCACCCGACTCTCGGTACGTACCACGACGGTTCAGTCCGACCGCCCACCGTAGATTCCTCCGCACCAGTGTCTTCGAACGTCGCTTCCTCGTCTGCTGGAGGCTCTTCGACCGATTCCGTACCTCCGGGCCACGACGCCGGCCAGGCACTCTTGACCCGGTCGGACCAGTCGTCCAGAGCCGCCGGTTTGTTCAGGTACGTCGTTGGCTTCAGGAACCTGGGAATTCCGAAACCAAAACCAGCCTCTCCATCGTCTCCTGGTTCCGTTGGAACCAACCGTGCCGTCTCGTAGCCCTCACCAGCCTTATGCAACCACGCTTGCGGAATCGAAGGTGGCAGCGCGCTCGGATATTTTTTTGCCTCGTCGAGCGCGTCGTCAAGGGATTCGTCGATCCAGAGGCCTTTCTCGTCGATCCGCATCACGCCCAGATCCCGCATCAACGTCATTCGGCCGGAATAATACGCCAACCAAACACTCATGAAGTTGTTCTGCGAGGACCGCAACGCCGCCAGCGCGGAAAGTAAGTCCTGTGTCGCCGTCGGACTTAGCTGTGCTGGCGCCCCCGGAGCCGGAGGCTTCGTCAACATTTGCCGGGTCTGATCCACCCGGCGAATTGCGATCTTGACCGCCCGGCGTTGAATCTCCAGGTTCTGCTCCCGCTGCGACAACGTCCGCAGTGCAAGCCGAAAACTCTGGTACATCTGATCCTCGTACTGGATCATTCCACGCCGAGTTTGCTCGTAATTGATCAACTGTTGCCGGAAGTTGTTCCGCTCCAGTAACCGTGTCAACGGAGCGTCGAACTGTAGCCCAGCCCGCAGAGACCCCTTGGGACCACTGAGCTCGAAGGGGTTCGTCTGATCGCCCTTCATGTCACCGCTGAACACGATGCTGAGGTCCGATTCCAGGGCATTCGCGTTGAACTCCACCAAACGCCAACCGTCGACGAGTGACGCCCTGGCGTTCATCCAGTCCAACCGGTAAGCGCGAGCGATTTCCAACGCGTCTTCCGCACTGACAGACACACGATCATCAAGCGTCACTGCCTCGAGCCTTGCTCCGGCTTGAACCAGGCCCAGTTCTCCGACAGAACTGGCCAGCGACGCATTGACGGCAATCAGTTGCCCCACAACATCGGTTCTCTGTTTGGCGTTGAGTTTGCCAGCCAACTGCTTGATAGCCGCCCCAAGCAGTTTACGGGTGTTTTCGTTTTGCACCTGGAGTCGCTTCAGGTCATCGGACAACGCCTTGCGATCGGCGGCAAACCGGACCTTGTCCGCGTCCGTCATACCCTCTCCCCGCCTCACCGCCTTCACTTCCATGGCCTTGAGGTCATCTTCAACCAACGACACCAATCCCGCGATATCCTCCTGAAGCTTTCTCGAGTGGCTCGCGGTCCTCCTCAATTGCTCGTCGGTCGGCGTCTCGACCTCTCCGAACCTCGCGACGAGTTCCGCCACGGCTGTTTCGACCGCAGTGACCCTGGGGTCAATGAACTGGAACGGCTGGATCACCGAATCGTCAAGCACCACCTCAAATGTTGCCGGCAACCCGAAATTGGTCATCACGAAGTTTTCCACCTGTCCCCGAAAACCGTTCTGGCTCTGCAGCATGTCAGCGCGGCCAGTTTCAATACTCTGTTGAAAACTCAACACCTGATCGACCCCGATTTGACCAGCCTCCTGAAGAGCCTGAAGCAAAGCGAGCGTTCGTTGCTGTAGTGCCAGGTTGTCCTGCGAGTTCCTCAATTGCTGAAGTGACTGCAACAACCCGATAAAACCACCCACGTTTCCGGCACCACCGCCGGCGACTCCGGCAACAGCACCACCCCCACCGGCACCACCTCCGCCGGTTCCGCCGCCGCCAAAGAACCCGCCACCAAACCCGCTGGCCGACCCGACCCCACCGAAGCCACCGGAGCCCTGCCCGGTGAATCCGGTCAAGCCCGTACCGCCAAAAAATCCACCGCTACGCCGGGGACTCCCACCGGTTCCCCGGCTACCAATAGCCATGTTCGTGTAGAACCCTTTTCGATAACGCTGAAACGCCCGAAGGTTCCCCAACAGGTTCCGCTCGGCCCGAGTCAACTGCTCGAGCCCCACCACCCGTCCACCACTTCGCAGCAAAGGCTGAACGATGCTGAAACCCAGCAGAGAGGTCGCGGTGTTCGTATTCGCCCCGGCAAATTGCCACGTAAATGTGTTCGCGAAGTCAACGACGATCTGACCGGCGGTCGCCAACCGTCGCCGCATCTGCACGTTGCTCCCGTTAGTCAGCGTGTTGCTTTCGCCGCTGACACCCTGGTTCCCCCGATGTGTCAGGAACGAGTCGTTGCCCCCGTAGAACTGGACTTCGAGCCGAAATCGCTCTGTACTGACGTCCAGTGCGGACAGGTAAAGCGTCTCAATCGTCTGCTGGTAACCCGGCGAATGAACCATCGCCAACTGGATGGCCCCTTCCAGGTCGAGGTGCACTCGCCCCTGCTTGTCCACCTCCATGTACTCACCCAGCTGTTTTCTCCAGTCCACGTTCTCGGTGACCCGCTTCACCCCGTTTTCACCCCAACCGTCGTACCCCTCCATGCCGCCGACTGCCTGCATCAACTCGCTGGACTTCGGATCGTCGGGCGGCATCGGGGGCCGCACCGGATCAACGTCGTTGGCGTAGCGACTTCGGGCATTGACCTGCACGGAAAACTCGTCGAACCCCCAACGGGGATCGTCGGATTTCTCGTCGATCAGAGCAGCCGCGTCCTGGTCGGCCTGCTTGTAATAGTAAGCACGCTGACAACCAAAACCGACGACAGTAGCCAGGAGAATTCCAGCTACGACCCACGCGCGATATGAAGTAGGCATCCCTGCCGCGCCCCCTGATTCGGCCTGACACATCCCTGTGACGCCCTGGCAATCTGAAATGCCAGACGGAGCATCGCCCCAAAAGCGCACTCTACCTAGATTGTCGACCGATGTTACGAGGGGACTTGAACATCATCGACCAGGGAGCGACTCCGCAAAACCCTCAGAGAGATCGATTTAGAGGGCCCAACAGATTTCCGACGGAACTCAGTTGGCGGGGCGAGCGGGATTGAACCTGCGAGCGGTCGTCATTTCCTTCAAGGAACACTTTCCGTCCTTGTTGGTGTCAATTCGGTCGAAACGGTTCTTCAGAAATGCCGGCGCTTCGTCTTTCGACAACGCGCCGTCCCCATCCTTGTCGTGCTGCTTGAGAATTGCCTCGATGACGTTGCCGTCGGAGGTGTCGCCACTGCCCTCCGATTCCGGCCGCCCGGAGGCCTGTTCCTCGGCCTCTTTGACCTTGATTTCCGGGGCCTTGACACCGTGACGCTCAAGCAGCGACACGAGCGCCTTGGCGTTTTCGGCTTCCGTGAATGGATTTTCGTCCTGCGGAGGGCGGCCACCACCACCACCACCACCTCCTCCTCCT
>DLVV01000329.1:0-196 GCA_003445035.1 Planctomycetaceae bacterium | reverse complement strand
ACCACCACCACCTCCTCCTCCTCTGCCACCGCCGAATCCGCCCCCGCCGCCGCTCCGCCGCCGTCTTGGCAAGCTGATCCGCTCCAAGACCTTCTTCTGTTCGTCACTCAAAACCGCCTGGACGGCTTCGAGAGTCTCTTTTGCTTGCTCGTCGGTCATCTTTTCAGTCCCGCCAGCCGCGACCAGCGAGTCACCG
>DLVV01000225.1:5108-17172 GCA_003445035.1 Planctomycetaceae bacterium | reverse complement strand
CACGGTCAACAGCAAGATCAAGGCCGGCAACGTGCTCGGCAAGCTCGCCGATCAGGGACTCTCGAACGACCAGATCATCAACGAGCTCTACGTCCGATGTCTTTCGCGACTGCCAACCGCCAAGGAGCAGCAGACGATCAAGACGATTCTTGATGCCGAGAAGGACAAGAAAAGCGTCCTGGAGGACGTGTTCTGGTCGCTGTTGAACTCGCGAGAGTTCCTTTTCAACCACTAGATTCGCTCCAGACGGTTTGACCCGATCATCCTGCCCGGTTTTCGTCTCCGGTCGCTACGGACGGAGGTGGATAGCCGTGCGAGGTGGTTTAGACTGGGGTTCGGCCGGGGATAGAAGCCCGGCTCCCTGTCACCTGCCTTTCTTTCCCGTACTCCACTCTTTCGCGCTGTTGGAGCCCTCGAGATGACTCGCCTGCTCAGTGTCGCCCTGCTCTTGGTGATTGCGACCACCGCATCAGCTGCGGACAAGAAGAAGCCGACCCCTGGCAAGAAGGCCATGAAGGTCACGTACGAGGACCACGTGCGGCCGATCCTCAAGGCACGTTGCTTCACCTGTCACGGGCCGAACAAGAAAGAGGGCGATCTCGATCTGACGACCTACGGCACGTTGCGGGTCGGCGGGGGCAGTGGCGAGGTTGTCGAGCCCGGTGCGTCGTCGGACAGCTACCTCTGGAGCCTGGTCAACCACGAAGCCGAACCGTTCATGCCTCCCAAGTCGCCGAAGCTCGCGGCCAAGGAACTGGCAACGATCAAGGCCTGGATCGACGGTGGAGTGCTGGAAAATGCCGGCAGCAAATTTGTTCGCAAGAAGCCCAAGTTCAACCTCACGCTTCAGGGTCCCTCGACCGGTCGCCCGAAGAACCCCGCATTCCCCGACCGGCTGGGATTGCGTCCCGAACTGGTCACCAAGACGACCACGGCAGTCACCGCCCTGGCCACCAGTCCCTGGGCACCGCTGTGTGCCGTGTCCGGACAGAAGCAGGTACTGCTCTACGACACCCGCTCGCTGGAACTTGTCGGGGTGCTGCCTTATCCCGAGGGCATCGCGCACATGCTGGGCTTCAGCCGCAACGGGAGCCTGCTGCTGGCCGGTGGTGGCCGCGGGGCTGCCAACGGCAAGGTGGTGGTTTGGGACGTGAAGAGCGGAAAACGTGTGATAGAAGTCGGCGAGGAATTCGACACCGTCCTGGGTGCCGACATCAGTTCCGACCACAAGTTGATCGCACTGGGAAGTTCCGGCAAGGCTCTCCGTGTCTATTCGACCGGAACGGGTGAATTGTTGTGGGAGGTGCCCAAGAAGCACACCAACTGGATCTACTGTGCGGCTTTCAGCCCCGATGGCGTGCTGGTGGCCAGTTCCGACCGCAACGGCGGCCTGTTTGTCTGGGAAGCCGAGACCGGTCGTGTCTACCAGGACCTGCGTGGCCACGGCGGCGCGGTCACGGGACTCAGTTGGCGGTCGGACTCCAATATCCTGGCCTCCTGCGGCCAGGACGGAACGATCCGGCTGTGGGAAATGGAGAATGGTCGCCAGGTCAAGAGTTGGGGGGCTCATGGGGGCGGATCGTTCATGGTCGAGTTCTGTCACGACGGCAATCTCGTTTCGATCGGCCGCGACAAGGTTGCGAAGCTGTTCAAACAGGACGGTGGGCAGATTCGCGCCTTCCCGGCGCTGCCGGATCTTGGGCTCGAGGTGACCTACTGCGATGAGACCAAGCGGGTCATCGCCGGCGACTACTCGGGCGTGGTACGCGTCTTCAACGCGGCCGACGGTAAGCTCATCGGAGACCTGTCGGTCAATCCTTCCACGCTTGATCAACGGCTGGCTGTCGCTACCAAGTTGGTCGGGACGAGCAAGACCGAAAACGACAAGCAGCAGGCGGCGTTGAAAGCCGCCCAGGCGGCAGCCAACAAGGTCAAAGCCGACCTCGATGCGGCCAACAAGTCGATCACAACGCTGCAGGCCAAGGAGAAGACCCTGGCGGCCAACATGAAGACGTACCAGGGCCAGATTAAAACGTTCACGGCCGAACAGGCTGCTGCGGCCAAGGCCGCGGCGGCCCTGGCGCCGGTCGTGCCACTGCTGAAGGAGACCGCCGACAAGGCCAAGGTGACGGCCGACAAAGCCAAGGGGGACAAGGAACTGGCTGCGATCGCTGTCAATCTCAAGGCCGCGTTCGACAAGCGGAACGGCACACTGGTGGCGGCCAGGAAGACCAATGTCGAGAAGACCAAGGCGGTGGCCAAAAGTAAGGGGGACCTGGCCAATGCCCAGAAGGAAGACAAGACCACCAAGGCGGGCGTGGTGGCGATGAAGAAGCGGGCCGAGGCGCTCACGAAGGCGATGAAGCCGGCCGCCGAGAAGCTGGCCGCTGCCCAGAAGGCCGCCGTCACCGCCGTTGCCACATTCACTGCCGCCGGTAAGGCTGTCGAGCGATGGAAGGACGAGATTGCGTTCATCAAGGTGCTCGACGTGTTCGGAGGCAAGGATGTCGCCTACAACACTGCTGCAGATGCCCAGGCCCAGGCCGAGGGTGAGTTGGGACTGCTGAAGAAGGGACTCGATCAGCGGAACACCAACGCGGCCGAAGCCGACAAGCAGTACAAGGCGGCCGTGGTCGAGGTCACCAAGGCGACCAAGGGTGAGGCAGATGCTCTGAAGGCTCATGCCGACGCTACGAAAAAGGTGACCGCACTGGGCAAGGCCATTCCGCTGCTCAAGGACGCTACCGACAAGGCCGCCGCAGCGGCCAAGGCCAGTGGCGACAAGGAACTGGCTGCGGTGGCAACCAGTCTCAAGGGAGTCCACGACAAGAAGGTCAAGGCACTGGTTGCCGACAAGAAGGTCGTGGTGGACCGCAAAGCCGATCTGGACAAGGCCAAGACCGTGCTGGTGGCTATGCAGAAGGCCGCGAAGGCCAAGCAGGCCGCGCTGACGGCCGCCAAGAAGCGGGTGGCCGACCAGGTGGCAGTGATCAAGCCGGCTGAGGTGAAGGCGGCGGCGGCCAAGAAAGCCACCGACGCCGCCAAAGTCGAGCGTGACGCGGTCCAGAAGCGGGTTGACGTCTTCAAGGCCAGGACCGCCAAGGCTCGCGGTGCCAGCCAGCCGAAGACGGCCAAGGCGGGCTAGCCACAGCCGGCGATGAGGACGAGATGCCCACCCGGATACTCAGCATCTCGGGCCTCCGTGGAATTGTCGGCGACGGACTCGAAGCCGAGTTCCTATCGACGTTCGCCCGGGCGGTGGGTCGGGTGGCCAACGGTGGCGCCGTGGTGGTTTCCCGTGACGGTCGTGACAGTGGGATGATGGTGCGTGACGCCGTGCTGGCGGGGCTGGCGGCAGAGGGCTGTCACGTGTTCGATGCCGGGATCGCTTCCACGCCCACCTGTGGGCTGCTGGTCCGACGGCTCGACGCCGCGGCCGGATTGCAGATCACCGCCAGCCACAACCCGGCCGAATGGAACGGGCTGAAGCCGTTCGATGCTGCCGGACGCGTGTTCAACGCGGAGATCGGGGCGAGGCTGGTCGAGGCCATCGCGTCTCTTGAAGATGAACCATTGGGAGAGGCGAGCGGGGTGGTCGAGATGATCGACAGTCCCGGGGCGGATCATCGTGACACGGTGACGGGGATCGTCGATGTCCAGGCGATTCGTGTCCGTCGCCCGAGAGTCGTGCTGGACTGCAACCACGGTTCGGGAGCCGTGTTGGGGCCGGAATTGCTTGAGGCCCTCGGTTGCGAGGTCACCGTGTTGGGAGGGGTCCCCGATGGCGAATTCTCACATATGCCGGAGCCGCTGGAATCACACCTCGGCGGGCTGTGCCAGGCCGTTCTTGATCACAATGCCGATGTGGGGTTCGCACAAGATCCCGATGCGGATCGATTGGCGATCGTCGACCAGTCGGGACGGTATATCGGAGAGGAATTGACGATGGCGTTGTCGGCCGACCGGGTGCTGTCGGTCCATCCCGGCCCGGTGGTCGTCAATGGGTCGAGCAGTCGGGTGACGGCCGACATCGTGGAGAGGTATCCCGGAAGTTCGTTTCATCGCTCCCACGTTGGCGAGGCGAACGTTGTGGCCACCATGGACGATGTGGGGGCGGTGTTGGGTGGTGAGGGGAACGGTGGAGTCATCGATCCGCGAGTTGGAGACATCCGCGACAGTTTCGTTGGCATGGCGCTGGTGCTCGAGGGGCTGGCAACAGGTGGCCAAAGTCTCTCGGAGTGGGTCGACAGCTTTCCGGTGTACGAGATCGTCAAGCGGAAGGTCCCCTGCCCTGCGGATCGCGTGCCGGCGGCGGTCGAGGCCTTGCGGCTGGCCTTCGACGACGCGACGGTTACGGAGGGCGATGGCCTGAGACTGGACTGGGAGGATCGCTGGGTGCAGGTCCGCGGCAGCAACACCGAGCCGATCGTGCGGGTGATCTCGGAAGCTCCCGACGCGGCCGTGGCCCATCGGTTGTGTGATTCGGTCGTCCAACGGGTCCAGGAGGCGTTGTAGTCGTCTACAGCGTTTTCAAGAACTCGAGGACGGCTCGTTTCTGTGCTTCAGTCAGTTTGTCGGGGAACAGGTGTCCCGCTGCGCTCTTGCCCGGCCTGGAGGTGTCGAAGTATCTCCGCCGAGTGCGGGCTGCCTTGGCCGAGGCCGGCACGGTGTCAAGTGCCTCAATGGCCATCCCAATCCGCTCGTGGTCGAACGAATCGGATGTCCGTCTCCAGACGACAGGCCGTTCCTTCGGGTGGAGCAGGTGCCACAGGGTGGGAACAGAGCCATTGTGCAAGTAGGGCCCCGTGGCCCAGATGCCATCCAGTGGCGGGGCGAGGTAGCCGGATGGCTTTACCACGACCGGGTCCTTTCCGTAGCGGCTCAACCAGCCGGTTCCCATCCAGTTGCGATGGTCGGAGGTCAAGGCGTTCAGGCGGACCGGATCGGTTCCGATGGTGTCGATGGCCACGACCCTTTGTGGGTACTCGCGTTGTTTTCCGTAGGTGCCGTGACACATTGCACAGGTCTTGCTGAAGATCTTTCGCCCCGTCTCGGCCAGGTTGCGGTCGATGGTGCCCGGGTATTTTGGTGGTCGGAGCGATTCGATCCACGCCAGGATGTCACGGAAGGCCGGTTCCCAGGATGTCAGTCGCTGGGGACTGGTTGACGGCAGCAGCATGAACTGCATCAGCACGCGGTGGTTCTTGGGCGCGAATGCGTCACAGTAGAGGGCTGTCTTGTGACGCACGTTCCAGAGCGGCGGAGCGTCCATGTCGTGGTGCATCAGCTTCGGGGGGCGGCGATCGAGGTGGACGACCATGTCCTTGTCACGGTAGTTGCCCAGGACGATTCCGAAGACGACCGAATTGGTGGTGCCGCGGGTGGTGGAGAGCGGGAGAGTGACCGAGACGATGTCCAGGTGGGACAGCGGCTTGAGCATCTTGATCTTGGTGCGGCGGACGTCTTCGACCAGTGTTTGAAGGTCGAGATGCGTGTTGGGCAACCCGGGGATCACCCGGCCGTCGACCCTTCCGGCGTGGCAGGTCAGGCAGTTCATCGCCCAGCCGCCGGACGCCACTGGCACGTGGCCCAGGGCGGGCACGGCCGTGGGGTCCTTGGCGTCGGGATCGGGCATCAGGCCGTAATGATCCATGGTCATACGTCGTCGCGTGGCCAGGTTGGCGACGGCGGCTTTTTTGCGATCGGGTGAGGGCCAGTTGGTCCAAAGCTTGTCGAAGACGGCCTGATCGAAGTCGGCCGGCAGGTAAGGTCGGGTTCGTAGCCAGCGATAGCCGCGGGCGGCTGCGTCTTCGGCCCGCGTCAGCGGTGCCGCGGTCAGGAGGAGCAGCCAGATGATGACAAGGCGTTTGCGGGTCATGGTCACTTCAGGGCGTCGGCCAACGCATCGGGATCGTAGACACATCCACCCCATGTACCGCCGCTGAGCTGTTGCAATAACGCCCAAAGTCGGGTTTCGGGTGGGAGATCGGGATCTGCGGCCAGGTCGGGACGAGCATCACGCGCTGCGAGTCGTTCCGCTCCCTCCTGTGTGTCGAACCGTTCCTGCCCCTCGCCCACCAGGTCGATCTGGCCCTCGAGCTGAAGGGTGTCGACGGTGATTTGGAGAGTGTCTCCATCGATCAGCTTGCCGATCGGCCCCCCGGCCAGGGCCTCGGGGCCGACGTGCCCGATGCAGGCTCCGGTGGAGACTCCGGAAAAACGGGCGTCGGTGATGACGGCCACGTGCTTGCCGAAGTCGAGATATCTCAGGGCCGAGGTGATCTGGTAGGTCTCTTCCATTCCAGCGCCGAGTGGGCCGCGGCAGATCAGGACCACGATGTCGCCGGCCCCGATCGGTTGGTCGGTTTGCCCCTTGATGGCAGCGATCGCTGCACGCTCGGTCGTGAAGACCCGTGCGGACCCGGTCATGCGGAACACGCCGTCGTCGTCGACCACGTCGGGATCGATCGCGGTGCTCTTGATCACCGACCCTTCCGGTGCCAGGTTGCCGATCGGAAACGTCACCGTGCTGGTCATTCCTTTCTGGCGAGCTGTGTCGGGGTCCAGGATCACGTCGTCGGGGTTGATTCCATCACGGCTGGCAAGCAGTTCGCGGAGTCGGCTACGGCGTTCGGATTGTTCCCACCACTCGAGCGACTCTGCCAGCGGATGCCCGGTGACGGTCAGTGCGTCCAGGTGCAGCAGGCCGAGTTTCCTGAGGTGGAGCATCACCTCGGGAACGCCGCCGGCCAGGAAGAACTGGACGGTGGGATGCCCGGTCGGTCCGTTGGGAAGCACGTCGACCAGGCGGGGGACCTGTCGGTTGATTCGGTTCCAGTCATCGACGGTGGGGCGTGTGCGTCCGGCGGCAAATGCGACTGCCGGCAGGTGCAGGAGCAGGTTGGTCGAACCCCCACAGGCGGCGTGCAGCACCATGGCGTTTTCGATTGCCTGGTCGGTGAGAATGTCGGCAACACTGATGCGGGCTGCGGCCAGTTCGACCAACGCCCGGGCGCTGCGGACAGCGTTGTCGAGCCAGATCGGTTGGCCGGAGGGTGCCAGTGCGGAGTGGGGTAGGCTCAGGCCGAGGGCTTCGGCGACGACCTGAGCCGTGCCGGCGGTGCCCAGGAACTGGCAGCCGCCGCCGGGAGAGGCACACGCACGACATCCGACATCCGCCGCGTAGTCCAGGGTGATTTCGTCGTGAGCGAACCGGGCCCCGATCGACTGCACCTTGCCGGCGTCCTCGCCGTCGTCGACCGGAAGAGTGACTCCGCCGGGGACGATGATCGTGGGCAACTGGTGGTGAGAGGCCAGGGCGATCATCATCGCCGGCAGTCCCTTGTCGCAGGTGGCCACTCCCAGCACACCGCGACGAGTCGGCAACGAACGGATCAGCCGGTTGAGTACCATCGCGGCGTCGTTGCGGTAGGCCAGGCTGTCCATCATCGCCGTGGTGCCCTGGGAGCGGCCGTCGCAGGGGTCGCTGACGAAGGCCGCGAACGGGATCGATTCGTGCCGATCGAATTCGCGAGCGGCGGCCTGCATCAGCAGGCCGACTTCCCAGTGACCGGTGTGGTATCCCAGGGCGATGGGCTGCCCATCCTCGGCACGGATTCCACCCTGGGTGCTCAGGATGAGGTACTGCGGTCGAGTCAATTGTTCGGGGGTCCAGCCCATTCCGGCATTCTGGGTCATGCCGAAGATGTCACCGCTGGGCCGGTCCCGAAGCATTTCAGGTGTCAGCGGGAGCGAGCCGGACGGCCCGGCTGCGGATGTGTGAATCTCGAAGAGGTCGGGTTGGTCGGTGTCGAGCAGTTCGGAGAGGGGTGTGGCCATCAGGCGGGTCCGCCGTCGGTGGTGATGAACGGAAACAGCCTCGCGATGGCTTCCTCGTCAAGTGCCGCTCCGTATTCGCAGCCCTCGAACGCTTCAATCCACCTCATCGCGCCGCCCCGCTCCTGGCCGTACTGCCGGACAAGCAGGTCTCGGTGACGGTCGGCCCGGTCGCCGATCCACTGTTGATATTTCTCGGTGGCGTAGGCGTGCCGGCCGGCCTCATCTTCAGGCACGATGTCGCCGGGCCACATGTTGTGGGGCAGCCATTCGAAGAACTGGCTGATGTGGCAGGAGAGCATCTCGACGATCCGGTCGATCACCGGTTCCACATCCACGGCGACTGTGGGTGAGAACGGATAGGGACGCGTGAAACCATCGGGCAGATAGGCGATCACCGGGTTGTGGGCCAGTGCGGGAGTGTCGGGAGCGACCGCGGGGACGGTGACCATGTAGGCGGCGTCGCAGACCAGGGTTCCGGTGTAGCGATGGTCGGGATGGTAGTCGTTGGGTCGGTGGGTCAGGACCAGGTCGGGGGACTCGCGACGGATCAACCGGATCAGGTCGGTACGATTCTCGAGCGTCGCTTCCAGGCCACCGTCCGGATGGTCCAGTACCAGGTAGGGAATGCCCATTGTGGCGCCGGCGGCCAGGGCCTCCTTCCGGCGGACCTGGGCCAACTGTTCGGCGGGAATCTCGTGATGACCCGATCGGCCGTCGGTCATGCTCACGAAGGTGACCGAGTGCCCCAGCGATCGCCAGAGGGCTGCTGAACCGCCGGCGGAGAGGTCGCAGTCGTCGGGGTGAGCCCCGACGACCAGGATCTTCAATGGGGTGCTCATGGTGAGGTGATCGCTTGCGGGTCCGAAAGGGAAACTTCACTTTTACCGCCGTCGGCGGGCTTTCTCAAACTAGTTCGGTTTCTGGGGGGGGGGCACCGTGACTATAATTGGCAACACGACGTCTAGTGACAGACAATTCACCGGAACAGGAAGACCATGTCGCAGGGAGCGATGGTTGATGCGATTGGCGTCTACGAGGATCCGCTGGATCTGATGGACGAGATCGATGCGCTGAAACGGGATCGGGATGTCACGATCCTGGCGCATTATTATGTCGACGGTGAGATCCAGGACGTCGCGGACTTCACCGGTGACAGCCTGAAGCTGGCACGGGATGCGACGCGGGTCGAGACGTCGAAGATTCTCTTCAGCGGCGTCCATTTCATGGCCGAGACGGCCAAGATGCTCAATCCGGAGAAGACCGTCCTGCTGCCCGACATGCAGGCGGGATGTTCGCTGGCCGAAAGTTGCACGGCGCAGGCCCTGGAGACGCGGCAGCAGGAATTGCGGGCCGCCGGGCACGAGTTTCAGACCGTCGCCTACATCAACACCTCTGCCGCCGTCAAATCGTTGTGTGACTGGATTGTCACCAGCGGCAATGCCAGGGAGGTAATTGAAGAGCGGGTGCCGTTGGACAAGGAGATTCTGTTCGTTCCCGATCAGCATCTTGGTCGGTACCTGCAGGAAGTAACCGGTCGCGAGATGATCCTGTGGCCGGGATCGTGCATGGTGCACGAAGTGTTCAGCCTGCAGGACCTGAACCGGGCCCGGCGAAACAACCCGGATGCGGTGGTGATCTCTCATCCCGAGTGTCCGCACAACATTCTGGAAGTCAGCGACTTCATTGGTGGGACCGAAGCGATGCGGCGGGAAGTGGTTTCGGTCGAGACGCCAACGACGTTCCTGGTGGCGACAGAGGCGAACATGATTTACGCCCTCGAGCAGTCGGCACCGCATCACACGTTCGTTCCGGTTCCGGGGATCCTGGCCTCGACCGGTGAGACCTGTGCCTGCAATCGCTGTCCTCACATGGCATTGAACACGCTGGGGGCGGTTAGGAATTGCCTGCGGGACGGTACGCCCGAGATCACCTGGCAGCCGTATTTCGATTCGGCTCGTGACGTGGTCGCCCGCAGCCTGCTCAACTGACCGTCACAACCGCTACCACGTGCCGGCCGGACGTGGTTCACCTGTCGCGACCGACCGGGATTGCCCAATCCTCTGTGCCCGCGGCGGTGGTACGACTGGTTGCCCGAAGAATTCTTGCGGGAACCTGGACCCGGTGGGCCGATATTCGAAGACGGTGGCGCCCGCTCGCAGGTGCAGGTCGAACGGCGCCGCCGAAGTCGTGAGTTGAGGATAGACAACATGATGTGCGGAGCCCGTTCGGGACAGGGACGGCGTTGGGTCGTGTCGTGCGTTGGAACCCTGTTCGCTGTTTTGTCGGCCCTGTCATTCCAAGGTTCTGCGGCCCAGGCCGCAGAAAAGTCGGCCAAGAAGGCCGCGGTCAATTTCTGGGTCATCAGTTCTCGCAGTTGTCCGCTGGGAACAAAGGTCGTCAAGGGCGCGGGTTTTGATTACCTTCGCTACGACCAGGATGGCACTCCAGCGTGGGGCGACGAGAAGCAGTTCCACGCGTCGCTGAGCAAGGGGGCTCCGGTCTGCGTATCGGTCCATGGAAGCTTCGTCGATTGGGGAGACGTGGCGACCGACGGCTTGCGGACGGCCAAGTGGCTTCGTGATGCGTCGCCTGGACGTCCACTCAATGTCGTCATGTTTTCGTGGAAGAGCACGGGACCATTCACGTTTTCCACAGCGCCGCTGTTGTTCTCGGCACTACCTCAAATTGATGCCGAACTCCTGGGCCGCCGCAGTGCATTCATCGGCCTGTACCTGGGGCGTTTGGTTGCCGACCTGCCGGTGGGTCACCCGGTGACGTTGATTGGACACAGCCATGGATGTCGTACCGTGTCATCAGCACTGCACGTTTTGGGTGGTGGGCAGGTCCAGGGATACGTTCTCGCAGATCGCCCGAAGCACAACCGACGGATCCGGGCGATCTTTGCCGCCGCCGCGATGGATCACCATTGGTTGAACCCCGACCAGCGATACGGACGTGCCATCGACGTGGCCGAAAGGGTCGTCAATCTTCGCAATCACCGCGACACGGTGCTCAAGATCTACCCGCTGCGGCATCCGCTCTCGAACAAGGCCCTGGCCAATGTCGGTTTTACCGCCGAGGACCGTGTCGTGATGGGGCCGCGTGCTAAGCGGGTGCAGGAACTCGACGTCAGTGGCGTTGTCGGCTCCAGCCATGGTTGGCCCGCCTATTACGCACGCCCGGAGATCGCACGGTCGGTGGCCGAGCACGTCTACTTTCTGCCGGCCGTTTCGGGGACCAAGTCGTCGACCAAGGAGAAGGCGGACGAAACCCGGATTCGCTAGGATGCCAGAGCGAACGTTCGCTCCACTTTTCGATGAGCCACCCCATGTCGACTTCGCCCTCCTCCGCCCCGGATGCGGCGGGTGTTTACGACCGTCTTCAGAGTTACCAGTGGAATTACGATCATCCGCCCGATGAGGTGGACGTGTCGCTGGAGCCGATGGGCGGGGAGTGGAGTTTCTGTGGACGGACGGTGGATTCCCCCCTGGGGATGCCAGCCGGTCCACTGCTCAACGGGCGGTGGATTCTGTATTACGCCGGACTGGGCTTTGACGTCCTGACCTACAAGACCGTCCGCAGCAGTCAGCGACCGTGTTACGACCTGCCGAACCTGCAGCCGGTCGAGACCGGTTCGTTGCAGGGGCACGAGACCGAGGTGCCCGGTTGCGAATCGATGGAAGGCAGTTGGGCGGTGTCTTTCGGCATGCCGTCACAGGAACCGGAGTCGTGGCGTCGTGATATCGAGTGGACTCGTAAGCAGCTTCCGTCGGAGAAGCTGCTGAGCGTGTCGGTGGTGGCGACGATCCAGCCGGGATGGACGCTCGAAGACACGGCCGACGATTATGCCCGGTGTGCCCGTTGGGCGGTCGAGAGCGGGGCGGATTGCGTCGAGACGAATTTCAGTTGTCCGAATGTCAGTACCGCGGACGGCCAGTTGTACCAGGTGCCCCACCAGGCGGCGGTTGTCGCCCAACGGGTCCGCGACGCTGTCGGCCAGACCCCTTATGTCATCAAGATCGGCCACATGCCCGAACCGGATCGAGCTCAGGAATTATTGAGAGCGGTCACCCCTCACATCGATGGCATCGCCATGACCAACAGCGTGGCCACGACGGTGCGAATGCCTGGTGGAGAAATGCTCTTCGATGGTGTCCCTCGCGGAATTTGCGGGAAAGCCACTCGCGAGGCATCGCTTGAACAGACTCGTCTCTTTGCCGACCTG
>DLVV01000225.1:842-4722 GCA_003445035.1 Planctomycetaceae bacterium | reverse complement strand
GCCGCCTATCTCGACGCCGGTGCCGAGTCGGTCCACATCGCGACAGCGGCCATGGTCGACCCGCTCACCGCTCAGAAGATCCGGCATGACTGGGGTCGCGAGGCGTAGGTGGGTTCTTTGTCGTACGTGCTGCTCGACAAGGAATTGATTCATCGCACCGAATGGCGGATAATCCGTCCTCGAGGATGCTCGTCAGGGAGATATCGCTGTGATCCGTCTGCTCGGGAACCCGAAGACGCTTTGCACGGGCCTGTCGCGTCGAGATCTGCTGCATGTCGGCGGTCTTGGTGCCTTCGGGGTCGGGCTGGGCGACGTACTGGAACACGGGCGATCTCAGGCTGCCGAGTCGTCTGACGTGGCCCGATTCGGCCAGGCGAAATCCTGCATCCTGATCTACAAGTACGGTTCGCCGCCACAGCACGAGACGTACGACCCGAAGCCCGATGCGCCGTCTGGGATCCAGGGTGAGATGCGGGCGATCCCGACGAACGTTCCGGGCATCGCGGTCGGCGAGGGGCTCCCGAAGATCGCGTCGATTGCCGATCGCCTGACGTTTGTTCGCTCGTTGACACACCCCTTCCCATTGCATGGCACGGTCTACGCGACAACCGGCATCCCGAAAGTTGATACGAAGATCGAGGCCAAGCCTCGTGACAAGCGGCAATGGCCTTTCATCGGCTCAATTGTCGATTATCTCGATGAACGCCGCACCGGCAATTCAGCCCCGGCGATGCCCCGGAACATCGCGATGCCGTTCATGATGGGCTCCAAGAACGAATATCCCCCGCTGGCCGGTCCTTATGGGGCGTTCCTGGGGACGCGGTATGATCCGGTTTACACCGACTTCATGGAGAAGGGGACGCGGGTTGCTCCGGCCGTTCGGCCGGGCAAATCGTTCCACGATCCGCAGCTCAGCATTCGTCCGACTGACAGGCTGCAGTTGGCCGGAACGGGCACACGGCACTCCGACGTGTCGCCCCACCGTTTCGACCTCCGCCGCAGCCTGCTCTCGCAGTTCGACCAGGCACGCCGGTGGCTCGACGAATCCGAGCGAGTGAGCACGTATTCCGGGCAGCAACGCATGGCCTATTCGCTGTTGGCGTCCGGCGCACTTCACCGGGCCCTGGACTACACACAGGAACCCGAGCCGGTTCGCGACCGTTACGGGATGTCGTTGTTTGGTCAGTCGTGCCTGGCTGCGAGACGGTTGATCCAGGCAGGTGGGCGGTTTGTCACAGTCATCTGGGATGCCTTCGGCCTGAACGCCGGCGGTTGGGACACGCACCACAACCACTACGGTCGCTTGAGGAACTTCCTGCTCCCGGTATTTGACCAGGCGTTCACGGCTCTGCTGATGGATCTTGAAGACCGTGGGATGCTCGACGAGACGCTGGTACTGGTGATCAGTGAGCACGGTCGGACGCCGAAGATCGATTCGAAGCCTGCGGGGGCGGGACGACATCACTGGTCACGGGTGTATTCACAGGTCTATGCCGGTGGCGGAATGGGGCGAGGGCAGGTTGTCGGCCGCAGCGACCGGCAAGGCGGCGACGTGGCCGCAAATCCGATTTCTCCCAAGGACATCCTGGCAACGGCGTTTCACCTGTTGGGGATTGATCCCGAGACGACCATTCCCAATGCGGTCGGCCAGCCGATGCCGATGACCGGGACCGGACGGCTGCGGCCAGAGCTGCTTTTTGGGTGAGATCCTGATGCATGATTTCTCGCCTGGCCTGCTGGCCGAAGTGCGGCTGGACGAGGCTTTGAGGATCTTCAGCCACGCGCTGGTCTTCGCGTCGGTCACAGCGGCTTTCCTCCAGGAACTGGTCTTCGGAGTGAAAGCAAAATATCAACGCGGGGAACTGAAACACCCTCGTCTGCACTCAGCATTTTCGGTTCTGGGCATGGCGACAGCCTTTTATGCGCTGTTCCTGAATCCGTTTGGAGAACGGTATGTCGTCGCAGGGATAGCAGCTGTTTTTTGGGTTCTCTTCCAGGTCAAGAAAAAGAAAGGACGCGGGGGCGGAAAGACGGCTCCGGGAGGCTCCTGACGGCCGCGGACGGTCAGGCTCAGCGAGGGCCAAATCGCAACGAGAACAGGTCCGCGTCTTTGAGGACAAACCGGAGTCGAATCGGTTTCTTCGCGACAGTGCCGAGACTGGCTCCGGATGTCCAGGTGACAGAGCGTTTCGACGAATCTCCAAACAACTCGACGCACTCCTCCAGGGAAAAGCCCGGCAGTGGCTTTCCGTCTGCGCCCTGGATTTCGACACGGATGCCGCCGACTGCGGATGTGGCGTAATTCAGGACCAGCCGGGCGCCCCTGAACCGAATGGGCCGGGTTGTGAATGATCCACCGGCCGCGGACGCCGACGCGGAGACGAACCCGTCCTTTCGGATCGAATACCGGTGGTACGTCACGCCGTCACCGAACCACGAACCGTGGTCCTGGACATAAAATGACCATTCGGAACCGCCGCCCGGAAGGCGGGAACGCGATTCAAACAGGTTCAGTGCGGTGCCGCCGAATCCGTAGAACCACTGTTGGTCGGTCGGTCCTGGTCGCACGAGAGCCTCGGGCCAGATGTGGAATGCGCGTCCGTCGCGACTGCTGATGAACCCCGTGTCGGTGTAGACGGAGGCGTAATATGCAGAGGCCTTGGCGATGCGTCGATTGAGTGCGGAGAAGCGGCCGCGGCCCGGGACATATCGCATGGGGAACCCAATTCGCAGATGATCGGCCCCGGGGTACAGCTGGGTCTGGCTCGTGTAGAGCTGAGTCAGCCGGTCCGGACGCCAGTCGACCCACTGCCCTTTCGTCCAATTGATGAAATCGGTGGAGGTGGCGACTCGGACATCACGGTCTCTGAGGTAAAACTCCTGTTTGGTGTATTTGCGGGTGTCGCCTTTCTTGTTTTTGAAATCGCGGTAGTACGCGAAGTACTTCTTACGAACGGGGTCCCAGAAAGACAGGTTCTGCGAGTCCATCATCCCGTCAACGATCACGGCCTCTTTCCTCATCATCGTCCAGTGAAGACCATCGGGTGATTTGAACGCGTAGAGCGTTCTGTGGTCGTGGCCGCCAAGGGCCTTGAATCTCTCGTCGGGCTTGCATCGGGGATTCGTGTCGATCATCGGCGTGAAGTTGTGGGACGCCCCGGTGAACGGGACTTTCTTACCACTGAGCAGGTCGTTTCCGTCGTCGAGTGTTTCCCCGGCGCCGAAGTTGATTTTGCAGTCGGGGTCGAAGGTCAGGATGATGTTGTTGTGTTCCCATCCTGCCCGTTTCACGAATCCGAGGTCCGGCCGTTTCCAGTTCATGCCGTCGCGGCTCGTCATCACGCACGTGGTGGCGTAGTGGCCGCCCTGGACCTTGGTGTCGAGGATCAGGGCGGTGCCCCGGTAGTAAAAGAAGAACTGGCCGTTGTGTTTCAGGACGGTTGCGTAGGCGCTGTTGTTCCCTTCCCAGGGCTTGTTCAGGGTGATGGCGTCGTCCTGCCGAACCGGGTGATGCAGCCGCAGTCGCAACGTGCCGGTCCTGTTGGCAATCAGGTGTTCGTCGATCAACGGTTCGAGTCGCGAGCCGATATTGATGGCCTCCTGGGCTGTTGCGGGGCTGACGACGGCCAGCAATCCGGCTGCCAGGAGGAGGGATTTCGTCGATGCGACTGCCACGGTGGTTGATCCTCTTCTGGTGTTCCGGCCGGCCATGAACGTTCACCATGACGACCGCTTTGACGAGAGCCACCCGGCAGACCTGCTGCGGGCATGACCGTCGATTATACCCACCTGCTCTGTTTGGCGAGATTCACAGAATCGGCCGCCGCCGCCGAACGGTCCCCTGTTATCTTTTCTGCCCTGCGCCACATTGTTGAGGACG
>DLVV01000225.1:0-478 GCA_003445035.1 Planctomycetaceae bacterium | reverse complement strand
ATGAGCATCTGCTACGGTATGAGTTCATATTCCCCCCAACCAAGTGAACGTTCATGCGAGGCTGTTGTCTGATCCTGGCTCTTGTTCTGTCGACCCGAGCGGTGGACGCTGCGGATCGGCCGAATGTCGTCTTTGTTTTGGCCGACGATCTGGGCTGGAGTGAGTTGGGCTGTTACGGCAACCGGTTCAACCAGACGCCGCACCTGGATCGGTTGGCACGAGATGGAATGCGTTTCACACAGGCCTACGCTGCGGCGCCGGTGTGTTCCCCCTACCGGGCGGCTTTTCTCACCGGTCAATATCCGGCGAGGATCGGCATCCTCGATTACTTGCGGCCGAATTCCGCCAATGCTCTTTCCACGCGTCACGTCACGTTGCCCGAGGTGCTGGGCCGGAATGGCTACGCCACGGGCATGATCGGCAAGTGGCACCTGACCGGATACAAGTTTCACGGGGCAGAACACGAGATCGTGCCTGG
>DLVV01000097.1 GCA_003445035.1 Planctomycetaceae bacterium | reverse complement strand
AGCCATTCGTCGTTGTCCAGAACCGTGCCGGTTGGGTTCCAGGGTGAATTGATCAGCATCGCACGGGTTCGTGGAGAACAGGCCGCGTCGACCTGGTCGGGATCCCACGTGAAGCGTCCATTGTCCAGGGTGGCCGGCACCGGGATCGGCCGTCCGCCGAGTTGGATGATGACCGAGAGGTAGGCGTCGTAGACCGGTTCGGGCACCAGCACCTCGTCATCGGGGTCGAGAACCGCTCCGAGTGCGGCGTGGATGCCCAGGGTGGCGCCGCTGGTGACCAGAATCTCGCTGTCCGGCGAGTACTCGGGGCCGCCATTGCGGCTGATCGACCGGGCGACCGCCTCGCGCAGGGTTGGTTCACCTCGATTGTCCGGGTATCCGGTTCGCCCATCGGCCAATGCCTGTTGCGCTGCGGTAACGATATGCCCGGGCGTGGGCAGGTCCGGAGCCCCTCGCATCAGCGAGACCAGTTGTCGACCGTCGGCGCGTAACTGTCGAACCTCGTGGAGGATCGAATTGACGGCGGTTGGCGTGAGGCGTTCGAGGCGGCGGGCGAGAGGCATGTCGGATGCCGTGAGAGGAGGCGGTCGGTTGGCAAATCGCAGGGAGCATTATAGGCTTCGCGAAAACGCATAGACCACCAGCGAGGAGCTACTCGAGTTGGACTGGTTGCATGAGCATTGGCTGCAACTGCTGTTTGTCGGACTGTATCTGGTGATGCTGGCCTGGCACGGGTGGCTCGGCAAACGCCGGACCCGTGGGCTGGACGACTACCTGGTGGGTGGTCGCCAGATGGGCGGTGTGGTGATCGGCCTCTCGTTTTACGCCACGTTTGTCAGTTCGGTGACCTTCGTCGGACACGCCGGCCGCAGCTACGCTTTTGGACCCTCGTGGTGGCTGATCTGTGTTGTCGTGTTCACCACGATGGTGCTCATCTCGTGGTTCGTGATCGCTCCCCCGTTTACCAGGCGGGCCCGCGAACTGGGAGCATTGACGGTCCCGGATTTCCTGGGGTTTCATTTTGATTCGATTCTGCTGAGACGACTGGCCGGGGTCGTGGTGATGGTTGCCTCGCTGGCCTACATGGTCGCCGTTTACGAGGGGGCCACCCGGTTACTGGGGACGTTGCTTGACCTGGACCCGACGCTGGTCACCGTGCTCATTTTCGTGGTGGTCACCGCCTACACCCTGGCTGGTGGTTTTCACTCGGTTGTTACGACCGATGCGGTCCAGGGAGTGATCCTGCTGGCCGGCGGGATGTTGCTGCCGGTTTCGATGGTCGTGAGGGCCGGGGGTGTGGGGCCACTGCTGGATGATGTTCGTGCAGCGATGCCGACGGTTCTCGACTGGCAACCTCATGGGGAATTGGCCGGGGAAGTGACCACTGGAACGTTGATCGGACTCGCACTGGGGGTGGGGTTGAAGATCATCGTCGAGCCGCGGCAGTTGTCGCGGTTTTATGGGCTGGCCGACGACCACCAGTTGAAGCGTGGTCGCTGGATTGCCCCGGTGATGTTGTTCACGACCTACCTGGTGATGCTGCCTGTCGGATTTCTGGCTCATGCCTTCGTCACGCCCGAAGACCTGGGGGGAGGCACGGGGAAATCTCTGACAGACAGCGTGATTCCTCATCTGCTGGGGCCGGATATCGGCCTGTTGGGGCCTCTGGCCGGTGCCTTCTTCCTGACCGGCCTGGTGGCCGCCGCGATGTCGTCCATCGATTCGGTGTTGCTGGTTGCCGCGTCGAGCGTCGATCACGACGTGATCGCTCCTCACCGATCTGACGAGCACGGTGTCGGCCGGACGAGGTTGTGGGTGCTGCTGCTCTCGGCCGCAGCAGCATCACTCTCGCTGATGCTGGACCAGGGGATCACCGAGATGAGCTCGTTTTCTGGTTCACTCTACGCGGCGTGTTTCCTGCCAACCTTGATCCTGGGACTGTTCTGGCGACGGCTGGTGCGGGCTGCAGCGTTGGCCGCGGTGGTGGCCGGGTTCACGAGCACCCTGGCCTGGTTCATCCTGAGACAGGGTGAGTGGCTGGGCGGGTGGAAGGTTGTGCACGAGGTGTATGTTGGTGTGACCTGCGGCCACGTGGTGGCGATCTTGGTGACGTGGCTGTTCGGCAGAAAGGGGCCGGCACCGACTTCAACGGACGCGGTCAGCTAGCGTCGCCACCTGACTCGCGGGGGCGGTCCATCAACAACAGGCCGCCGATGGTCAGGGTCGTGCCGACGATCATCCAGCGAGTCATCGGTTCATCGAACAACAACACGCCGGCCAGAGAGGTCAGGGCGATCTGCGACGCATTGATCAGATTGGCCCGCACGATCGAAATGTGTTTCAGGGCGGCGGTCAGGGCGAAAAATGCTGCGGTGGTGAAGCCTCCGGCGACCATCGAGATCCAGAATTCTCGAGGTGAGGTCTGCTCGAGAATCCAGCTGCCACCCTGGTGTGCCAGGACGCCTCCGCCCAAAACCACGATCGCTGTCGAGGAGAGCAAAAGGATGGTCACGGCGGTGCTGATGCCGGACTTGGCCGCCTGTCTGATCAGAACACCGGATTGACCCCATCCGACTCCGGCCAGCACTCCCATTGTCACCGTCATCAGGACCAGGCGGCCTCCCCCCTGCCCCGCCACTGATCGGGCGAAATCCTCGGCATCGATCGACAGCAGGCCGATGGCCATAATCAAAACGGCCATCGCGGACGTGGAACGACGGCTGACGCGTTCCCCGATCATGATGACGCCCAGCACCGCACCACTGATCAACAGGGAGGCCTGGGAGAGTGGAACGGTCAGGGCCATGCCGCCCAGGGACAGCCCCCATTGGAAACCGACGTTGCCCAACAACTGCATCGCAGTTCCCGAGGCAAGCAGAGCGAAGATCATCCGTCGAGACGGCCAGATGATCGTGCCTCGAGCCGATTTCCATGCGACGACCATCGAGGCAACCGCGACGGTGGGGACGGCTTTCAGGCACGAGACCCATGCGGCCCAGTCGGCACCCTCGTCAGTTACGGCTCTCAGGGCAATGATCGAAAACGTGTAGCAGAACGACGAGAACACGGCCAGGATCGTGCCACGGAGGACCATGTCCGGGATCCCCGTCGCCGGCGCGGCGGGGGTCTGGAGTTCGTCGGGATTGTGAGGCGAATCGGTCACCGGGCGGCCGAGGTCAGGAACGTTGTGGCCGCAGAATGCGGCCCGGGTGGGTTTCGGTGTGTGTGCCGTCCAGCACGACCGGCAGGCCGTTGACGAGTACCGCCTCGATTCCCTCGGGATACTGGTGCGGGGCCTGGAAGGTGGCCTTGTCGATGATTGTCTGGAAATTGAAGACGACAACGTCGGCCGCTTGGCCGATCTTGAGAGTTCCGCGATCGGCCAGGGCCAGTTGTTTGGCGGGCATCGCGGTCATCTTGTGGATCGCCGTTTCCAGGGGGAACAGTTTCAACTGCCGGCAGTATCGTCCCAGCACCCGAGGGAAGCAGCCATAGTAACGAGGGTGTGGCATGCCCCGGGCCGTGTCGGCACTGACGGCTCGGCCGTCGGATCCGATCATCGACAACGGGTGCTGCAAAACGCGCTGCATTTCCCGTTCGTCGATGATGAAATTGATCATCCGCACCCGGCCATTTCCTTCGATCAGAAGATCGATACACGCCTGGACTCCATCACACTTCCGGGCCCGGGCTACGTCGGCCACTCGCTTGCCGATCCACTTGCGGTTGGCACGATTGCCGACGGCAGCGATCTGGATGTCGTCCCACTCGATCTTAAAGAAGTTCGGCCAGTTGTCGGTTCCACGAACCATGTCGCGCGCGATCCGCCGTCGTTGGACGGGATCTTTCAGTCGGCCCAGCAACGCGCCGCTGCCTCCTTCGTGTGCCCAGGGCGGTACCAATTGGGCCATTCCCGCACTTCCCGCATGGTATGGGTAAACGTCGACTCGGACGCGATGACCGCCGCGGTTGGCGGCCTCGATCATGGGCAAGGTCTTACGGGTTGTTCCCCAGTTCTCACGCCCGGCCGCCTTGTGATGAGAGATTTGCACCGGAAGCCCGGCCTCTCGTCCAACCTGGATCGCCTCACTGACGGCCTCGACCAGGGTCGAGGCTTCGCCGCGGATGTGCGAGGAGTATTGTCCACCGTGGCGGGCGGCCACGCGGGCCAGAGCCACGATTTCAGGCGTTTTGCTGTAGATCCCCGGGGGAGAGACCAGTCCGGTGGAAAGGCCCACCGCGCCGGAACGCATTGCCTCGTCGACCAGGTCTTGCATCTGTCTGAGTTCAACCGGGGTGGGTTGTCTGTTCTGGGTACCCATCACCGCTCTGCGGACGCTGTTGTGGCCGACAAGGCCGCAGACGTTGATCGAGGTGCCGCTTTTTTGCAGGGCCTTCAGGTAGTCGCCGTAGGTGCTCAGCGTGTGGCCGGACAGCTGGACCGGAGAACCCACGGGTGCCGGAGAACTGCCACAGTTGCCGATGACGTGGGTGGTGGCTCCCTGGCGGACCGCACTTTGGGCCAGCCCGTCTTCCAGCAGAGAACTGTCGCTGTGGGAGTGCATGTCGATGAAGCCGGGGCAGACGATCCGGCCGGTGGCGTTGATGGACCGCTTGGCGTCGGCGCCCGCCAGATCAGCGATGGCTACCACGCGATCTCCACGAATGCCGAGGTCTTTTCGCACGCCGCGACTGCCAGTTCCGTCGACAATCGTGCCGCCGCGAATCACGACATCAAAACGGGGTGCAGACGCAAGCCCGGCCGTCGGCACTGTCGATGTGGCGATCAGACCGCCAGCTGCCGCTTTCAGGAAATTTCGCCGAGTGGGGGTGGCGGTCATCTTGATTGCTCCCGTCGTGCTGTGGGTCGACGTCCAATTACAGTCGAACCGCTGTTCGCCTTCAACGACGGCCGGTCGGATTGGCCCGAGATGGCCGGTGCCGGTAGACTGCCGGGCGAGGTCATGCAGGAAATCGTCTTCGACGACAAGTACGAGTTCGTTCCGCCCCACCGCGGCAACCTGTGGCCGTGGGTGCTCGAACGCGTGGTGGGTTGGCGTCTCCGGCGGCGGTTCGGCATCACTGGGATCGAGGTTCGGGGGGTCGAGCGGCTGAAGGCTTCGATCGACGCCGGTGACGGTATCCTCGTGGCTCCCAACCACTGTCGACCCAGCGATCCGGTGGTCTTGGGAGAGATCGCTGTTCAGGCCGGTTGCCATGTTTTCGGCATGGCCAGTTGGAACATGTTCAAGGTCAACGCATTCCAGACGTTCCTGGTCAGGCGGTTGGGCGGATTCAGCATCTATCGAGAAGGGATGGACCGGGCGGCATTGAATTGCGCCATCAAGATTCTTGAAACGGCGGAACGCCCACTGGTGGTGTTTCCCGAAGGGATGATCTCTCGCACCAACGACCACCTCAACGTGCTCCAGAACGGGGTGTCGCTGATGGCCCGTTCGGCCGCACGCAAGCGGGCGTCAACCGATCCGGCCGGGCGAGTGGTGGTGCATCCGACCGCTGTGAAGTACCGATTTGACGGTGAGATCGAGTCGAGTGTCTCGGGGGTGCTGAGTGATATTGAGGATCGATTGAGTTGGCAGTCACAGGAACAACGGCCGTTGCTGGAGCGAGTCGAGCGAGTCGGGCAGGCGTTGCTGACGCTGAAGGAGGTGGAATATCTCGGGGCACCTCAGACCGGGTCGATCTTCGATCGGCGTGACCGTTTGATAGACAGTGTGCTCGGACCGCTTGAAGAGGAATGGTGCGGCGGTTTTCGTGCCGAGGGGGTCGTGTCGCGGGTCAAGCGACTCCGGGTCGAGATACTTCCCGACATGGTTGAACACGACTTGTCCGAGGAGGAGCGGCAGCGGCGCTGGCGACAATTGGCCGACTGCTACCTGGCTCAACAGCTTTCGTTGTATCCCATCGATTACATCGGGCCGGATCGGCCCGTGGAACGAATTCTTGAAACGGTGGAACGGTTCGAAGAGGACCTGGCCGACGTGGCCACGGTGCACGGTCCGATGACCGTGCTCGTGGAGGTGGGAGAGGCAATCGAGGTGTCTGCCGAACGGTCTCGCGACAGTGAGGGAGACCCCTTGATGCAGCAGTTAGAGACAGGGCTGCAACGGTTGATTTCCGGGTTGGCTGCCGAGGTCGATCAGACGAGGTTGCGAGCCGGTGGGCGAGAGGAAACCACATGAACGATGCGTCGGACCAGGGAGAGGTGCAGCGGCCCGGTGTGGCCGAGCGGGGTGTGCGGGTTGTCGTGGTCGCGGTGGGCATCGGCTTGTGGCTGGGGACACAGTCGCTGCTGGGTGTCCGAGAATTTGCTGTCGATGATGCGACTCGAGATGCCGCGTCACTCGCATTGACCGTTGGGGACCGGGTTCACGAGTGGACCGCCGAGTGGAATGACCGGCTCAATCGAGACCGGGATGTCGCCTCGGCACTGCTGATCACCAGTTCATTGCTGATCGACCTGGTGGCTTGTTGGATTTTTGCATCGACAATCTTCGGTCGTTCGGTTCGCCCGTTTCTGGGTCTGTTGGTCCTGTTTTCGATGAGGCAATTGTGCCAGTGGCTCTCGCCGTTGCCGGCCCCGGTCGGGATGCTGTGGTTCGATCCGGGGTTTCCGTCACTGCTGGTGACCTACGAGGTTGCCAACGACTTCTTCTTTTCCGGACACACGGCGCTGGCGGTCTACGGCGGCATCGAACTGGCACGACGATTCGGTCGTGTCGGGATGGTGTTCGGCGGGATGTTTGCCCTGTCGCAGACGATGGTGGTGCTGGTCCTGCGGGCGCACTACACGATGGATGTGTTCACCGGCGTGGTCGTCGCGGTGTTGGCCGCGATCGTGGCCGGCCGGCTGGCCCGACCGCTGGATCTTGCCGTGGCCCGCGTGGTGCGGCGAGGAGAGTGACCCCCCCACTACTGCATCAGCACATGCTGGTCGAGGAAGGACTCGACGGCCTGGTAGAAGTGGTCGATCGTTTCCTGCTTCCGCCACCCGTGGCCTTCTCCCTCATAGAGGTGGTAGACGTGAGGTGTTCCGGTGCGGCGGAGGGCGGCGACGACATCATCGGATTGCTGCCGGGGCACTACCCGGTCGATGTCACCCTGGAAGACAGCGATCGGGCGGCGGATTTTCTCGGCATGGAATCCTGGTGACCGCTCGTGATACAGCGAGGCTGTCTCGGGAAGCGGTCCGATCATCGTGTCGGTGTAACGGCTCTCGAACTTGTGCGTGTCACTGGCCAGGTGAAACTGGTTGGCCACCCCGTAGAGATTGACGCCGGCGGTGAACTCGTCGGGATGGTGCGCCATCACTTGCAGCACAGTGAATCCACCGGCACTGCCGCCCATGATCACTCTGCGGTCCGGATCGACTCGTTGGCTCTCGACCAGGTGTCGCACGCCACTGATGGAATCCTCGACGTCACAGATGCCCCAGTTGCCACGCAGTTTCAGCATGTAGTCTCGGCCGTAACCGGTGCTGCCGCGGTAATTGACCTGCAGAATGGCCCAGCCCCTGGTGGCGAAGTACTGGACGTCGGCCTTCCACCCGGCTCGCGACTGCGAAGTGGGACCGCCGTGGATCATCGCAATCACCGGGGGCAGCCCCGTGCCATCGAACTTCTCGCTGGCCGGTGGATAAAACAGCCCATGCGCGATTTCCCCGCCCGCGGACTCCCACGTGATGGCTTCGGGACTCGACAGGCCGTCGGCCGACAAGGTCTCGCCGGTCGACCGTGCCACGATCCGTGATGTGTCCTGGTGGATGTCACAACAGACGACCCGTGGTGTCTGCACGGCACTGCTGCCGATGACCGCCACCCGAGATCCGTTGGGGGCGGCGGCGACCTGTGAGATGTCTGTCAGGTCGGCCAACGGTTCCACGACCGAGTGTTCGCCGTTTTCCAGATCGATTCGCACGGCACTGTGGAATCCCTGTCGGCTGCCGACGGCGAGTACCGATTGTCCATCGCCGCAGATGGCGTAGGTTCGCATGTCCTGGGCCCACGCAGGAGTCCCGAACTCAACTCCGTCCTCGGTCAGCCATTGAACCGAATCGGCCTGGAGGTCCCGGCAGGCCAGTCGGCCCCAACCGGATTCGTCCGAGACGTAGAGCAATCGGCTGCTGTCGGTGGTGAACTCGGGCTGGAAGATGGCGATGTGCTCTCCACCGGCCACCGCGAGGGGAGTGCCGGCGGTGGGCAGAGGCCCCGAGGTGTCCAGGTCGGCAACATACAGCGTGGTGCCGTCCCAGGGCATGTTGGGGTGGTCCCAGGCGATGAAGGCCAGGCGGGTCCCGTCGGGACTCAGGCGAGGCTGCATGTAGAAGTCGTGACCACAGGCCAGGATGGAGGGCCAGTGGGTTCCCTCGGTGTCAGCCACGGCGATGCGGTCAATGTCCTCGTCGGTGTGAACGTAGACGACAAAACGGCCGTCCGCCGACACGCATGGAGAGGAGGCGCTGCCGAAAGCCGGGGTGATGGGCTTGGCGGTCCCGTTCGCCAGGGACTGGGCGAACAGGCGGCCGGTGCCATGCACGACGAAATAGGCCGTCCCATCCTGGACTGTGAAGTCGCCGCCGCCGTATCCGACTTCGGCTCGCACGCTGTGTTGGGCGGTCAGATCACGCGGGGCATCTCCACGGCCGTCGTCGACAACCAGCACGCCCTGCCCCGACCGTCCTTCGAGCCAGACCAGGGTGGCACCGTCTTTGTCGAAGGCGACGCCGTCGACCCGTCGTCCTGCCGCCACGGTGGCGGGTGTCAAGGGGCTCGTCCAACGCCCGTACTGTCGTGTTGTCTTGCTCATGAAACGATTCTGACTGGTCGACGCTCGTGCGGCAAACATGGCGTGATTCGAGAGGCCCGGTGGCCTCACAACGTGTATAAGTTACTGGAATGGCCAGCTGCAGTGCTCGCGATGTTCCTGGGCAAGGAGTGTTGGAGTTTCCGGATCGCCCGGCGGGGGCCCTGTCCGGTTTCCACAGTGTTTGTGGTTTCCTTCGCGTCGCTATGGGACGCGATCGCAATGGGCTGGCGGGTCAAGCCGACCGTCGATTGCCGGGAGGTCGCGTTTTGCCGGGTCCGTGGCGGCCACAAACACACAACCCGTAAATCGAGTCGATACGAGGAGATTGTCATGAAAATGAAGCAGAGCAACATCGCAGCTGGTTTTGCCGCAGGCCTGATTCTGGGTGCTGTCGTTCTTTCGGCATTCGGGCAGAACGAGGCGAAGAAGGCCAAGGTCGCACAGAAGAAAGCGACACCCAAAACAACGAACCAGCGGACCTATACGGTGCCCCGTTATTCGGTCCAGTACGATTCCGACCAGCAGCTGTTGCTGATTACAGACAATGCCTTCAACCAGTTGTTCCTGTACGACACTGGGAAATCGGGAGCCAATCAACTCAGGAGCCGGATCGACCTGAGACAGACCGGCGCGTCGCAGTTGCGGGCGGTGAGCCCGAGAACGAGACCGGTGACTTCCGGGAAGACCAAGGCGCCAAAGAAGAAGCCGGCGGCCAAGAAACCGGCTCCCAAGAAGAAGCCGACGCCCAAGAAGCCGGCTCCCAAGAAGAAGTGACACCGGGGGGGAAAGACAACTGCCCCGGAGTCCGCGAGGGGATTCCGGGGCAGCGTCGAGAGGCCGTGTCGGCTGCGGCGTCCTAACGAACCGCTTCGCTGAGCATCTTCGCGTTGGGCACAGTGTGCCGATGGGTCAGCCCGTCATTCGTGGTTTCGATGACCGTGGCCACCGGACCGACCTCGCGAACGACTCCCTGGATTCCGGCCACGCTGACCGTGTCCCCGGACTGCATCCGTTGACGGACGTAGTAGCCGGACATGATGCCGCCGGCGACATCCCGGCCACCGAGTCCCACCGAGAGTCCGACACCGAGGGCCAGGGCGCCAAAGCTGATCAGGATCAGCTGGTTGAGCAGCTCGAACTGGATGGCGAGCTGATCGAAGGCGGCGATGAACGTCATCATGGCCAGGATGTAGTAGGCTCCGCTGGCCAGCCGGTCGGCGTAGGTGATGCCGATCCGGTCAGCAGCTGTCGCGATCACTCCCCGCAGGAAGGATGCGATCAGCAGGCCGATCAGGACAACCGTGGTGGCGGCCAGCAGGCTTGGGATGTAGTCGACGAGTTTCTGGGTGGCAGCCGAAAGGGACGGCAGGTTCAACAGGTTGAAGGCTGCAACCAGGAAGACACACATCAACAACCAGAAGACCAGCTGGGCAACGATGGCCGAGAGGCCCCGTTCGATTCCGACCTTCTTCATCGAGGCGGCCAGTCCGCTTCGTTCGGCGGCTGCATCCAGGCCGATCCGTTGTCCCACGGCGTCAACGCCACGGGCCAACAAACGGGCCACGACAAACCCGACCACCAGCACGGCGATCATTGCCGCCACGGATGGCAGCAGGTTGATCACGGGCTGGAATGCGCTCTGCAACGCCGAGCCCACCTCGCCGACACCCTCGGTGACGGCCGTCTTGGCGGTGTCGACGGGTGCCAGTGCCAACGTTGTGGATAGAAGAGTGGACATCTCGTTCTCCTCGTGATGTGCGGGCAGCGCCTTCTCGCCGGGGCGATCCTTCGGGCACAGTCCGCACGGAAAGGGTCTTGTTTCAGGAATCCTCATTCGAGCCGGTCGATCGGCGGGGTCGACCGGAAAATGTCTGAATCAGCAGGTGGCCTATCGGGTTGATCATGGTGGTGAGCACCAGTGGGATGACCGCCGTGAGGAACGTGATCCAGTGACTGATGAGCAGAGCCCGGTTGAGTCGGAGATGGACGGTTGTGTCCAGCTCCTCGGGTACCGGTGGCACTTCGGTCACCAGCAGGAGGTGCGCTAATTCGCCCTCGAAGTCCCAGTCGCTGGAATCGCTGGTTGTCATCGTGTGTATTTCTCTCGCAGACGACCGACCGCTCGACTGACTCGCATTTTGCAGGCACTTTCGGTGAGCCCGAAGATCTCGCTGAGCTCCTCGTAACTGTGTCCCTCGGCGTACTTCATCATCACCATGGCCCGATCTTCGTCGGTAAGTGACTCGAGCATCCGGTCGAGGTCGAGCCGTTGAGACGGCTCTTGGTCGCCGGTGCCATGCCCGGCCGTGTCGAGATCGAATTCCGGCAGCACCGACACGCGGCGATGCCGTCGACCGCGGCTCCGCCGCAGTGACAAACAGGTTCGGACCGTGATCCCGTGGACCCAGGTCGAGTAACGGGAACGTCCCTGGAAACGGCCTCGTTGAAGGAACATCCGCACCAGGACATCCTGGGCGGCGTCGGCCGCGTCTTCGGAATGGCCCATGATCCGGTAGCAGATCCGCCAGACACGTTCGCGAAAGCGAGCCACCAGCTCGGTGAAGGCCGGTCCATCTGACCCTTCACGAGCCGCCTCGAAGGCAAGCTGCTCGTCGCTTTGACGTGTCTCGGACAACGTTCCAACCACACAGGATCACCTCGACCGGGTCCAACTCGGACCAACACTTCGAACCGGGAGTTGATTCTGTGTTGCCGACGGCCGGAGTCGCGTCACACGATTCCGGAAGAAAAAAGGCCGATGGTGACGCAAAGGTTTACTGTGAAGTGAGTTACAGAAAGGTTTCTCCGCCGGGAATTCAGCTCCATCTGGTCCACCGGCGGGACGACCTCTGCAGCGATGTCGATCTCGTTGGTTGCTGACCTTCGGTCACTTCGTGGCGTTGATCCAGGACCACGCAGCGGCCTTGGGCGACCTGGTGTTCTATCAGTCGAACGGGTCCGTCACCGATCAATCGAGGCCTGCCGGGCCACTTCGCTGTTCCAGGTCGGCAGGCCGACCACGGCGATAGCTCGCTGAAGCGGATTCGTGCCTATGGCCTGTTCCTCGACGGCCGGTTGGCCGGACGCGCGGGAACTGTATCAACAGTTGGGCCACAGCAGAACAGGGATCGGGGGCGTGAAGGGGTCAACCATCGAGAAAATCGCTGCCGACTGCCAGGAGGGAATTCTTGACGTCCAGCCGTCGGGTGACGTCATTACCCACCTTCTGTCCGGCGGCCCGGATTCGCTGGTGGACGTCCTCGATCACCTGCTGCACGTCCGGCGACATGCCCTGGCCGGGTTTCCCGAGTCCCTGTGCGAAGTCGTTGGGCCCGACGCTGAAGTAATCGATCCCGTCGACGGACAGGATTTCGTCGAGGTTGTCCAGGACACCGGCGTCTTCGAGCAGTGCACCCACCAACGTGTTCTCGTTGGTCTCACGGTACCACTGAACCTTGTCTCCCAGTTCGTGGTCGTAATCACAGCCACGATTGCCTCCGAAGGATCTTTCGCCCAGGGGTCCGAAGTAGCAGGCACGGACCAGTTGTTCGGCATCGGCCCGGCAGGCGATGTGCGGCCCGAGGATGCCCTGGATGCCGCGGTCGAGATATCTCAGGATCGTCGAGGACTGGATGTCAGGCACTCTCGCGATCGGGGTGATGCCATTCAGTTCGGCGATGCGGCAGTGTTCTTCGATCGTGGCCAGGTCAAAGGGCCCATGTTCTCCGTCCAGCCAGACGAAGTCGAAATCGAGCCGCCCGAGGACTTCGACGATATGTGGTGAGGGGAAACAGAGCGAGAAGCCGGTGGCGATGCGTCCGTCGGCGATGGCCTGTTTGACCCGGTTGGTACGTGGCATGAGTCTGTCTCCGGGAGAAGGGTCCGGGTGTGGCGGATTGCTGGTCGCGGTATTCTATCCCGACGGTATCGCGATGGGCCAACTCGTCGGCCGCGACGGTTGCTCGCGTGGTTGCTACAGGTTTAGGATGCCGACGCTTCTCTTTCCAGCCGCTGTTTCACCTCGGAGACATCACGATGAGTTCTTGCCGGATGATGCTCGGACTGTTGCTTGCCACGACCCTCTGTTTGGTCACTCCCCCGGGAGAGACGGCCGGTCATGCCGCTGCGGCGAAGGAGAAGAAGAAGAAGGCGGGCAAAGCGACCCTGTACGTACGCTACGAGGACGATGGCGACGTGTCCTACGGGATCCTCGAGGGCAAGAAGATCCGCCGGATCGACGGCGACCTTTTCGGCAAGTGGAAGCGGACCAACAAAACGGTTGACCTGGACGACGTCAAGCTGCTTGTCCCTTCGCGTCCGACTCAGGTTTTTGCCATGGCCGGCAATTACAAGAGCCACCTGGGCGGCGAAGACAAGTCCACCACGACAATCACCACGGTCACCAAGATCACCCAGGACAACAAGAGCGGGAAGACCGAAACGACCTCCGAGACCACGTCGGAGACTCGTCGCAGTGGAGTGATTCCGCCGAAGTTCCAGATTCCCCAGCCGTTCTTCAAGACCATCAGTTGCCTGCTGCCGCATGGGGGGACCATCATTCTTCCCAAGGACGCCGAGATGGTGCACTACGAGGCCGAGTTGGTCATCGTGATTGGCAAGAAGACCCGTAACGTTTCGAAGAAGAACGCACTGAAGCATGTGCTGGGTGTGACGTGCGGCAACGACGTGAGTGCCCGTGTCTGGCAGCGCAATGACGTGCAGTGGTGGCGTGCCAAGGCCTCGGACACTTTCGGTCCCTGTGGCCCGGTGATCGCCAGCGGACTGGATTACGACAACCTGCAGTTGACGCTTCGCCTCAATGGCGAAGTCCGCCAGGACGAGAGTACCAAGTACTTCATCAACGACGTGGCTTCGATGGTCAGCTTTCTCAGTCGGCGCGTGACACTGCTGCCCGGTGACCTGATCTTCACCGGCACGCCGGGGAAGACCGACGTGATGAAGCCCGGTGATGTTGTTGAGGTGGAACTCTCGGGCGTGGGTGTCCTTCGAAACAAGGTCAAGGCCGAGAAGTAACCCTCACCAGGCGGCGGGGGGCGAGAGGTCAATAGGCCCATGGTGTCCCGTCACTTCGACGAACGGTGGGTCGCATCCTGCGGACGTAGGGATGTTTCCGGGCGGCGTCGATGTCGACATCGACGCCCAGGCCGGTGGAGAGAGGGACGGTGACATGGCCGTCGGCGTAGACCGGCACGGTCGAAAATACCTCCTCGACCCGCTCATCCCAGTTGGCGTCGAATTCCTGGATTCCGAAGTTGGGCACCGACAGGCTGACGTGCGCGTTGGCCATGTGTGTCACCGGCGAGATGTTTCCCGGACCGTGCCAGGCGGTCAGGATTCCACGGGCCTCGCAGACCGCGGCGATTTTTCTGGCGGCGGTGATGCCCCCAACGTGGGCCAGATCGTGGCGGGCGTAGTCGACCAGGTGCTCGAACCACAGTTCCTGTCCTTCCCACGGGTTGCAGAACACCTCGCCCATCGCCAGTGGAACCGGCGACTGGCTGCGGACCAGGCGGAAGGTGTCGAGGTGTTCGGGGCGAAGCAGGTCTTCGAGATAGAACAGGTTGAACGGGGCCAGGTCACAGGCCAGTCGGAGCCCCTGTGACGGCGTGACGCGTTCATGGACGTCGTGGATCAGTTGAACCGAGTTTCCGAGTTCGGCTCGCAGAAATTCGAAGAGCCTGGGGATCAGTTGGGTATAGGGTTCGGGTTCCCAGGTCTCGGCGGGGGGCACCCCACGGGCGAAGGCCTCTTCGGTGGCTGCCTGCTGGGCGTCGCTGGCCGGCACAGCGTACCCGGATTCGAGTTCCGGGACGGCGACCTGCACCTTGATCACCTGGTAGTCCAACTGCTGCAGGTGGTGGACCCGTTCAAGCACCTCGTCAAATGTGCTGCCGGAGACCGAGCGGTAGGTCAGCATCCGATCTCGCACCCGGCCCCCGAGCAACTCGCAGACGGGAAGTCCCGCCTGCTTGCCCTTGATGTCCCAGAGCGCCATGTCGATTCCGCTGACGGCCGAGAGATGCACCGAGCCGGAGCGGTAGTACGGCAGGTGGTAGATCGTGTGCCAGAGGTGTTCGATGCGTCCGGCGGGTTGCCCGATCAACGCCGGGGCGATGTGTTCTTCGATCATCGTCACGACGGCCAGTTCACTGCCCGAGCAGGTGGCGTCGCCCCAGCCGTGGAGTCCGTCCTGGTCGGTCGTCACCCGGACGAGGACGAAGTTCCCCAGCGGCGCCTGCATCGGGTTGGTGACGACGACATCGACGCCGGTAATCAACGGCGAGTGATCGGGCATGCGATTGCTCCGTGGTGTCGGGGTGGGACACCCTACCGGGTTTGTCGCGACCGTGCGACGATTCGAGTATCCTGTCCGGCGATCCATTACGGCCCTCCGGAGACTCGAAGATGACCCGCCACTTCATCGTCCTTGCCCTCTTTTGCCAGTTGGCCACTTCGGTTCTTGCCGCTGATGCGCCCTCGTACTTCCGCAGGAGCCAGGGTGCTGTCGGAGACGACTTTGCGTTGCCCGAGCAATTCGGTGCCAAGGAGCAGTTGGTGTGGCGTCAAGAGGTTTCGCCGGGGATCTCGACCCCCTGTGTCCACGGTGACCTGGTGGTGCTGACAACCTGGGACAAGAAAGCGAAAGAACTGTCGACCGTGGCCCTGGATCGGGCCTCCGGCAAGCTGCGTTGGAAGACGGGGCTGAAGCCTCAGCGGGTCGAGAAGACTCACTCGGCCGGCAGTCCGGCCGTCTCGACCCCCGCCTGTGACGGCAAGCGAATCTACGTGTTCTTCGGCAGTTTCGGGCTGGTCTGTTATGACCTGGACGGCAAGGAACAGTGGCGAAAGCCGATGGGGCCGTTCCAGGACGAGTTCGGGGCGAGCAGTTCACCGGTACTGGTTGACAACCTGCTGGTGCTCAGCGAGGACCACGATGTCGATTGCTTCCTGGTGGCCGTCGACCGGGCCAGCGGAAAAACGGTCTGGAAGACCAGTCGCCAAGGGCAGACACGGAGCTATTCGACGCCGATCGTGTGGAAGACCGCCAAGGAGCGCGTGTTGGTGGTGGCCGGGGCGCTGAAGATGACAGCCTACGAGATCAAGACCGGCAAGCCGCTGTGGTGGGTCAATGGGCTTTCACGGATCGTCGATACCACGCCGGTGACAACCGCCGACCATCTCTACATGGCGTCGTGGACGCCCGGTGGCGACCTGACGGAACGGATTGCGATGGAGCCGTTCCCCGAGGCCCTGAAGAACCTGGACAAGAACAAGAACAAGAAGATCGCCAAGACCGAGTTGCCCAATGGTAGTCCGGTGGCAGCCAGGTTCTTCCGCATCGACCTGGACCAGGACGGAGAACTCAACTCTGTCGAGTGGAATAAACACGCGGCGGTGTTCAAGAATGCCCAGAACGTGGCGATGGCGGTGCGGCCCGGGGGGCGTGGCGACGTGACCAAGTCCCACGTGGACTGGTTGTCCCGAGAAGGCCTGCCGGTGGTGCCCAGCCCAGCCGTCTACAAGGGGCTGCTCTACATGGTCAAGAACGGTGGGATTCTGACAAGCCTGGACGCCAAGACCGGCAAGCGGACCCGCAGGGGGCGGATCCCCGGCCGGGGCAACTACTACGCGTCGCTGGTGGCCGGTGACGGCAAGATTTTCGCCTGCAATGAGGCGGGAGTGATGTCGATCATCAAGGCCGGCAAGACCTGGTCTGTGATTGGCTCGCACGACTTCGGCGAGCGGATCCAGGCCACTCCGGTTGTCCGCAACGGTCGGATGTTCATTCGGACCGACAGCGCGGTGTACTGTTTCGGGCGGAAGTGAATCGGTCGACTAGTAATCGGCTGTCCCCAGTTCTCCGTCGTGGCGATTGCACAGCCGACGGTAGACGGTGGGGTTGACGCTGTCGTTGATGTAGCGGACCGAGGTGTCACCGAACAGGAAGTTCGCGCCGCCGGGATGGAAGCTGCCGAAGCCGCCGACCGCCGAGGGTTTCGCTGGGGCTGTCTGCGCTCCGCGCACAGCCAGTCGGCCAGGTAAAAGAGGCGACGTCTTGTTGATCATGATGGCTCCGTTTCTCAGCGTACTGCTGGTGCCCGAGGCCCAGCCCATTCCACCGGCCATGTTTTGAGTTTCTCCGGCGAAGAGGGTGTGTCCGCTCCCGTCGGAGATCTGCTGATAGGTGATGCTGCTGTTGAGGAACAGGACGCCGTTCTGGTCGGCGTCGATGGGGCCGTCCTTGTAGATCTTGAGAGCGTCCGGCTTGGCCGGCTTCGTCTGACCATCATGGTGGACGCCTGCGAAACTGCTTGTGCCGACTACCGCACCGTCATCGGGCGACGGGCTTTCGGTGTCGGTTTCGTTCGGAGTGCCCGCCACTGCGGTGACCGTCGGCGGGAGCGTTGAGGAGGGACATCTCAGCAGTAGGATTGGCTGAGCCCGTGCTTCGACGTTCGCCTTTGCGTAGATGCTCTTCTGGAAGTCAATGTGCCGGTGGATGTTGCCTTCGTCGATGAAAGGGAGCAACTGCACGAACCAGCTCATGTGGTACCCCTTGGGACGATTCTCGATTGGGCCGGTGTCGTTGATCGATCCCGGCGGCAGGACCCGGTGGGCCATCTCGTAGTTCTGTAGCGCAACACCGATCTGCATCAGGTGGCTCCTGCACTGCGTTCGACGCGCCGCCTCGCGAGCCTGCTGCACACCGGGCAGCAACATGGAAACCAGGATGGAGATGATCGCGATCACCACCAGTAGTTCGATCAGCGTGAAACCGCGACG
>DLVV01000154.1 GCA_003445035.1 Planctomycetaceae bacterium | reverse complement strand
GCTGTCTGCGACGGTCGCCCCCGGCTTCGCGGAAAGTTCTCGATGTCCAACCTGGCGAAATGCCTTCTCCTTGTTGCTGTTGTCCTTGGCCCGGCCGGGGCCGGCATCGCAGTGGAAGCTCTGCAGGACGCAGAAACACCAGGGGACGCTCGGAAAGTCCGGGGCGGAAACGTCCGGAGAGACGAACCGAAGAACCCAACCGCCAAACGTACCCCGAATGCCGACACGTTCTACAAATCTGGAACGGTCCAGGAGATCCATTTGCGGGTAACTGATGACGATCTCGCTCGGATGCAAGCGGCTCTGCCCAAGCGGATTTACGTTCCTGCAACGTTTCGCTGGGGCAAACAGACGCTGGACAACGTCGGTGTGCGGTACAAGGGAAACAGTTCGTCGAATCCCCGCCAACGACACAAACGCAGTTTTCTGATCAAGTTCAACGAGTTCAAAAAAGGTCGCACGTTTCTGGGGCTGAAACGTGTGGCCCTCGATAACGGCGTGCAATTCGGCAGCCTTTTTAGTGAGCAGTTGATCACCGGCATTCTCAACAAACTGGAGATCACGGCTTCACGTTGCAATTTCGCGAAACTGTACCTGAATGGCAGGTTCCACGGTGTGTACGTCAACGTCGAACGGATCGACAGTGTCTTCCTGAAGACTCACTTTGCTGATCCCAGTGGTGCTCTCTACAAGGTCGATGAGGGAGGTCCGGGTGGTGATCTGCGACCGTTTCCACCCCGGCCCCAAGGCAACAACCAGAGATGGCACGCGTTCGAACCGAAATCCAAGTCGGCCCGTACTGACGCACGTGATGTGCTCGAGTTGATCTCCAGGATCAACCGCACTCCGCCTCCCGATTTTGACACGATGCTTCAGGACAGCATCGATGTGGATGCCTTTCTTCAGACAATGGCCGTCATGTTGTTCGCAGGTGCCTTTGACCAGTTGACCGGATGGAACCCCCACAATTACTACCTGTACCACGAACCCAAAGCTGACCGCTGGCACTATCTGCCCTGGGACCTGGATGTCGGATTCGCCGACAACGCCTTTCGACGCGTGCCAGTGATTGCGGGATGGAATGCCGCCTGGCCGATTCCGGGAGGTTCCCCTCGGCCTCTGATCGAACGTATCGTCGATGATCCAAGACTGCTGGTCCGTTATCGATGCCTGGCAGACCGGATCCTGGAGGACCACTTTCACCCCAAGGTCCTGTTGCCACGGATCGATGCACTGTACGGACAGGTCAAGGACGACCTGGCTGATGATCCCTTTCCTCACCGTCGTGCGACGAATCCCGAAGACCGAGATTTCAATACCATCGTTGCCTCGATCAAGAACTTCGTCCGCCGTCGGTACAGGACGGCGCGGTCACAGTTGGACGATCCGGGCAATCGGCCACGCATTGTGAGAAATCCGCCGCGTCGCCCACCTCAGCCCGGGAAACCGTCAAAAGATGCGCCGACGGACTTGCGTGTGATTGCCAAGACTGCGTCGAAGATCACACTTCAATGGAAGGACAACGCCGAGGGCGAAGCAGGCCACGTCCTGCAACGCGCCGATGGAGAAAACGGGCCACAATTCCGTAATCACATCGGCCGACCGGGCCGCGAGAGTTCGCTCGCAGAGGACACCGGTGTCGTAGCCGGGAGAACCTATCGTTACCGGGTTTACGCAGTTCATCCGACCCCCGACGGATACCGGGGGACAGGGCTGTCCAACGTGATCACGGTTCGCGTTCCTGACGACTGATTTTGGTGTTCCTAGACGGTGCCACCAAATTGTTTTCAGTTGGCTGGCTATCGTCGCCGGAACGCTTGGCACCGGCGTCCGGCCACTTCACATCGCCGCACTCTCTTATTCCCTCCACCGGAACAAACCAATGAGAGCTCCTGGATTGTCGCTTCTGGCCTGCCTGCTCGCCGCATTGTCAATCACTGCCGGGTCGGGCCTGGCACAAGACAGAGCCACCACACCGACGCGAGTATCAAAGAACAACGCGATTCGTCCGCTCCAGCGGGGACACGCCTGGGTCCGACAACACCCATTCACCCTGATGGGATTGGTGCGAAACTACCCGAGGCCATTTGACGAACCGCTGTACCGCCGAGCCGGATTCACTTCACTGCTGGCATGGGAGCCCAGTTCCTACGACGAGCTCATACCGAAAGTCGCAGCGGCAAAAATGCCGTTTCACATTCACCTGGAGCACTGGGGTGGCGACAAGGTCAACCGCAAGGGGGTGACCGAGGACATCCTGAGCACGGCGATCAGCAAGATAGACAGCCCCAAAAACCGGGTCTACATCGACCGCTTGACCAAACACCCCCAGTGCCTGGGTTTCCTCGCCAACGACGAAGCGGTCAACCCCTTTTACCTGCGTTACACGCGACAGTTGCTTCAGTGGCTGCGTCGACGCCACCCCGACAAGCTGGCCTTTGGCAACGCCCACCCCGATCCGTGGAACGGGGGCTACGATCGCTACATCGATGAGTTTGCGGCCATCGTCGAGCCGGATGTCCTGATGACGGACGTCTACCCGCTCTCTGTCCCCGATGGCCTAGCGTACAACTACTTTGGCATTCTCTCGGACATCCGCAAGACCGCTCTTGCTCATGGAATGCCGTACTGGATGATCATCCAGTCGTTTCATTCCACCGGAGCCTTTGACCGTCGATTGCCGAGCGAATCTGACATCCGGCTTCAGCTGTTTGTGCCACTTGCGATGGGTTATACCGGGATCATTTTCTTTACCTATGACGTCGCCTACGAGACGGGTCTCATCGACAAGAACGGAAAACCGACTCGACTGCATCCAGACGTGGCGCGGGCCAACCGCGAAGTACTGCACCTTGGCAAGGCACTGAGATTTCTGACCAGTACCAGTTTTGGCTGTGTTGCGGGCACTCACATCAAGGATGGCAAGACCGTCCGAAATCCGAATCGACGCAGCACCAGGTCATTGGACCTTACAGCCCAGCCGGTGCGCGAGGTCATCATCGAATCACCCGGCGAGCGCAAGGATGCCTTGCTCGGCTTCTTTCGGGACGACCAGGGAGGTCGCTATTTCATGGTGACCAATCTCTGGCAGAATGCCGGCGCGACAGCCTCAGACCGCGCGGTGCCGGTTTCATTCCGGATGGCCCCCGAGGTCAAGTCACTCCACCGACTCGATCGCGTGACCGGAAAAGTCGAACGAATGAAGATCAAGGATCGCACTGTCCGCATCACATTGCCGGGGGGGACCGGCGACTTGTTCAAAATTGATGACGGACAGTTTCCAGGTTTGCAGAACTGAAGAGCACCTTCATTCCGCGTCCCCGATTTGCGAAACCACTCAAAGGACCACAGCATGCGGCACTCACGAATTGTTTCCGGCATCATTGCCATCACTGTGATCACGCTGTCCCAGCCACCCAGGGCACTGCCGGCCGAGAATAGCGAGGACGTTAAGGAGTCCATCGGCCGAGTTCTCAAGGTGATGGGAGGTGAACAGAAGCTGTTGAACGTATTCCGGTTCAGCGAGCGACTCCTGATCACATCGACCCCCGTCCCACCACCCACCGGCAAAGCGACCGCCAACCGGACTTCGGTGGTCCAGACGGGTGGCCATCCGTGGCGTTCAACCGGCGAGGTCCTCAGGTTTGACTCGGGCGGCAGGGCAAGGGAGCAGAGTCGGTAACCACGACCTGGAGATCTTGCCGTTGGGCAACGACTTCCGCAGGTCGGCAACAGGGAGCATCTCAACGTTGTCCGGGGGCATTACCGCGGACTCGACGGATTCTTCTCCACGGCCGCATTGATGGTTGCCGATGAGAGCCTGGCCTCCTCCATCCACAGGTTGACGTGGCCATTGGGGGGGACGGGCTTGGCGTAATAGTCGGGATGAGGCCCGAAATAGGTGGTCTTGTTCCTGAAGTGCGTATATCGCAGGAAGTTGATTATCGAAATCGTCACCTTCCCGCTTTGGAACTCTGGCAGGATATCACTGTAGATGTTCGCGCCACGGACTCCGGAATAGCGGAAGAAACCGCCATCGGACTGCGTGAGCAGTTTTCCGTTGACGTAAATCGCAAAGCCCTCACCGGAGCGATCGCAGCCCGCGCCGCCCAGTATCAATCGATAGACATGCCCCTCTTTGAGCGAAGGTATGTCAAAAGTCTGCCGCATCAGCAGCACTTCCTTCTCCCAGAGCGTGGCCGGTATCTCGCAACAGCCGCAGAGACGCCCGTTGCATCTGGGACGCCGTCTGTCCAGCTTACCCCCCATCCGGCCGAACGGAGCTTTGCCCGACTTCCAACCAGCCTTGGCAGGATCGAACCCGGGAGCAAACCAGTTCCCCATCCCTTCCGGGAAAGTGATCTCGCGGTACCGATTGCTCTTTTCGAGTTCCTGCTTCTCCGGCGGATCAAAGCTGAAATACGACCAGGTCGCGTTACGCAGCTTCGGGCCGAAGGGCTTCCACTGGTAACCCGAAACTCCCGCCATATCGTAGTAGTCGATCAACGTGTCCAGTTGCCCCCGAATGTCGAGAGGTATTCGCGAGGGCCTTGTGCCCGTCACGATCCCCTGGAGCGAACCGCGACTGTCGGCGAAGGAGGAGTCCAGGAATGCGGGAACCATTTCTTCCATGATGATCGGTTTGAGAGCCTGCCCCATCTCACGATAATACTCCGGGGCGTAGTGAGGGCCTCGCTTGTTGAACCTGCCTGTGACGGTGTCCGAGAAGACTGTCTCGACATCGCGACTCCGCTTTGGCTTGGCCGGGATTGTGAGGTTCTCTGCCTTACCGCCGTGCAGTCTCACCATGGCACGTCCAAGAGCATCACCGGTGAGGACATAGGTCTCGGCGTTGTGGTTGTAGTGATAGCCCGTGTTCGTGGGAGAATCTCCCCGAGCACGCCAGAACCCACGAGTATCGATGCTGGCGACAGTGCCTGCGAACTCGGGATGCTGTTTGGGATCGCCGACGGCCATCTGTGCCTCCCAGGTCATGAAATGCCCAGGATCCATGGCCATCCCGTTAAACCCAACCGAGGCAACCACCACCGGCATTTTCGGGGTTTTGAATTCCTTGCGCAGATCCTCGATCAGGTTGACCAGGTGCTTCTCGTAGACCGCCCGGGAAACGTTCTTGTCCTTGTGCCCCTGAAACCAGACGAATCCGGCGATCTCGTAACCCTGTCCCTGGTAGTTGGGAACGATCTTGTTGATGTTCTTGAGGGTCTTGTGCACGCCCTCGACCATGGCGGTGTATTCATAACCGCAGAACTTGTTGACCTTCTCCTTCTCAGTCTTGCCACTGGAGGGCGGGCGAAAATCGAAACTCAGCGACCGATTGCCCATGGACGACTCGATGAGCAGAACCGGTTCTTCATGGTAGGAGCCCATCACGTAGCCAAAGGGCACTTCCGGGCCGATGAACCTTCCATTGGAGGTGGTTGACAGCAAGCCACCGCTGCCGCCTTCTTCTTTGGAAATCCGCGTCTCCCAGTAAGTCACATCGTTGCGAACCGTCCACTTGCCCTCTTCGTCGGCAAACCATGGGTACTTGCCTTCCTGGATGAGCGTGGTGAGATCGCCCTGGCCCTTGAGGCCAATGTGTTTGAGCCAGAAGGCGGCTGAACCTCCCCTCATGTAAGTGATGGTGACCGGATATCGCTTTCCCTCTCGAAGAGGCACCGGCGTGACCACAACCTCTTTGCCGGGTTCTTTGCGATAGACCTCTTTGCCCGCAAGAGAAACGACGGCGTGGGTGCTCTCATCAAAACCGGCGTGAATTTCGTGAGTGCCACTCATCGGAACATCAATGAAGGCCGTCGCCACAACTGTATGAGGCCCCTCGATTGACGGCAGTCGGGCGTCCACCGTGCCCAGGGCGACAGTCGTCTTCCTGGCCGGCTTCATGGCGCTGTAATCCGTGTCCGCCGTCCAGGCTCCCTTGTAGATGGCAACCCTGGCGCCCTTTGCCGCATCGCTGTTGGCCGCCTGATAGACGCCATGCCTGAGGAGCGCCGAGGCCCCGACCGGCATACGGCCGATCTTGATATTTGGATCGGCCGAGAGGTAGATGTTCGGATAGACGGGCCGCGATCCCTGGAGGTAACCGAATCCAACCATGTTGGATTGACCCGCGAGAATGTAGACCTTGACCTTACCGCTTGAGGGCAGAGTCTTGTCAGGCCGCGGCAAAATCGCCGGCACGTCCGAGGCGTTGGCCGAATTGCCGACAATCGCCACGCAGAGCATCAACGCACAATGCACCCGGCTCTTTGAGGCAGTGCATATTGTTCTCATTCCAATATTGTCCTTTTCACTCTCCGACTCATCCTGTTTGCGTTCAGACCAACCAATCCGAAGGCTGGCTGATTGAACCGCTTCCATTCCCTGATCTGCCCGCGTAGCCAACTTCACCGGCGTGAATGTGAAGTCTTTGTGTCGCCAGCCCCAGTCTCCCCACCCCAGCCCCGGCGTTCAACCCGCTGGATCCGCGTCCTGGAGTGCGGCGGGACCGCGGCAAACATCGGGGATCCCAAAGGGTGTGCGAAGGCCCTTTACTTCAGCTCTTTGATGAAGATGTTGGCAAACTGACCACCGGGCAACAGTACGATCGAAGCAGGTTTAAGTGGCTTCGGTTCCTTGCCCAGGAACTTGCGAACCACCTTGCCGTTGATCGTGATGAGTACCAGGCCAGGTTGTCGGGTAACCTCCAAACGGTTCCAACGAGCTTTTGAGTGAGCTAATTCCCCAAGCGGCCCGATCCCTGGCAACTCAAAGGGGACCGACTTGGCCTGGCTGCGCCAATCGGCGAAAAAGGAGTAGCTGGCAAATTGTTTTCTGGAAAACAACTTGGTAGCAGCCCCACCAGTTAGTCGCCAATCGTTGGATTTCCAGCCATCACCAGCCCATCCGGAAAGATCAACGCCTGTATAAAGGCTGTAGAACCCTTCCTCTTTCTTCGCGATTTCTTCAGGTGTTGGATTGGTGCCAGGAAGCTCCTTGATCTTCATGTTGCGGAACTGAACCGGTGAGCCCTCGGACTCAAGGCAAATGTAACCCTGGCGAGGTTTGGCTGCCGTACCACGTGTTACCACCTTGCCATTTACCGCAAGCGATATCTTGCCGTCGTCGCAGACAACACGATAGTGATTCCATTCTGGAGAAGG
>DLVV01000431.1 GCA_003445035.1 Planctomycetaceae bacterium | reverse complement strand
GCCAAGCAGGTGGACGATCCGTTGGCCAACAACATCGTCTGGCCGGGTAGCAGTTTCTCCGGAAGTTTTGTGCCGTTTCTTGACAGCCGTCCCGGGTGTCCGCCGAAGGAGAAGTTCAAGGCCGCCACCGGAGATCGTCGCGTGGGCCTGCATCTTTTTACTTCGCCGGATGCGATCACTTGGCGCAAACGAGACAAACCGCTGTTCAACCGCGGTGCCCTGGACTCGATGAATGTGATGTTCTGGCAACCCCGCCTCCAGAAGTACGTCGTGTACTATCGAACGGTGGTTGACGGGATGCGAGCGGTTGCGATGACCAGTTCGGCCGACCTGCAATCTTGGTCGAAGTCGGTGCCGCTGGAGTATCCCGGTTCGCCTCGCCAACAGATGTATACCAACGGCATCCATCCGTATCACCGTGCACCACACATCCTGTTCGGGTTTCCAACTCGTTACACGGCCAGGAAGATCACGGGGCAAATCCGGTCACTGGAGCCGGTCGACCTGCGAAAGGAACTGGCGGCGGCTTACGCCCGGGTGGGGTCGGACCTGACCGACGGGCTGTTTATGAGCAGCCGTGACGGTGTTCGATTTCATCGCTGGGACGAGGCTTTCATGCGTCCGGGGCCCGAAGCCGGTCCCGGGACGACAAACTGGATGTATGGCGACAATTACCAGAGCTACGGGTTGTTCGAGACAGCTTCGGAACGCGACGGGGCACCAAGGGAACTGTCGATGCTTTTTCGCGAAGGCTATTGGCGTGACGGCTCCTCGCGGTTGCGTCGCTACACGATCCGACTGGATGGTTTCGTCTCGGCCCGCGCGCCGTTCGCCGGCGGTGAACTGGTCACGAAATCACTGCGATTCTCCGGTGACAGGTTGGCACTCAACTACTCGACCTCCGCAGCCGGCAGCCTGCGGATCGAGATCCAGGAGGCGGACGGACAGGCCATTCCAGGATTTCGACTCGAGGACTGCATCGAATCGATCGGCGACAGTGTCGAACACATCGTGCGGTGGAAACGTGGCCCGGACGTCAGTTCGCTGTCCGGTCGTCCCGTTCGCCTGAGGTTCGTGTTGAAGGATGCCGACTTGTACTCATTTCAATTCACGCCAGAACGAGCGGTACAGGACAGACGCGGTGGCAGTTAGCCGAAACAATCGTCGAGACATTCCCGCAGGCCCGGGAAGTGTCATCACTCCACACTCGAGAAAGAGAACACATGAACACCGATCCCAATCGTCGGGATTTCATCAGCGCGTCGGCGGGCGCCGTTTTGGCCGGTTCCGTTTTGTCCGGCCAGGCGAATGCTGCCGGGAAGACCGGCAACCTGCAACTGGCCACGTTTCGGTTTGATGTCACGCCGCCGATGAATCATTCGCTCTGCGGTGGCTGGATCAAGCCGGTTGTTGGTGTCGATGACCCGCTGGAGGCCATCGGGTATGTCCTGCTTGGTGCCGGGCGACCGATCGTCGTGTGCGCGGTGGACTGGACGGGGATTCTCAACTCGGCCCATCTCCAGTGGCGAACGGCCCTGGCCGATGCGGCCGGGACGACCATCGACCGTGTGGCCGTCCAGTGTGTGCATCAGCACAACGCGCCGTTTGCCTGCATGGATGCCGAGAAGATTATCCTCGAACAGGGCGACCTGCCACACATTGTCGAGCCGGGATTTTTTCGACGTTGTCTTGATGCCGGGCACAAGGCTGTCGGTGCAGCAATCAAGAGGTCTGTTCCGGTGACTCACGTCGCGACCGGTGAAGCACGCGTCGACCAGGTTGCCGGAAATCGACGCATCATCGGGTTGAATGGCAAGGTGATGTCCCAGCGTGGCAGTTCATCTACCAAGCCGGAGCATCACCGATTTCCCGAGGGGTTGATCGATCCGATGCTCAAGACGGTCGCCTTCTATAGTGGAAAGAAGAAGCTGGTCGCGTCGCACTACTACGCGTGTCACCCGATGAGCTACTACGGCGATGGCAGGGTGAGCGCCGATTTCTGTGGCCTGGCGCGACGTCGGCGGGAGCAGCAGGATCCCGGTTGCGTGCACCTGTACTTCAACGGCTGTGGTGGCAACATCGGCGCGGGCAAGTACAACAACGGGTCCAAGAAGGCCCGGGTCGAACTCACTCAACGAATGTTCCAGGGCATGGTTGAATCGGAAACCGAACTCACACCGCGGCCCATCGAATCCCTGGCGTGGGAGACCCACGATATCCTGCCGCCACTGAACCCCGCTTTCGACGAGGAGCAGTTGATGGCCGGGATCTCGAACAAGAAGAACCGGGTCGTCTCGCGAAACCGTCCGTCCTACACCGTCGCGTTCATTCGTCGGGTGAAAGCGAAAATCCCGATCACGCTCAGTTCACTGCATGTGAACGACGTGTCGGTTCTGCATTTGCCGGCCGAGTGTTTTGTGGAGTATCAATTCCGTGCACAGGCTGCCGCCCCCAACCGTTTTGTGGCCTGTGCCGCGTACGGTGACGGTGGGCCGTGGTACATCCCGACAAGGAACGCTTATCCACAGGGTGGGTACGCCGTCAGCGTGGCATGGTGTGCACCGCAGATGGACCCGCTGCTCTCCAGTGGGATCCAGTCGATGCTGCCCGGTGCCTGAGTTCCACGCGGTGTGGACCCCGCGAGCCGACAGCCGCGGTCACTCCGAGGGCCCGGTTCTACTCGCAAGCCAATCAGGCAAAGAGCTCTCGGATCGGTTCCCCGACGGTCAACGAGAGTGGATAATCGGGCGACCAGAACATGGTTGCCGGTTTTG
>DLVV01000028.1:31228-32588 GCA_003445035.1 Planctomycetaceae bacterium | reverse complement strand
GCCTTGGCCGCTGCCGCCTGCGCAAAGCTGTCGCCTGAGATCTTGAGGTAGCTGACGTAGGTCTTGGCGACCTGTCCCTTGATGGTATCGCCGGCGTGGACATAGAGCCCGTAGCGGAGTCTCAGCTTGCCACCACGAGCCAGGATGGCGGGATTGGCCGGCCGCTTGCCTCCGGTGTAGGCCCGTTCGCCGAAGGGACTGATTGTGAACAGACCGTAGTTGCGGACGTGATATCTGGAGCGTCGGAAGTTCAGCGGGTGATCGAAGAGTGTCATCCCGACGGTCTTGCCTTTGACGGTGCCGTAGTAATCGATCCAGTTACTGACTCGTCCCCAGCATTTGGCGGTACCGGCTGCTCCGCCCGCATTGACCACCTTGCCACCATCTTTTTCACGAAGTTCGTTCCGCATGCGGATCCCGAACAGTCCCTCCTTGGTGTCGCCGAAGGTGACCGTCTTGCGATGGGCGGTGAAGGTGATGTCGTAGGAGAACAGGCGGTTGGCGAAGATGCTGATCCGGGTCGTCTCGACAACAATCGGCTTGTTGTCATTGCCGAGCCAGTCGTTGGTGACAACCATCACCGCCGGGTTGCCGCTGGGGGTTTCCAGGGTGACCTTGCGGTTGACGATCTTGCCCTTTTCGGCCCAGAACTTCACTTCGTTGATTTCGTCGACGGCGACCCAGACCCCCTTGTGGTGCGGATGGTCTTCCTGGTGTTCGAGTGCCCGGGTGATGACAGTTCCCTCGGGGCCACGGACCGGCAGGAAGAACGGCTTGGGCAATTTGCTGCTGGTGTTGTAGGTGGCAAAAGGTTTGCCATCGATGGTCACCTTGACCGAGTCGGTTGCCGGCTTCAGCTGTACGGTGGGTGCAGCGGCGACCGCGGTTCCGGCAGCAGCGACGACCAGGACGAGCAGGGTGGATACGAGCGTCTTCACGGTGATGTCCTCGCGAGGTGACTAACAAGCGTTGGCGACGTCATTGTGTCGTGAGGAACCAGCGAGGTCGAGCCAACCGGCTGTTGTGTGTACGGGAATCTGGTGACTGGAATGAGTGCTTCCCCGCCATGGAGACTCTTGCATCTGTCATTCAGATTGTTACGGTTGGGAAAATTTGTCCCCATCCGGTGGACTGCCGCCGTCGGGGGCCTCACGTGACAAGGTGTGGCCGTGCCTCGTCGAGACGACATCCAGAAGATCCTGATCATCGGATCGGGTCCGATCGTGATCGGTCAGGCGTGCGAGTTCGACTATTCGGGCGCGCAGGCTTGCAAGGCGTTGCGGGAAGAGGGGTACGAGGTGACCCTGGTCAACTCGAACCCCGCCACGATCATGACCGATCCCGAGATGGCGGATCGGAC
>DLVV01000028.1:25467-31052 GCA_003445035.1 Planctomycetaceae bacterium | reverse complement strand
CCGATCGTGATCGGCCAGGCCTGTGAATTCGACTATTCAGGTGTCCAGGCGTGCAAGGCTTTGCGCGAGGAAGGGTACGAGGTGACCCTGGTCAACTCGAACCCCGCCACGATCATGACCGATCCCGAGATGGCGGATCGGACTTACATCGAGCCGATCACCTGGCAGTACGTCCAGAAGATCATCGAGACCGAGCGTCCCGACGCGCTGTTGCCGACCCTGGGCGGGCAGACGGGATTGAACGTCGCCATGGACCTGGCCCGCCGTGGTGTGCTCGACCAACTCGGCGTCGAGTTGATCGGGGCCAAGGAGCATGTGATCGCGAAGGCTGAGGAGCGGGCGAGCTTCAAGAAGGCGATGGAATCGATCGGGTTGGATGTCCCCACCAGTTTCATCGTCCACAACCTGGAGGAGGGTCGCCAGGCGGTCCGGGAGATTGGCCTGCCGATTGTCATTCGACCCAGCTACACGCTGGGCGGCTCCGGCGGAGGGATTGCCTACAACAAGGACGAGTTCGAGGCGAAGGTCCGTCGCGGGCTGGAACTCTCGCCGGTCCATGAGGTGCTGCTCGAGGAGTCGGTGATCGGGTGGAAAGAGTTCGAGATGGAGGTGATGCGGGACGTTGCCGACAACGTCGTGATCATCTGCTCGATTGAGAACCTCGATCCGATGGGTGTTCACACCGGAGACTCGATCACTGTTGCGCCGGCCCAGACGTTGACCGACAAGGAGTATCAGCGGATGCGGGATGCGACGATCGCCTGCATGCGTGAAATCGGGGTCGAGACCGGTGGATCGAATGTCCAGTTTGCGATTGACCCGGAATCGGATCGGATGGTGATCATCGAGATGAATCCGAGGGTCAGCCGTTCGAGTGCGCTGGCGAGCAAGGCGACCGGTTTTCCGATCGCCAAGATCGCCGCAAAGCTGGCCGTCGGTTATCGGCTCGACGAGATCTCCAACGATATCACTCGTGAAACACCCGCCTGTTTCGAGCCGACCATCGACTACGTGGTGACCAAGATCCCGAGATGGACGTTCGAGAAATTTCCTGATGCCGATCCCGAGTTGACCGTCCAGATGAAATCGGTCGGCGAGACGATGGCGATCGGGCGGACCTTTCGCGAATCTCTGCAGAAGGCGTTGCGGGGCCTGGAAATTGGGCATTTCGGTCTCGGTGGCGGCAAGAAGGATCTCTGGGGCACCGATCGACAGCCGACCACCGATCAGATCCAGCAGAAACTCTCGGTCGCCAACGACGAGCGGATCTTTTTCCTGAGGTTCGCTTTCCTGGACGGGATGTCCGTGGAAGAGATCCGAGAACTGACCGGGATCGACCCGTGGTTCCTGTACCAGTTGCGGCAATTGGTCGAATTCGAACGGCGGCTACGGGGGTACGATCGCCTGGAGAATGTGCCGGCTGAGGTGCTCCGCGAGGGCAAGCGGAACGGGTTTTCCGATCAGCAGCTTGCCGGGTGGTGGGATACGAGTGAGAGCGAGGTGCGGAGTCATCGCCTGGGGCTGGGCATCGTGGCGACGTTCAAGCAGGTCGATACGTGTGCGGCCGAGTTCGAGGCGTACACGCCGTACTACTATTCGACGTACGAGGACGAGGACGAGACACCGGATAACGAGGACGGCCATCCGCGGATCATGATTCTCGGTGGTGGTCCCAATCGGATCGGCCAGGGAATCGAGTTCGACTACTGCTGCTGCCAGGCCTCGTTCGCTCTCCGCGAACTGGGAATCGAGAGCATCATGGTCAACTCGAATCCCGAAACGGTCTCGACCGACTACGACACTTCGGACCTGCTGTTCTTTGAGCCGCTGACGACCGAGGACGTGCTCAACATCTGCGACCGGCTGAATCCCGACGGAGTGATCGTACAGTTTGGTGGCCAGACGCCGTTGAACCTGGCCCGGGGGCTCGAGGCTTCGGGAGTGACGATCATCGGCACCAGCCCGGACATGATCGACGCGGCCGAGGATCGTGAACGGTTCCAGTCGATTCTTCGCCAGGCGGGCCTCCGCCAGCCGGCCAACGGAATCGCGACCAACGTCGAACAGGCCCGGGCGGTGGCCGACCAGGTCGGTTATCCCATCCTGGTTCGCCCCAGCTACGTGCTGGGTGGGCGGGCGATGGAGATCTGTTACGACGAGACGTCCCTGGTCCGGTACATGGCCGAGGCGGTCGAAGCGTCGCCGGACCATCCGGTGCTGATCGACAAGTTCCTCGAGGACGCGATCGAGGTCGACGTTGATGCGATTGGGGACGGCCAGATGACCCTGGTCGGTGGCGTGATGGAGCACATCGAGGAAGCCGGGGTGCACTCGGGCGACTCGGCCTGCGCCCTGCCCCCCTACTCGCTGTCGGCAGAGATGATCGAGGAGATCAAGCAGGCGGCACGTCGGCTTTCCGAGGCACTGCAGGTTCGCGGGTTGATGAATATCCAGTTTGCCGTGAAGGACAACAAGCTGTATGTGCTGGAGGTGAATCCACGGGCCAGCCGGACGGTGCCGTTCGTCTCCAAGTCCACCGGCATCTCGCTGGCCCGGGTGGCGGCGAAGGTGATGACCGGAGTGACACTCGCGGAACTGGGCGTGACGACCGAGATTGTTCCCGAGCACACGTCGGTCAAGGAGAGCGTCTTTCCGTTCAACCGGTTTGCCGGTGTCGATATCATCCTGGGGCCCGAGATGCGGTCGACCGGCGAAGTGATGGGGATCGACGAGTCGTTCGCCGTAGCGTTTGCCAAGAGCCAGCTGGCAGCCGGGAACGACCTGCCTCGCGAGGGGCGGGTGTTTATCAGCATGGCCAGCCCGCACAAGGCGGCGATGATTGAGCCGGCGCGTCGGCTCACGGACATGGGATTTCAGCTGGTGGCCACCGCGGGGACGGCCGAGGTTCTCCGCGAGGGAGAGGTTGAAGTCGAGGCGATCAAGAAGCTGGCGCAGGGTCGACCCAACCTGCTGGACTACCTCGCCAATGGCGACATCCAGTTCATCTTCAACACGCCCAACGGTAAGGGGGCCCGGACCGACGAGGGCAAGATCCGCGCTGCTGCGGTGGCCCACGGGGTGCCCTGCGTGACGACCGTTCCAGGGTGCCTGGCCGTGGTGCGGGCGCTCGAGGCGATGGTCGAGAACCCCGTGCCGCGTGTGCGGGCATTGCAGGACTGGATGAAAGCGGTCGCCGCCCAGGCATCAGGCGGCAAGTAACGGGCTCAGGAAACTGAAAGAGACGCAGAGATGAAATCTCAAGTCGTTGCAGTTGCACTGGGGCTGTTGGCACTTGTCCTTGCGGGCTGCAACTCGCCGATCAACATGGCGTCACCACCACCGTCTGCAGTTGAGGTCGTCGTCGGCATGTTCCATGTCAAGTACATGGTCCAGACCGCGGACACCGAAGTGAATGAAGGGACTATGGATGCTACGCGGATTTCGTTTCATCCGAACTACATTCGCGTCGAGATTGTGCCGATGGGCAGCGGCAGGATCTTCCCGGTGGACCGATTGAGGGAATTCGGGTGGACTCCGATGATGGCCGAAACAGTTGTGCGCTTCAAGAAAGCCATCGCGACCTTCAAGAAGGCTTCTGAGTCGAGCTCCGAGTCGCCGGACGACTAGCTGACGGGACGTTGCAGCTTGAGTGCCTTACAGAGACGGTCCACCCGTTGCTGGTCGCCGTCGGCGCCGGCGTGGTCGACCATCGGAATGGCCCGTCCGCCGGCCAACTCGCGGATCTCGTCGACCTGGATCTGAAGCTCGTCGGATCCGTCCGGGTCAGGAGCGTGTATCACGACCGCCGCTCCCAGCTCCTGCAGCCGATCGACAAGCGTGGTCAGTGTCGCGGCAAATCCCGGTCCGGTCGACGCCGTGGTTGAACCGATGACCAGATTGACCACGTCGGGATGAAATCGGCCCACTTGCCACTCGAGGTGTTCGAGGACCATCTTGATCGGTGAATCGGGCACCAGCGTGTTCACGACCACGTCAAGCGGCCGGCGGTAGGTGGTGCGGAGTTCGGCGGCGAACTGGTTGGGGAAGGCCGTTTCAACCGGTTCGTCTCCGCAGAAGACCCAGGTCGCCGGGCGCGGGCCCGACATCAGCTCGCGGATCGTCTCCAGGACGTCTTTCCGGTCGGGATCGTCATCTCCGGGATCAAAGGTTCGCAACTGCAGGGTGTCGTTTTCGGACCCATCCGGATTCCCTTCGGCCGATGTTCCATCTCCGATCAATTCGGGCACGGCTCGTCCAACCGCCTCCCCGGTTTGAACGCCGGCAAGATCCTTGCCCGCGCGCTCTTTCTGGTCACTGTCGGCAGCCCGTTGTGCTGTCCGCGCCAGCTTCCTCGCCCGCTTTTCCTCCTCCTCCGCGGCCGCCTGGATCACCAGCAGGCGACGTCGCGAACGCCCCGAATCTCCCAGTGGGAAGGAGGAATGAGATGTCATGGTGAGTCACCCCGGACCCGCGTGGTCCCGATCTGGACCGTCCTCACAGACGGTCGTCCTCACAAAGCATAGCCCGGAAATGTTGGTCGGGGCAGCGGTTGGGCCAACGAAAGTGGGTGGAGAGAGCCGATAAAGAGCGAATGAGCCCGTTGTGGGCTGTTCGAATCCGACGACGGCGGCGAGAACCGATCGATCGGGCGTTCTGGAAACAGGAGTGGGTGCGATGGCCATGCGATTCGCCGGTGCACGCTGGCTGGATGAGCGACGACGGAGGCGGCTGGCAGTCGACCAGGAGTCACCAGAGACGGCCGAAGCGACGGCGGCTGTTGACGGTGGCGAGACGTCCCAGGTCCAATCGTCCAGGCCGGCGACCCTGAGTATCAGGATGGTTGTTCCTCGATCGGCGTGGGCGGTGTTGGCCTGGTCGCTGTTGTTGTTGGGAGCATGCGACGCCGTGATTGCGGCGGCGTGGTTCCAGGAGAGTGTCCCCGAACTGTTCCGTAGTGCCCACAAGAGTGTGTTCGGTGTCGACACGCCGCACGCGGCGACGTGGACGGCCAGCGCCCTGCTGGTCGTGGCGGCACAGTTGGCACTGGTGATCGGCTGGGTACGAGGCCATTGCCTGACCGACTTCGACGGGCGTTACCGGGCCTGGACCCGAGTGGCGATCAGCTGGTTGGTGATTGCCGGAATCGTCGGCACCGGTGCCCACCAGGCGATTTCCCAGGTGCTGGTGTCACAGTTCGAGTTCGAGGGTGTCTGGCAGCGCGAGGTTCTTGCCTGGCTGCTGCCTTTGGCCGCGTTGGGTGCCAGTGTCATCCTGGTTATGGACGGCGAAATGAAGACCAGCCGTACGGCTCGCCTGCTGTTGTGGCTCTCGACCGCGACAGCCGTCGCGGGGCTGGTGCTGATCCTGGAACCGACGGTGATCAACGCGTCGGTGATCGAACTTTCCCCCCACATGGTGGCGTTCCTGAAGCTCGCTGCGATGGTCTCGGCCCCCGCCCTGATGGTCGTTTCGATGGGTGTGTTCCTCAGGCATGTTGTTCACGTTTCGCCCGAACCCGCTCCCCGCCGAAAGTGGCGATCGAAAAAGAGGATCTTCTCCGGGGAAGAGGACCAGCTGGTCGAAGA
>DLVV01000028.1:23659-25104 GCA_003445035.1 Planctomycetaceae bacterium | reverse complement strand
GAGGAGCTGGTCGAAGAGGAGGAGTCTGCTGAGGAAGAGTCCACCGAAGAGGAGGAGTACGGCGAGGAGGAGCAGGAGGACGACGGGTACAGCGAAGTCGAGGAGCAGGAGGTCGAAGAAGACGACTACGCTTACTCGGAATACGACGACACGACTCGTAGCAGCTTTCAGGACGACGAGTCGCACTATCGGATTGACGACGTCGAGCCCTCATCGAACAACGTGTTTCCCGACCCCGAGGCCTTGAAGGGCCTGAGCAAGCGGGAGCGGCGTCGATTGCGGAAGCGTTGGCGGCAGCAGCAGCGACAGATGGACTAGTAGCGCCCCGAAATCCTCTAGAGGATGAATCGGCTGAGGTCCTCGTCGCGGGACACCTCTTCGAGAGCCGCCTGCACGTAGGTTTCGTCGATCTTCAGTGTCCCCTGCCCGTCCTCGGGTGCCTCGAAGCTGGCCGCTTCCAGCAGTCTCTCGAGAATCGTGTGCAGTCGTCGGGCACCGATGTTCTGGGTCGACTGGTTGACCTGGTAGGCGATGTTGGCGATCGCCGCGACCCCGCCCTTGGTGAACTTCAGCTTCACTCCGTCGGCGGCCAGCAGCGCCTCGTACTGGCGGGTCAGGCTACTGGAGGGTTCGGTGAGTATCCGGACGAAGTCATCTTGAGTCAGGTCGTCGAGTTCGACGCGGATCGGGAACCGGCCCTGCAGTTCGGGCATCAGGTCACTGGGCCGCGAACGATGAAATGCTCCGGCGGCGATGAACAGGATGTGCTCGGTGTTGATCGACCCGTTGCGGGTCTGCACCGTGGTTCCTTCGATGATCGGCAACAGGTCCCGTTGCACGCCCTGGCGGCTGACATCGGCTCCGCCCTTGCCCGAATCCTCGGGCCCGCAGATCTTGTCCATCTCGTCGAGAAAGACGATCCCATTGTCGGTGGCCAGTCGAACGGCTTCTTCAGAGACCGCATCGTCATCGAGCAGTCCTTCGACTTCCTGCTCGATCAACACCTTCCTGGCCTCCGAGACCGGCAGTTCGCGGTCGCTGCCCTGGCGTGGCATGAAACGCTCGAGCATGTTCTGGACGTCGAGGTCGACCTGTTCCAGGCCCATGGTTGAGAAGACCTGGACGGGTGACTGTCGTTGTTCGACATGGACGTCGACGAGGCTGTCTTCGAGTTCCCCGTTGGCGAGCATCTTGCGGAATTTCTCACGAGTCCGTTCGTGCCGTTCGATGGCTTTGGTCTCCTCTTCGGGATCCTCCCCCGGTGTCCAGTCGGTCGGCGGCACCAGCATGTCCAGCAACCGTTCTTCGGCCTTGGCTGCGGCCTCCTCCTGGACTTCGGCCTGTTTCTGTTCTCGAACCATGTGGATCGCTGCGTCGACCAGGTCGCGGATCATGCTCTCGACATCCCGCCCGTAGTACCCCACCTCGGTGTACTTCGATGCCTC
>DLVV01000028.1:0-23335 GCA_003445035.1 Planctomycetaceae bacterium | reverse complement strand
ACTTTCACGAACGGGGCTCCGGTCAACTGGGCCAGCCGGCGGGTGATCTCGGTCTTGCCCACACCGGTGGGCCCGATCATCAGGATGTTCTTCGGCGTGACATCTCGCCGGAGGTCGTCGGGCAGCTGCTTCCATCGCCAGCGGTTTCGCAGCGCGATGGCGACGGATCGCTTGGCGGCATCCTGGCCGATGATGTGTCGGTCGAGTTCGGCGACGATCTGCCGGGGGGTCAGTTCGGACACGTCAGTTCCTCCACGACCACCGCGTTGTTGGTGTACACGTCAATTTCCGAGGCAACGCCCAGGGCGGCTCGGACGATGTCGCCCGATGCCATCTCGGTGTGAGCCACCAGGGCGCGGGCGGCGGCGACGGCGTACTGGCCGCCAGAGCCGATGCCAAGGATCCCGTCGGATGGTTGGACGACATCGCCGTTACCGGTGACCAGCAGGCTGTCGGTGGGTCCGACAACGATCATCATCGCCTCCAGCCGTCGCAGCACGCGGTCGGTCCGCCAGTCGCGAGCCAATTCGGTGGCCGCGCGAGGAATGTTGCCCGGGAAGTCCTTCAACTTCGCCTCGAACCGCTCGAGCAACGCGAACGCGTCGGCGGTGCTGCCGGCGAAACCGACCAGGACCTGCCCGTCGAGCAACTTGCGGATCTTGGTCGTGTCGGCCTTCAGCACCGTGTCGCCGTAGGTGACCTGGCCGTCACCGCCAATCGCCACGGTGTTGTCACGGCGAACCGCCAGGATGGTGGTCGAATGAGATTGTGGCATGGAATCGGGGCGAGTGGGAGGGGGGGAAGAATCGGGCCGTGGACGGGCCACGCGGCCGTTCTCATCAACCGTACCAGTCGATCGGGAGGGCGACAAGCGGCGCCACGGGGAGGAGAATCCTGTTGCCGAGCGGGAAGCGGAGCCCCTAGAATCACGTGCGGATTGGGATCGGGTAAGAAGGGAGCCTCGGATCGATGAGTGGTATGACCCGACGAACGGCATTGGCCGGGATGGCTGGCGGGGTTGCCAGCCTGGTTGGTTGTGACGGTGCCGGGATATCGCTGGGGCCCGGCGGGAAGTTGTACGGCAGCTTCCTGGGCAAGACGCCTCCGCCTCTGGAATCCGGAGGCACGTGGTTTAATGCTGATGCCCCACTCACGATCAAGGGGCTGGCCGGGAGCGTGGTGTGGCTGGAGTTCAGCTTCATGCACTGAGGCGGCTGCCGCATGATGGAGCCCCAACTGGTCAGTTGGCATGAGAAGTGGTCCGAAAAGGGCCTGGTGATCATCGAGGTCGACAACGGAGCCATCGACAGTCTCGACGAGGTCGAAACTCACGTGGCCAACCGCAACATCCCGTTCACCGTGCTTCACGACAAGGCGGGGGTTGTCTGCGACAGGTACGCGGTCAGGGCCTACCCATCGGCCTACCTGGTCGACAAGGGGGGCACGGTGATCTGGGAAGGGCATCCGACCGATTCGGGTGCCAACGCGGTCGAGCGGATCCAGGGGGCATTGGCGTGAGTTCGGCGGCTGTCACTCGCCGGGCTGCGTATTGCTGACGACCTCCCCGTCCAGGAGCCGCAGAATCTTGTCTCCCGGCTCGATGTAGCTCTCGTCGTGTGTCACCACCACCACCGTGGCACCCTGTTCCTCGCGGAGCCTGCGGAGGTATCCCATCACCTCTCCACCGGTCTTGTGGTCGAGTTCCCCGGTGGGTTCATCGGCGAGCACCAGCTTGGGTTGCTTCAGCAGTGCCCGTGCGATGGCCACCCGCTGCTGTTCGCCTCCTGAGAGTTCTCGCGGGCGATGATGACGTCGGTCACCGAGTCCGACCTGCTCGATCAGGTGATCGGCCTGCTGCCGCAGGTCGGCACTGACGCCGATCGGCAGGAACGGGGCCAGCACGTTCTCGATCGCCGTCAGATTTCCCAGCAGATTGAAGCTCTGGAAGACGAATCCCACCTCGTGCCGACGGAATCGATCCTGGTCGTCGCGGGACAATTCGTTGATCTTCCGTCCGTCGATGGTGATCGATCCCGTGGTGGGTCGGTCGAGGGCCCCCAGCAGGTACAGCAACGTGCTTTTGCCGCTTCCCGAGGGGCCCAGTACGAACTGGAAACTGCCACCCGAAACGGTCGTTGTCACTCCCCGGAGTGCCCGGACGGTCGTCGAACCGATCGTGAACTCCTTGGTCAGCTCCTCGATCTCGATCGCGGGAATCGGTGTGGGTTTGTTCATCGTGTCGTCACCGGACCACTAGCCACGGCGGATGGCCTCCATGGGCGAAAGACGCATGGCCCACGTGGCCGGATAGAGTCCCCCGCCGATACCCAGCGTGGTGCTGAAGATCAGGCTGAAGGCCAGCAGGGAAGGGCTGGCATACAACTGCAGGCGATCGGGCCAGGTGCTGTTGATGATGTCGGTGCCGATCCACCCCAGCAGGCAGCCAATCACTCCCCCGGCGACTCCCAGTACGGCGCTTTCGCAGGTGATCAGCATCACCACATCGCGACGGCCCCATCCGTTGGCCTTCAGGATGCCGAATTCGATGATCCGCTCGGTCACGCTCATCAGCATCGTGTTGATGATCGACAGCACGGCAATCACCACGCCGATACCGGTCATCACTCCCAGGAACAGGTTCAGGTCGGTGCTGAATTCGTCGAACCGCTCGGCCCAGTCGTTGGCCGTACGCACCTCGATGGGCTCGGCGTCGGCATCGGTCGCCATGTCGGTCGATGCCCTGGTGCCTCCTGCGAGCCAGTTCTGGATCGCCAGCAGCAGGTCGATCAGCGGGTGCCCGGTCGCAATGGCCCCGGCGATGTTCCCGGTCGACTGGATCTCTCGGCCCTTGAACAGTTCGCGGATCTGCTTGACCAGGACGTCGTTCTCGACCGTGCCGTCCGGTTCGATGTAGTACGCGCAGACGCTGTCGCGATCGAAGCGGATCTGGCGACGGAGCAGGTCGATGTCGACGATGATCGAGACGTCGAGCATCAGTTGGCCACAATGGTAGATGCCGACGATCCGGAAGTCGTCGCCGTTGATCGACAGTTTGTCATCGACCCCGACGTTGTTGTCTTCGGCGATCTGTCGGCTGATGACCGCGTGCAACTGGTTGTGATCGGTGCCGTCCAGGAAACGGCCATCGACCATCGCGTCCCGATAGACATCGGTTTCGAGTTTTTTCCGGGTGGCGATATTGGTCCCGAAGAGGAACCGGGGTGGTGCGATCACCCGTTTGCCCTCGATCACGTTCACACGAGACCAGACCTCGGGATTGACCACTCGCACGCCGTCGAGTTGCTCGATTTCCTTGGCCCACCCGGCCGGCATCCTGGAAAACAGCGGCAGCGGAGCACCGGTTTGCATCATCGCCAGGCCGGGAATCCGGCTGAACGTGTCGGTGACCATGCGGTCGATGCCTTCGGCGACCGAGAACAAACCGACCATTCCGGCGATGGCGACCGAGAGTCCCGCCAGGGCAAGCAGTGACCGAAGCGGTCTCGAGACAAGATTCTGGATTGCGAATCGCCACATGGTCTCAGCAGAATAGGTCGCGTCCTGCCGTTTCGAAAGCGACTCACGCTGGAAGAGACGCGGGTTGGAAGGGACACAGACCGACCACGATGGCTGATCGCGATTTCTACGATGTGCTGGGAGTCTCGCGCGGAGCGTCGGATGACGACATCCGCAAGGCGTATAAGAAACTCTCTCGCAAGTTCCATCCCGACAAGAACCCCGACGACCACGGCGCTGCCGATCGGTTCAAGGAGGTGCAGGAGGCCTACCAGGTTCTCGGCGACGACGAGACCCGGGGACAATACGACCGCTTCGGTCCGGCCTTCCGCCAGGCGTCGGCCGCCGGGGCCGGGGGATTTCCACCCGGAGCCATGCCCGGCGGGTTCGACTTCCAGAGCCTCTTCGGCGGCGGTGTCGACCTGGGGGACCTGTTCGGCGGGGGTGGCGGATCCGCCCCCGGCCGCCGACCTGCGGCTCGACGAGGACAGGACATTCGCACGTCGATTCGTGTTCCCTTCCAGGTCGCGGTGTCCGGGGGAGGCCACGAGCTTTCGACGCGGCCCGACGGTGCGGGAGGCCGGACGGAACGGTTGACGATCAAGATTCCGGCAGGGATTCACAGCGGCGAAGTGCTCAGGCTCAAGGGGCAGGGTGCAGCCGGTTCCGGTGGACCGCCCGGCGACCTGATGGTGACCGTGGAAATCTCGCCGCATCCGTGGTTCCGTCGAGAGGGTGACAACGTGTTGATCGAGCTGCCGGTGACACCGGCCGAATCGGTGCTCGGTGCGCGGATCGAGGTGCCGACGCTCGACGAGGGTCCGGTTGTCCTGACCGTTCCGCCTGGCACCTCCAGCGGTGCCAAGCTCCGGCTGAAGGGCAAGGGGATTCACAACCAGAAGACCGGGACACAGGGGGATCAACTTGTCGAGGTGCGGATCGTCGTTCCCGACGAGACGTCCGACGAGCAGCAGGCGTTGTACGAGCGGCTGGCCGATTCGGAGGCGGGCAGTGGGACATCTCCGCGAGATGGATTGTGGGGTGAGTCGTGACCGTGTGGATGCTATTGAGCCAGGCCGGCAGCGGGATCGGTGAAACCCCCTCAGGGTTGGCCAAGGAAGTCGGCTCGGTCCTGTTGCTGGTGGGCCTGGTCGTGGTCGTGTTGCTGGGGCTGGGGGCCATTGCGGTGGTGGTGATGATGGGAGGTCGCCTGCGTCGCCAGGTCCGCGACAGCCTGCCTCCAGCCGACCCTCCCCCAGACCCGATGTGGCCCTTGCAGGTGCCGCCCGAGGATGAGGAGAATCGAGAGGATCAGTGACGTGGCCACGTCCGATCACGGGTTCACCCAATGACGATTCCTCCCGCCAACCGCCGTCTTCCTGTCTGGCGTCGCCTCCGCCATCAACGGGACTTCGAACGGGTCTACGCCGCTCGTTGTCGGGCCGGCGATGGCCAGTTGCTGGTCTACGCCGATGTCGGGAATGAGCAGCGGGGGACGAGATTCGGCCTGAGTGTTTCCAGGAAACACGGCAACGCTGTCCGCCGGGGTCGACTGAAACGGCTGCTCCGCGAGGCGTTTAGGCTTCAGCAACACGTTCTGCCCGCCGGACTCGACCTGGTGCTGATTCCTCGCCAGGGAGCTGATCCGACTCTCGAGGACCTGGAGCGATCGCTGTTGCAGCTGTCCAACAAGCTGGCCGTCAGGATGTCCGAATGACACGGCCGCTTCGAGGCGTGGCGGGAGTGCCGAGCCGGGCGATGGCGTGGATTTTGGTCGGCCTGGTCCGGATCTACCAGTGGACACTGAGTCCGATCATCGGAAGGCAATGTCGGTTTCAGCCGACCTGCAGCCACTACATGATCGGTGCCGTCGAAAAGTACGGACCGATCCGGGGGGCCTGGCGAGGCCTGAAGCGGATCTGCCGATGCCACCCATGGCACCCTGGTGGGGAAGACCCGCCGTGAGCGAGTCGCCGCGTTGCCGGGATTCCCGCTGAACCGGCTACTCGTCCATCACCTCGGTCTCTTTCGACGACGCGAGGTTGTTGACCTTCCCCTCGAACCGCTTGGTCAGTTCCTGGATCTCGTCCTTGGTCTGATCGCGGTCGTCCTCGGAGAACGTCTTCTGTTTCTCGCCCTGCTCGGCGTGCTTGTTGGCATCCCGGCGGACATTGCGGATCGCCACACGGGCCTCTTCGGCCAGTTCCTTGACCCGCGAGACCAACTGCCGACGTCGTTCGGTCGAGAGGGCGGGGATATTGAGCCGCACCAGCCGGCCGTCGGAGTTGGGGGACAGGCCGAGTTCGCTGGTCTGAATCGCCTTGACGATGTCGCTGATCACTCCGGGATCGAACGGCCGGATCACGATCTGCTGGGGCTCGGGGACACTGATGTTGGCCAGTTGTTTCAGCGGAGTCGGAGCCCCGTAGGCTTCGACCCTCAGGGAATCGACCAGCGAGGGGGTTGCTCGCCCGGTCCGGAGTCCCTGCAACTGCCCCTGGAAAACGCCGGCCGCCTTCTCCATGCGGTCTTCGCAATCCAACAGAATTTCGTCCTGGTCCATCGTTGCCGTCCGTCGTTGCTGTCTGATGCCGTCGTGGCCTCAAAGGTACCCGATGCGGACGGTCATGCAAGGGGGGGTGCGTCTACTCGTCCAGCGTGGCGATCACCCTGGTGCCGACGCGTTCACCCGCGATCACCCGCTCGATATTGCCTTCCTTCTGGTAGTTGAAGACCACGATCGGAAGCTGGTGTTCCATGCAGTGGTGAATGGCCTGGGCGTCCATCACTTCCAGTCCCTGCCGCAGTACGTCCTGGTAGGTGATCTCGTTGTAGCGGACCGCGTGAGGGTTCTTTTCGGGATCTTCGGAGTAAATCCCGTCGACGCGGGTGGCCTTGAGCACGACATCGGCCTCGATCTCGCGGGCCCGCAACGCGGCGGCGGTGTCGGTGGTCACGAACGGGCTGCCGGTGCCGGCGGCCAGGATCACCACGCGTCCCTTCTCGAGGTGTCTCACGCAGCGACGCCGGATGAACGGCTCGGCGACACCTTCCATCCGGATTGCCGATTGCAGCCTGGTGGGCACTCCAGCGTTTTCCAGCGCGTCCTGCAGCGCCAGGCCGTTGATGACGGTGGCGAGCATGCCCATGTAGTGAGCGGTGGGGGCATTGATCACGTGGCTGACCGAGGCGAAGTGCTTTCCTCGGAGGATGTTGCCGCCGCCGCAGACGATCGCCAGTTGCACCCCGCTGTCGGAGACCCGCTGAATCTGTTCGGAGATCGAGGCCACCTCGGCCATGCTGATCCCTGATTCGCCGCTGCGACAGAAACTCTCGCCGCTCATTTTCAACAGCACGCGGCTGTAGGCGGGTTTCTGGGACGCTTGGTCGGTCATCGTAATCCGGACCCCCGGGGTGTCGGTCTGGGGGAAGTCGTGCGGCTGGCTAGTTGCCGAGCACCCAGCGGGTGAAGCCACTGGCCGTCAGTCCGCTTTCGGCGAGCACCTGGCTGACCGTCTTCGACTCCTCCTTGACGAACTGCTGGGCACTGAGCACGCCCTGTTCCTGGTAGAAGACCTTCATCCGGCCCTCGACGATTTTCTCGATGATGTTCTCCGGCTTGCCCGTTGACCGGGCTTCCTCGGCGAGTCGTTCCCGTGCTTCATCGACTTCAGCCGCTTCGAGATCCTCGGGGTTGACCACCGTCGAGTTCATGGCCGCGATGTGCATGGCGACGTCGCGGAGCACCTCGGCCGAGGAATTCTCGCCGCTGGCTACGAACAGGACGCCGGTTTTGCCGTCGTGGTGCACGTACCCGGCGGCCGGTCCGTCGACACGGATCACCTTCGCCAGCACGATCTTTTCGCGGATCTTGTTGATCACTTCCTCGTAAGATTCGCGAAGTGTCCGCGAGTCGTCGTCGGGCGACGGCTGGTCAAGCAGGGCATCGGGCCCGTCGGCTCCGGGTCCGTCCAGCAGTTGCCGGGCGCAGTTTTCGGCCAGGGCCCGGAATTCGTCGTTGTTGGCCACCGGTGCCGACTCGCACTGCAGTTCGATCATTGCCGCAGACGATCCGTCGTCGGCGATGGCGATGGCGATACGACCTTCGGAGGTGGCGTTATCGGCCCGCTTGAGCATCACCTTCTGGTTCTGTTCCTTGAGGATCTCGATCGCCTTCTCCTGGTCGCCGTCGGCTTCGACCAGCGCCTGTTTGCATTCCATCATCGGCAGGTCGGTCAACTGTCTCAGTTCCTTGACCTGTGCGGCAGTGATATCCGCCATCGAGAGTCTCCTCGCGTGAATTCAGCGTGTGTGAGATGACCGTCCTGGTGGCCTGGTAGTGGCCAGGCGTCCCGGAAGAACACCTCGCCTGGAGGACCAGTCGCCGGGGGCCGGCACCTGGCCCAGTGTCGTCGCGTGGGATTGTCCGCGGGAGGCCGCTAACGCGACGGTCTCGCCTTGGGCTCGTCCTTACGAGCCACCGGCTTCTCCTCGGGCACCATCGCCCTGCCTTCTTTGACCGCATCGGCGAGGTGTTCAAGGATGAGTCGGATCGACCGGATGCTGTCGTCGTTGCCGGGAATCGGCAGGTCGATGGTATCCGGATCGGAATCGGTATCGATCAGAGCGATCACGTTGATGCCCAGGATGCGTGCTTCGCGGACGCAGTTGTATTCGCGACCGGGGTCCACGACCACCAGGGCCTCGGGCAGTCGGGCCATGTCCCGGATCCCCGACAGGTTACGGTGGATCTTGCGGCGCTCCCGGGTCAGCGCGCTTTGTCGCTTCTTGGAAAACGCCAGCATCTCACCGCTCTCTTCCAGCAACTCGAGTTCCTCGAGCCGGTTGAGGCGACTGCGGATGGTGCGGTAATTGGTCAGGGTGCCCCCCAGCCACCGCTCGTTGACGAACGGCATGCCGCACAACTCGGAGACTTCGGCGATCGGTCCCACGGCCTGTCGCTTGGTGCCGACGAAAAGCACCAGGCTGCCGTTGGCGGCGACCTGCTTGAGGTATTTCTTGGCCCGCATCAGGCCCCGGATCGTCTCCTTCACATCGATGATGTGGATCAGGTTCCGACGACCGTAGATGTAGGGCCGCATCTTCGGGTTCCACCGACTGGTGCGGTGCCCGTAATGGATGCCAGCTTCCAAGATGTCCTTGACGACGATATCAGCCACGACGGCATTCTCCGCGGAGCAATGACCGGAAAGGGTAAGAGAAGGAGAGCGAACCACCGATCGTAGTCGGTGGTCTGGACTTCGTCAAACCCGTCACGTGGGTACCGGCACGCTGTCTATTTCGTCTTTTTCTTGCGGGATTTCCGACCCGTCTTCGAAGCGGGCTTGGGGGCCGCCGGGAGTTTCAGCGACGTCGTCTTGCTGTCGGCGGTGGCGGTCACCTGGACCTTCCAGCGGGTGGTCAGCAGCTTGCACAACCCCCCCTTGCCGTCGCGGCAGACCTGGTAGGAGACGGCCACTTCGACCACCGCCTGTCCGGGTTTGCCCGTCAGGGCCAGCGACGCGGTCGCACCGGCGTTGCCGGCGGGCGTGGCCTTTCGCCGCTTGCCCAGTCCACCGGAATCGATCACCTGCTGGCCCTTGTTGCCCATCGCACGATAGATGATCGAGGCGCGGGGGTTGAGTTTGAAGCCGGCGGGGATGGCCAGGGGGATCGAGAGCGACACGGCCTTTCCCGCCTGGATCGTCTGGTTGGGCACGGCCACTGGCTGTCCGCTCCCGGCGAGGTCGCTGTGGTCGGCGGCCGAGGGTGCCGGCGGCTTGAGGCCGGCGATCTTCAACTGGGCCAACGTCCCGGTCTTCAGGTCCACCGTACAGATGCGGTGGTTGTTGGTGTCGGCGATGTACAGCGTGTCGCCTCCAATCGAAACACCACCGGGTTCGGCGAACCGTGCCGGTTTGACGGTGACGCCCCGCTTGCCACTTCCCAGGAACGTGGTCGACTTGCGGGTCTTCAGGTCCACTTTCTTGATCTTGTGGTTGTAACTGTCGGCGACGTAGAGCGAGCCCTTGTGGAAGGCGACGCCGAGCGGGTGTTGCAGCCGGACCTTGTCGCCGATTCCGTCGATGTCACCGAACTCGAACAGTGCCCGGCCCCGGAACAGGTCGTGGGCACCGACGACAGTCTTGACCGAACCTCCCGCGCGGGTATCGACCTGTCGGATCGCCGACCCCTCGCTGTCGGCCACGAACAGGTGCGTGCCGTCAGTGGCCAGTGACGAGGGTTGGGCCAGGGCACACCGATCGAGCGGTCCGTCGGTGATGTCTTCACGACCGGTGCCGGCGAAGACGCCGATGCGGTCGGTTCCGAGCTTGTGAGACCACAGCTGGTGCGGGCCGGCCATGGCGATGTACAGCGTCCCTTTGATGTGGGACAGGGCCCAGGGGCTGTTCAGGGCCGTCTTTGCCAACGAACCGCCGTCGGCGCGGAAACGGGCCTGGCTGCCCGTGCCGGCCAGGTTGCGGACGGTCTTCTTCTTCAGGTCCACCACGCGAATCATGTGGTTCTCGGTGTCGGCGACGTACAATTCGTCACCGACGAGCGCCGTGCCCTGCGGGTGATCGAAAGTCGCGGCCGGGTAACGGCCGTTCTTGCGACCGATCGCTCCGCTGCCGATGGTCTCCAGCAGCGATCCGCTGAGGTTGGTGACCACGATGCGGTTGTGGTTGGTGTCGGTGATGAACAGGCGTTTGCCGGGAACGTCGGCCAGCACCTTGCCGGGGAACTTCAACGGGCTGGATTTCAGCCGGTTGCTCTCAAGATCGAAGCGAACCGGGGACGTATCGAGTGTGCCCTTCTTCTTGTGGAAGTCGATCAGCAGGCCGATCACCTTGTCGAACAGTTCACGGTTGCCTTCTCCCGGCTGCTGGCCGACGTAACGGCCCTCGGGATCGATCAGCACCTGGGTCGGCCAACTGTTGGCTCCAAACTTTCGCCAAACGGTCATGTTCGCGTCGTTGATCACCGGGTGCTCGATCTCGTATCGCAGGATCGCCCGCCGGATCGCCTCGGTGTCTTTCTCGTTGTCGAACTTCGCCGAGTGAACCCCGATCACGACCAGTTCCTTGGAGTACTTCTTTTCGAGGTACTTCAGGTCCGGCAGCACGTGCATGCAGTTGATGCAGCAGTAGGTCCAGAAGTCGAGCAGGACGACCTTGCCGCGAAGATCCTTGAGGTTGATCTCGCTGCCGGGGTTGATGTTCAACCACCCGATGCCGCCATCAAGGCTGGGGGCCGGCGGGCGGTTGGGGAACGGGTTTTCGGTCGCTCCCTTCTTCTTGCCCTTGTCGGCAGCCTGGGCCAGCAGGTCGTTGTTGCCCAGCGGGCCGCCTCGTCCCAGCATCAGCACACCGCCGACCACCATCGCCAGGATGGTGAGGCTGATGAGAACCCGGTGGGAGAGCTGATGAGTTGAGCCAGTCGAATGAGATTCAGTCATCGTGGGAGTCGACCTCCGGTCGAAATTTTCAGGTTGTGGTGTACGGAGCCAACACGGTTGTCGGTGGCTTGCACAGCTTCATCGTATCTCATCATCCCTGAACCCTGCAAATGCGGTTCGGGTGTTGGATCCGTCATACGACATCCGGATGACGGAGTCGCCGTTGACATTGCCGAACCAGTCGAATTATCGTCGAGTATGGAGGCAGAGACCATGAGCGTTTCGAGAGTGGGCTGCGAGAGAGCTGGTCGTCTTGTGGTGATGGTCGCTTGCGGACTGGCGGCGGTCGCCACGTCGTCGCGGGCCGCCGAGCCGACGTGGGCCGAGAAGATGTTCGAATCGAGGTCTCACGACTTCGGGGTCATCGCGCTGACGTCGAAGGTGACCCATCGGTTCCAGGTCAAGAACCTCTACCGCGAGACGGTCCACATTTCCGGTGTGAAGACCACCTGTGGCTGTTCGGTTGCCCGGCCCAGCAAGGTGACGCTCGCCAGTGGCGAGGTGGTGTCGATCGATGTGACGATGGACATGCGGAAGACCCGCACCAACGCCACCAAAAAATCGGCGGTGCTGACGGTGATCTTCGACCAGCCGACGTTCGCGGAAGTGAAGATCCCGGTCACCGCGCGGGTTCGCAAGGACCTGGTGCTGACTCCCGGTTCGGCCGATTTCACCGGTGTCGACCAGGGCGAGGCGGCCAGCCGCACCCTGAAGCTGAGGTACGCCGGTCGGGCCAACTGGTCGGTCAAGCAGATCGAGGTCAGTTCTCCGCACCTCTCTGCTCGGCTCGAGGAGACCAAGCGGGCCGAGGTTCGGCGCCTGGGCTTTCTCCCGAAGTTTCACGACGTGCGGTACGACCTGGTCGTCGAGCTCAAGCCCTCGGCACCGGCCGGGCTGCTTCGTGAGACGATCGTGCTGGTCACAGACGACCAGAAGGCTCCCCGCATCCCCGTGCTGATTGAAGCGACCGTCGAGTCGGAGTTCACGATCAGCCCGATGGCCGGTGGAGTGGTCACGTTGGGGTCGCTGGTACCCAGTCGGGCCAAGCGGGTCTCGGTGGTGATCAAGGCTCGCAAGGACTTCCGGATCGCAAAGATCGAGGCGGGGAGTTCGAGCGGAGCGTTTCGCACGAAGCTGCCCGGTTCGAAACGTCGCGTCCACGTGCTGCCGCTGACGGTGACGGCTCCCGGCGGAGTGTCCGAGTTGCGGGAGACGTTCACGTTGACGATTGAGGGCCGTGATGAACCACTGACGTTCGTCGTCTACGGTCGCGTCGTGCCGGCGGTCCGGCCGTAGGGACCGGCGGTTCACCCGTTCCCGAACCCGACTCAGGATGACACGCCGGGTTGCCGACAGTTAGAATGTGTGGACAGTCGTTTCAGGGTTTGTGCCATGTTGACCATCAACACTCGTAGCCGGTCGGTCTGCAACGGTCTCTCGCGACGAGACCTGCTCCGCGTCGGTGGTGCCGGTCTGTTCGGGACATCGGCCTCGCAACTGCTGGCGGCCGAAAGTGTACGGGCGGCCACGGGGGGACGCGCCAAGTCGGTGATGTTCTTGTTCCTGTTCGGTGGTCCCAGCCAGCTCGAGAGCTTCGACATGAAGCCGTCGGCGGCCAGCAAGATTCGCGGGCCCCTGAAGCCGATCGCCTCGAGGACACCGGGGCTGCTGATCAGTGAGAAGCTGCCGCGGACGGCCGCCATCTCGGACAAGATCAACGTCATTCGCACGATGACGCACCCGCACAACGACCACAACGCCTGCCACTACATCCAGACCGGTCACGCCTGGACCCGAACCGCGGCCAACGGCAACGACGTCAATGCCCGCGAGACCGATTGGCCGGCGATGGGTTCGGTGGTCGAGTACATCGAGCAGCACTCGCCCGGTTCGCATCTCCGTGATTTTCCCGATTACGTTTACCTGCCCAACCGCCTGGGTCATCTGCAGGGCTACGATCGGACCGGCCAGTACGCCGGTTGGCTGGGTCGGGCTTACAACGGGTTGGCGACCGACATTCGCAAAAAGAACAAGACCGACAACCCGTTTTTCCGGGCCTGTGACGACAAGGAACTGGACTTCCGGATCAAGGGGATCGTGCCCGAGACCGAGATTGGTCTCGATCGGCTCGATCGCCGTCGCGGGCTGCTCGAACAATTCGACATCGCTCGGCGCGAGATCGAGACCGCCAGGCGGTTGCAGGATTACCACGGAATTCGCCAGCAGGCTCTTTCGCTGGTGACGTCCGAGAAGATCCGCAGCGCCCTGGACATCCGTCGCGAGCAGGCGGCCCTGAGAGACCGTTACGGTCGCCACCTCTTCGGCCAGTCGTGCCTGATGGGTCGCCGGATGGTCGAGGCGGGTTGCCGGTTCGTGACCGTGTTGTGGGATGCCCCGGACGGCTACAGCTGGGATTCGCACCGCACCAGTGCCGACCTCGAAAAGCACCTGCTGCCGGGTTTCGACCAGGCCTACGCGGCCCTGATCGACGACCTCGATCAACGCGGCCTGCTCGATGAGACGCTGGTGGTGGCGGTCGGGGAAATTGGCCGCACGCCCAAGCCGGATACCTCGGCCTGGGGCCGCGGTCACTGGAGCCACTGTTTCCCCTGCGTGTTGGCCGGAGCGGGGATTCGTGGCGGCGAGCTGTACGGCCGCTCGGACGCCGATGCGGCCTACCCGGCCGAGAACCCGGTCAGTCCCGAGGACCTGGCTTCGACGATCTTTGACTCGCTGGGCATCGGGCACGACATCCGTCTTCCCGACGCCCAGGGGCGTCCGGTGCCGATGCTCGACCGGGGCGAACCGCTGCGACGGTTGTTCTCCAACGCCTGATCGTCCGTCGCTGCTGGCAAGCGAAAAGTCTCTTCGCTAGGGTGAGCGTTCCGACTCACTCACCTCCAGCAGAAGAACCGCAGGTCACATGCCCAAGGTCGTCAGTACATCGGTCAACGCGGACGGTGGTCCGCATTTTGAAATTCTCGCCAACGCCGGTTTCGACGTCGAACCGGTCGATCGCAGCGTGGACTTGTTTGTCGAGGACAACCTGGTCGCTCAGATGGAGGGCGCATCGGCGATCTCGGCTGGGTCCGAGCCCTACACTCGTGAGGTGATCGAGTCGTTGCCCGACCTGCGGGTGATTTCGCGGAGCGGTGTCGGTTTCGACGCGATCGATCTCGCCGCGTGTGACGAGAAAGGCGTGGTTGTCACGGTCACGCCCGGGGTCAATCATCACGCGGTGGCCGAACACACGATCGCGTTGCTGATGGGTGTGGCCCGCGGATTTCCCCAGCGGCACGACCGGGTCATGAACGGTCGCTGGGTCCGTGAGCCGTATCCCCGCGTGATGGGCAGCACGATCGGCATCGTCGGACTCGGTCGCATCGGCCGTGCCGTGGCCACGCGGGCCGCGGGCCTGGGCATGAACGTGCTGGCCTTCGAGCCGTACCCGCAGCAGGAATTCGTTGAGACGTGGCGGATCGAGCTGGTCGATGATCTGGATGACCTGCTCCCGCGGTGTGACTACGTCTCGTTGCACCTGCCGAACATGGCCGAGACGCACCACGTGATCAACGCCGAGCGGCTGGCAAAGATGAAATCCGGCGGCGTGCTGATCAACACCGCTCGCGGGCCACTGGTGGACGAAGCGGCCCTGGTCGAGGCCCTCAAGGGCGGGACGATTCGTGCCGCCGGGCTGGACGTTTTCGAGGTCGAGCCGTTGCCCACCGACAGCCCGTTGCTGGCACTCGACAACGTCCTGCTCAGTGGCCACGTTGCCGGGCTGGACAACGAGTCCCACGAGGGCACCTTCGAGATGGTTGCCGACACGATCGTCAAGTTGCACGCCGGTGAGTGGCCGGCCGACCGGATCGTGAACATGCAGGGCGTCACCGACTGGACATGGTAGGATGACCTCCCTGGAGGACGTCCCACGATGACCCGACCGCCCAATCACGAGCCGCATGCGACAGTCTCTGGCCAGGCCCGCCAGTTGGTCGAGTCCGCCTGTGGACCGATCGACGGTTGGCTCGAGGAGAATCGCCAGCTGCTGGTTGGGATGCGGCGGCACCTGCACAGGCATCCGGAGCCGAGTGGCCAGGAGCGGGAGACGACCGAGTACCTGGCCGGGCGACTGGGCGAGGCGGGACTCCAGCCACGGGTGCTCCGAGACGGGCTGGGCCTGATCGCCGATACCACGATCGGGACTCCCGGACCGGACGCTCCACGGGTGGCCCTGCGAGCCGACATTGACGCCTTGAAGATCCAGGATGCCAAGTCGGTCGAATACCGTTCGTGCCGGGATGGCGTGATGCACGCCTGCGGGCACGATGTTCATTCGACGATCGTTGCGGGTGTTGCGCTGGCTGTGGCCGCGGGTTCAGACGGAGCCGGGCTGGAACCAGGATGCGGGGTGCACTTGAGGTACCTGTTTCAACCGGCCGAGGAGATCTGTCTCGGAGCGAAGTGGCTGGTCGAACAGGGCGCTGTCGACGGTGTTGATGCGATCCTGGGCCTGCACGTTGATCCGGAGAGTCCGGCCGGGGAGATCGGCGTCAGGTTCGGGCCCTTGACGGCGGTGTGCCACGAGGTGGAGATCCGGGTTCACGGCCGGGGTGGCCATGCCGCGCGACCTCACCAGTCCCGCGATCCGCTTGCGGCTGCCGTTTCGCTCGCCTCCACCCTCTACGGCCAATTGCCACGGGGTGTCGATTCCCGACAGCCGTCGGTGTTCTCGATCGGGCGGATCAGCGGAGGCACTCTTCCCAACGTGATTCCCGACGAGGTCGAAATGCTGGGTTCGTTGAGGACCGTGGCGATAGGAGACGACACGGTGTTGCAGCAGCGGATCCGGGACATTGCCGCTGGCGTGGCATCGTTGACGGCGACTGAGATCGAGGTCTCGTTCCGCGCTTCGCTTGAGGCGGTTCGCAACGACATGGGTGTCACGACGGCGATCGAAGAGGCGGCCCTGGCGGTCGCCGGCAAGGACGCGGTGCGGCGGATCGAGCAGCCGAGCATGGGAGGTGAGGACTTTTCGGTCTACCAGCAGGAGGTCCCCGGGAGCATGTTTCGCCTGGGCAGCGGTACCGAGGGGGGGCACCTGCTGCACACGCCGGAGTTCGACATCGATGAGATGGCGCTGGTGCCGGGAGCGCGAGTGATGGTCCGTGCCGCGCTGCTGTGGGGCCTGTCGCAACAGAACGGACTCCCCGAATCCGGCAGTGACCGGCATGATGAGGCAGGAGGTTAGGGGATCATGCCGACTCTGGAATTCACTCGCAACGAATCTCCGACGATCGGGGTCGAGATCGAACTGCAACTGGTCGATGCCGAGACATTGTCTCTTTCGAGTTCGATCGAGAAGGTGATCGCGGGGTTGCCGCCCGAACTGGCCGACCGGGTCAAGCCGGAACTGATGCAGTGTTACATGGAGATCAATACCGGGGTCTGCCGGACCGTGGCCGAGGCGGGAGAGGACCTGGCCTCGACGATCACGGCGGTCGAGCGGGTGACCGATGACCTGGGCCTGAAGTTGTTCTGGGCTGCGACGCATCCATTTTCAAGCTGGCGGTCGCAGGAGATCACCGTCAACGATCGGTACTTCGAGCTGGTCGAGTTGATGCAGGATGTCGCCCGCCGCCTGGTCACTTTCGGACTGCACGTGCACGTGGGGGTCGACAGCGGTGACAAGGCGGTGATGATCTGTGACCGGATGCTCCGGCACCTGCCACTTTTGCTGGCGCTCTCGAGTAACTCGCCGTTCTGGGAAGGTCGCGCCACCGGCATGCACTCCAACCGATCGAAGATCATGGAAGGACTGCCGACGGCCGGGTTGCCTCACCGGATGCGGAACTGGAGCGAGTACATCTGGCTGGTCTCCCACCTGGTCGACACCGGGTTCATCAACACGATTCGCGAGATCTGGTGGGACATCCGGCCTCACCATCTCTTCGGCACGGTCGAGATCCGTGTCTGCGACATGCCGGCCAATCTGGGGCAGGTGCTGGCCCTGACCGCGGCGGTGCAGTGCATGGTGCAGGCGATGTCCGAGGAAATTGACCGGGGGACTTACCAGTCGGAGTACCATCCGATGATGGTGCAGCAGAACAAGTGGCGGGCCACGCGGTTCGGGCCGGACGCCGAACTGGTCAACAGCGATGACTACCAGCAGTACTCGGTGCAGCAGTCGATCGACCGGTTGATCGAGGTGTTGCGGCCAACGGCCGAGAGCCTGGATTGTGTGTCGGAGCTCGAGAGTGCGTCGTTGTTGCCGTCGGCCACCGGCAGCCGCCAGCAGCTGGCGATTTTCGATGAGACCGACAGTCGTCGCGAGGTGGTCCGGCGGATGCTCGAGGTGAACCAGCCGAAATGACCGCCGATCCCGCAACCTCCGAGACGTTGCGCGAGACGGTACGGCAGTTGCCGACCGGACCGGGCGTCTACCTGATGAAGGACGAAGACGCCCGGGTGATCTACATCGGCAAGGCGGTGAACCTGCGGAGCCGTGTCGGCAGCTATTTCACCACCGCGGCAGCCCAGGAGATGCGGACCGCGGGACTGGTGCCGGAGATCCGCGACGTGGAGGTGATCGAGACGGAGAGCGAGGTCGACGCGTTGCTGTTGGAGGCGCGGCTGATCAAGGACGTTCAGCCGAAGTTCAACCAGGAGCTCAAGGACGACAAGACGTTCCCGTATCTCGAGGTGTTCGTTCGCGAGGACTTTCCACGGGTCGAATTCACCCGCACACCGCAGGACCGCGGTACCCGGCTGTACGGCCCCTTCACCAACGCCAAGCAGCTCAGGGGCGCGATCGCGGTGCTGCAGAGGATCTTCCGTTTTCGCACCTGTTCGCTGGATATCGACGATGGTGATGAACGCTGGCAATGGTTTCGACCGTGCCTGCTGGCGAGCATCGACCAGTGCACGGCGCCGTGCAACCTGCGGATCAGCAAGGAGGACTACCGCCGGGACATCCGCCGGTTGCAGACGTTTCTTGACGGGGGACGTGTGAAGCTGATGCGGGAGTTGGACCGGGAGATGCAACAGGCGTCGGCCGAGAAGCTCTACGAGAAAGCGGCCCGGATCCGTGACGAGATCCAGGCACTGGAGGACCTGGATCTGAGGGGGGATCTCGAGGAACACGCTCAACCGGAGGTTTTCTATGTCGATCCAAAGAAGGGGCTGTCGGGCCTGAAGCAGGTTTTCGGACTCGAGGAGACGCCCCGGCGGATCGAGGGCGTCGACATCGCGCACCTGCAGGGAGGCCAGACAGTGGCCAGCCTGGTGCAGTTCATCGACGGGCTGCCCTTCAAGCACGGTTACAAGCGGTATCGCATTCGTTCAGTCGACGGTGTCGACGACTACGGTTCGATCCGCGAGGTCGTTTCGAGGCGGTTGGGACGGTTGGCCCAGGAGGGCGAAGCATTCCCCGACATCCTGTTGATCGACGGTGGCAAGGGACAGTTGAACGCGGCACTGGAGGCGATGGAGGTGATCGGGGTCGATCCGCCGTTCACGATTTCCCTGGCGAAGCGGGAAGAGGAGGTCTATGTCCCGGGCGAGGCCGAGCCCAGGCGGCTCTCGCGCCACGGATTCGGACTCAGGCTGCTGCAGTATGTCCGTGACGAGGCCCATCGGTTCGCTCAGCACTACCACCACATCCTTCGCCGGAAGAGCACGTTGGGCGAGTAGGGGAGTGGGTTCACTCCACGGTGGCAAACTCGCGGACAATCGCCCGTGCGGCTCTCATGCCGTCGACGCCGGCGCTGATGATGCCGCCGGCGAATCCGGCTCCCTCGCCCACCGGAAACAGCCCATTGCAACCAGGCGACTGAAACGTGTCGCGGTCACGGACAATCCGCACCGGCGAACTGCCTCGCATCTCCGGACCCACCAGCACCGCCTCGGGCAGGAACGCCTTGTGGTACTTGCGGTTGATCAATGGCAGCGCCCACTTGATGGTCGCGATCACCGTCGACGGCAGCAGCATCTCCAGCGATGCCGGCACGCTGCCCCGCTGGTAGGACGTTTCGATCCGGCTTACCGGGTTGGGCGAGCGTCCGGCCAGGAAATCCGAGGCTCTCTGTGCCGGTGCCAGGTACTCGCTGCGGCCCAGGCGGTACGCCATCGATTCGAACTGCTGCTGCAGCCGGACCCCGGCCAGCGGATCGTCCGACCCGAATTCCTCCGGCTCGATCGTCACCATCAGGCCGCTGTTGGCGAACGGTGTGTCGTGCCGCGAGTTGCTCATGCCGTTGGTGCAGAACATCTCGGGTTCGGAGATACTGGGAATGATGTGCCCACCGGCACACATGCAGAAGGTGTAGACGTCACGGTCGCCCCTGGCGACGAGGTTGTAGTTGGCGGCTCCGAGCAGGTCACGGTACTCGGGCCGGCCGTACGCTTCGGCGTCGATCTGGTCCTGGGGCTGTTCGATTCTCAAGCCCACCTGGAACGCCCGGGGTTCCATCGGGATCCCCGTCTCGGCCAGCATCTGGTAGGTGTCTCGCGCACTGTGCCCGATGGCGAGAATGGCCAGCGAGGCGGGGATGCGTCCCTGGCTGGTGGCCAGCGCCACCAGCCGTCCGTCCTCGATCTCGATTCCCTCGAACCGGCATCCGAACCGGTACTCGCCCCCGGCGGCTTCGATCTCGCGGCGGAAGTTCCGCACCACGAACGGCAGCCGGTTGCTGCCCAGGTGGGGCCGCTGTTCCCAGGCCACCGACGGCTGCCGGCTCAACTCGGCGAACTTCTCGATCACCCAGTCGACATCGGGACCCGACAACCGGCAGGTCAGCTTGCCGTCGCTGAATGTCCCGGCTCCGCCTTCACCGAACAGGTAGTTGTCGTCGGGGTCGTGTTCTCCTCCACGATCGAACTCGCGGATGCTGCCGACGCGGTCCTTGAGGCCCGGCCCGCGTTCCAGGATCAGCGGCCGGTAGCCGCGGGTGGCCAGGAAGTGGGCCGCCAGCAACCCGGCCGGCCCCGAACCGATGACCACCGGGCGTTCCTCCAGCGGTGTGGGACCCGGTGGCGGATCATCGAAGGTTTTGGGCAGGTACCGGTCGACACCTTCGCGACGAACGAGTGCTTCCAGCCGTTTCTCCTCGTCGGCAATCTCGACGGCGACCGAATAAACGAACTTGAGGTTGTTGCGGGAACGTCCGTCGAGGCTCTTCTTGAGCAACCTCCAGCCGGTCACCTCCGGCAGATCGACCCCCAGCCTTCGGGCCAGCTCGGGACCGATGTGCTGTTCGTCGAGCGTCACCGGGAGCCGGACGTTGGTCACCCGCAAAGGCATGAGGAGGCCTGTCCGATCAGCGTCACGGTGAGGGAGATTTCAGGAAGTACGCCACGCCCTGGACCTTGGTCTTTCGCCGGTACACCCGGTCGCCGGCTGTGACGTACATCATGTTTCGTTTCGGGCCTCCGAAGACCACGTTGGCCAGGGACCCCCGATGCGGTTTGCCGATCACTCCGCCCATCCGCCCGGTCGGATCGAACATCTGCACTCCGGCGGAGGTGGTTACGTACAGCCGGCCGTTGGTGTCGACCGCCATCCCGTCGGAGCCGGGACGGTCGCGACCGGGCAGCAGTCTCAGTGGCAGGTAGTACCGTTCGCGATGAGACAGGCTGCCGTCGGGTTCGACGCGGTAGGTCCAAAGGTGTGGCTTGTTCCGTTCGGTCACCACCAGCGTGCCCTCCCCGGGCCACAGGATCACCCCGTTGGGGCTGATCCCCTCGGCGACCACTCTCTTGTGCCGTTTTGCGTCGATCGTCCAGACGCGGTTGTTTCCCGGATCGGTCACAAACAGCCTCATGTCACTGCCGACGACCAGGTCGTTGCAGGGGATGTCGCTGGCGATCACGGTGTGGCTGCCGTCGGCGGCGTAGGCCACCACCTGCTTGTCTCCGTTGCGGCAGCCGTACAGCAGTCCGTCCTTGCCGAACATCAGGCCGTTGGTCCGAGCGGTCTTCTCGGCAAAGACCGTCACCTGGCCGGTCGCGGTGTCAACGCGGTGGATCCGGTCGTTGGGGATGTCGGTGAAGAAGACGTTGCCCTTGGCGTCAACCGCCGGACCCTCGGTGAAACGGTAACCGCTGCCGACCAGTTGCCAGCCCTCGCCGGGCAACAGGACCTGCGTCAGCGGCATGTCCTGGGCGAAAGCGGTCGAGCCGGACAGCACCAGCAGGCAGGTGGCCAGGAAGCGGACGAACGGTTCGGGGCGGGGCATGGAGGTCACCTGCGGAGATGTCTCGATGGAGTGTGGAGTGGTGGGCGGCAGCGATTCACTTGGCCTTCGAGGTGGCGGTCGTCTTTCCGTTCCAGCCCCGCCACAGCCACTTCAGCGATTCGGGCAGGATGGCTCCGCCGTGCCGACCGTTGTGACCTCCGGTGCCCATCACGAACTTGTGGTCGTACTTGGAAAACTTCAGGGCGGCGGCCATCTGGCGGTTGGACAGGGGCCAGCTGCCGTGGAGGTTGTCGAGGTCGTTGGTGCCATCCTGCAGAAAGGTGCGGATCGGCTTCGGTTCGGTCTTGCGGATGAATGCCGGGTAGACGTGGCCGCCGCGGATGTTGGTGAAGCTGCCGACGTGGCTGAGCACTTTCCGGAATCGATCGGGGCGTTCCCAGGCCACCGTCCAGGCACAGATGCCTCCGGAGCTGATGCCACCGATGGCCCGCATGGTGGGGTCATCGGTCAACTTGTACTGCTTGCCCACCGCCGGCAGGATTTCCTCGAGCAGGAACCTGGCGTACTGGCCACTGAGCGTGTCGTATTCGAAGCTGCGGTTCCGCCGCGGCTTGCCACCGGCCTTGGTCGGCGGGATGACACCGGGGTTGAGAAAGATGCCGATGGTGACTGGCATCTGGCCCTTGTGGATCAGGTTGTCGAAAACCGTCGGCACACGGAACGACCGCCTGGTGTTCACGTACGTTCCGCCGTCCTGGAAAACCATCACCGCCGCGGGGGTCTTGCCGTTGTACTGCTTGGGAACGTAGATCCAGTAATCGCGAACGGTGCCGGGGAAGATCTTCTTGCTGGTCCACTTGTGCTGGGTGACGGTGCCCTGCGGAACACCTTCCTGCGCCATCGAGTCGGGGCCGAGCTTGTAGTTGTCCTGGGCGAGGGTCGGTGCGGCCAGGATGAGGACCAGGACGAGCAGCGTCAGGCGGTCGATCATGGTGTGTTGTCCGGTGAGAGTGATGGCGATTCAATCCTGGTCCAGGAACTTGTGGTCTCCGGGTTCGAAACCTCGAGGCTGAGGTGTGTGCTTGGTGATGACCTGCCAACTGCGACCGTTTTCCCGGAAGTCGCTGACATCGGTGGGCGTGTAGGTGACGTCCAGGTGGGGGGTGTCCAGGGCCTTTCCCCCGGCGTGGTAGCTGCGGACGGCCGTATCCAGGGCCCCGGTGACCAGCAGGGTCCGCTCGGCCGGGTACGGCTCCTGGCCGTGGATGAACATGGACTGGATGGAGTGCGAAAGTCCCTTGAACAGGCAGCGGTTGCCCCACGGGCCGTTGAACAGGGCCGTGGCCCTCGGCTTGGATTCCCCGGCCACGCGACACGCAAAATTCCAGCGGTTGGAATCGTTGCCGACTTTCAGCACCGCTGCCTTCAGTCCGTCGCGGTACTCGACCAGGATCGCGTGCGGCTTGGAGTTTTCGTGGCCGGATAGCAACCGCGTCATCGATCGCGGCCGTCGATCCAGCTCGGCCAGCATCGCCGCCTCGGCCAGGTCCAGGGACCACCGCCCCTGGCGTGCGGCATCGAACAGCGCCTCGCCCTCGAGCACCTGGATCCGTGCGATCCCGGTCTCGCCGATCTCTCCGCGGGTTTCCACCATCGACTGCAACACCTCGAGACCGTGGAATCCGTAGGATTCCAGTGGTCCGCCGTGAACCGAGATGGCCTCGGTGATCTTCGTGCCGCGGGGCAGTTCCAGGCACGGTCGTCTCTGGGCCAGTGGCACCGAGCTGCCGGCCAGCAGCGGCATGCGGTTGGCCCGTGCCACATCGACCATCTCGCGGGCCCAGTCCCAGCGGTAGGAGTAGTGCTTGTCGTTGAACAGCGGTACGTAACGTCCGGCCCGCTTCATCACCGCCACCGCCGCGTCGAAGAACCGTTTCCTGGGATACATCTTCTGGCCGAGATCGTTGACCGGGTAGTCGCCGTGTTCGCCGATCGACAGGACGGCATCGACAGCCAGCGACGTTCCACCGACGCACATCGCCTTCTCGATCGAATCGAACAGCGGCACGTTGTATTTCTTGGCGACATCCCGTGCCATGTCGCCGTTGGGAAACTGGTCGGCGTAGAACGAGACGATGTCGACGCCGGGATCGACCAGGCGACC
>DLVV01000378.1 GCA_003445035.1 Planctomycetaceae bacterium | reverse complement strand
TTGTTTGTTGCGGCGACCAGCGAACGGCTCAACCCGATCCTGGTCAAGGAAACCCGTCAGTCGACCAAGAGCGCGCTGTTCTCGACGGTCTTTCTGCTGTTCGTGTCGATCAGCTGGATCGTGATCGTGTTCGGGATGCTCATGATGTGGTCGACACTCGAGATCTCGCCGGCGGCCGAGGTCCTTTTCGCATGGAACTACGGTCTGCTCTCCTTTGCCATCTTCGTGGTCGTGCCGTTCGGTGCCTATCGCAGCCTGCTGGCCGAACGCGAACTGCACACCCTGGACCTGTTGACGATCACCACCCTCTCGCCTCGCCAGATCGTTTTCGGCAAGCTTGGCAGTGCGCTGGTGCAGGTTGGAATCTACTACTCTGCCATCTCTCCGTTCATCGCCTTCCTGTCGTTCCTGCAGGGTTTCGACATCCTCCTGACCAGCTGGGTGCTGGTGATGTCGTTCTTCTGGTCGTTGGCTTTGTGCACCGGGGCTCTTTTGGCCAGCATCATGGCCCGGCACAACCAGTGGAATTCGGCCAACATGGTCGGGTTGGTCATCCTGCTGCTTTTCGGCTGGATCATGACGTTGGCCTTTGCTGTCGCTGGTGATGTGCGACGGGAGATGGCCGATCCGGGCTTCTGGTTCATCAACGCGATCGGGCTGGTGTTCGGGTTGTCCTATGTCTTTCTGGCCATCCAGGTGATCGTGGCGCGGCTGACGTTCGCGGCGGGCAATCACAGCACCAGCATCCGGCTCGTGCTGTCGGGCCAGTCCTGGCTGCTGCTCATTGGCCTCGCCGTCATTCCCCTGTTGCCGATGGGTTCGATAAGCCCCAGGGACTATGACGATGTCCTCGGGGGGGCGGCGATACTGGTCTCGATCCACTGGGTCGTCGGTGGGCTGTTCCTGGTGACCGAGAGCGACTTCCTGTCACGGCGGATTCGCAGTGGGCTGCCTCGGAGAAAACTGGTGCGACTGCTGGTTTCCCCGTTCCTGCCTGGCAGCAGTCGGGGCCTGGTGCTGATCTACGGTCACCTGCTGGTTTTCGTGTTGGCCACGGTGGCCTTATCCCTGTGGCGTGGCGTGCCCGAATCGGTGGACTTGCAGCAGATGCGGGTTGGCGGTGTGGCCAACGTGGTGCTCTGGATGGGCATTGCTACTGCGATAAGCCGCTGGTGCAGGCGACGTTCCCACCGGTTCACTCCCGTGGCAATGCGAGTGCTCACCGTCGTGCTGTTCATTGTTGCCCAGATTGCCTCGCTTCTGCCGGAGTTCGTTGACGCTCTGCCGCGGTCGTTGAGTTTTCTGTGCCCGTTCTTGTTGCCCGAAATGCACAACCAGCACTTGGGATTCGCCCTGGGATTTCTCGTGATCGCCGCCGTGCTGTCGGTCGTGGTCAACCTGCGGGCGATGTTCCAGGGCGCGATGCAGATCGTCCGGGATCCCGGTCCCGGCCAGTTGCTGACGAAAGCGTCATCTCCGTCACAGTCCAGTGAGGTCGTTTCGAGTGCGGAGTGATACCGAAGTCCGCCGCGCCGCCGACACTTACCAGTTCGGCCTGCTCCGCGTCCCCGCATCGGGTCGTGCCGGAGAACTGCTTGGCCGGGGCACCGGCAGTTCGCTCGAGTTCCAGGAGTACCGCGAGTACACCCCCGGCGATGACATCCGGCACCTCGACTGGGCCGCCTACGGCCGCAGCGACACGCTGATGGTGCGGTTGTACCGCGAGGAGATCAGCCCGCGGACTGAGATCCTGCTGGACACCAGCCTGTCGATGGCCGTTGCGGCGGCCAAGCCGTTGCTGTCCCGACAACTCGCCGGGCTCTTTGCCCTGCTCTCTGCCGGACTCGGTGGTTCACCCGCCGTGATCCCGTTGACCGATCAGCTGCCGCTGGAGCGGATCGGGCTGGACCAGGTCGACCGGCTGGAAGAGTGGCCGTTCACGTCCCGGTCGACGCTGGCCGAGTTGATGGCCGACGGCAACATCCCCCTGAAGCCCCGCTCGATCCGGATCGTCATCAGCGACTTCCTCTTTCCGCACGATCCCGACACCCTGGTCAAGCAACTCGCCTCCGACGCCTCGACACTCTGGATCGTGCAGGTGCTCGGCGCCTGGGAAGCCGATCCGACGCCGCTGGGCGGCAGGCGGCTGGTCGACAACGAAACCGCGTCAGAGGCCGATCTGCTGATCAACCAGGCGTCGATCGACGAATACCTCGAACGGCTGCACCGCCTGCAGAGGGGACTGGTCCAGGCAAGTCGGCGGGCCGAGGCATCTTTCGTGACCGTGCAAGCCGAGGCGGGGCTGGAACAGGCCTGCCGCGACGACCTGTGTGCCGCCGGCATGTTGAGGGTCGCCTGATGTCGTTTGCCAATCCCTGGGGCCTGTTGGCACTGACGGCTCTGCCGGTGATCGCCGCGATCCACCTGTTCCACCGCCGCTACCCACGACTCGAGGTGGCCGGCCTGCACCTGTGGGGCGTGGCCCAGATGACGCACACCCCGGGCCGCCGCCGCGAGCGGTTGCCGATCACCGCTTCGCTGATCCTGGAACTGCTCGCCGCGCTGGTGCTGGC
>DLVV01000169.1:3596-5116 GCA_003445035.1 Planctomycetaceae bacterium | reverse complement strand
ACCAGGCTCTTGACCCGGGTTTGTCGTCCCACGTGTTCGGCCAGCATCTGGTCGACGCTCACGCCCGCGCGGATTCGTCCACCGGCCGCCAGTCGAATTCCGGTCAGCAGGTTGCCGGTCATGCAGCTGTGTATTCCGCAACCGCGAGCGTTGGGGTTGTAGAGCCCACGAATGAACGTGAGCTTCTCCTTGAACGCCTCGACAGGAGTGAGCACGTTGCCCAATTCCATCGTGCCGCCGGCCTCCCTGGCCCACCAGTGATTCTTCGCGAATCCGTTGCCCGCGAAGACGCAAGCAAACCGTACCGGCGGTTCGTTCGATCGACGAGACGTCGTTTCATCGCCCCACACCGGAATCGACTCCAGCCACGGCAGAGCAATGCTCGCCCCCAGGCCTCGCAGCACCGTACGGCGTGACAACTTCTGACAGGATTTTCCGCGGCGTGACTGTCTCATGGAGAAGTGTCCCCCGGGTCGTTCTGCCCGCGATGACGGCGAAACTGACTGCTCTTCACAAGCGTCAGCATCGCTGTCGAGAAACGATAGTCGTGCGTCTTCAACTGGATCTGCATTTCAGCCAACAACGGTTCGTCGGACAGTTCGACAGATCTGCCCAATGCGTATCCCGCCAGCTTACGGCAGAACTGCTTCGTAAACTCGTCCTGGTGTTCCAGCAGATACGACTGAAGTCCGCTGAGCCCTACAAAGGCGTCTGCATCCAGCGGCTCCGCTCGTGCATCAATCGGGTTTCCGTTCTGATCCCGTTCACGAAGTCGGCCGATTGGATCGTAGGCCTCCAGTGCGAATCCATAAGGATCGATCTTCGCATGGCAGGTCGCACAGGCCGTGTCGGCACGATGACGTTCGAGTTGTTGTCGCATCGTCAATCCATCCTTGTTGACCTCATCCTCGTCCAACTGGGGAACATCATCCGGCGGATTGGGAACCCGACGCCCCAGCAGTGTCTCGATCACCCAGGTGCCACGCAGAACGGGACTGGTCCGCAACGCGCCCGCCTGCTTCGTCAGCACGCTGCCCATGGTCACAATTCCACCACGGCCAAAGCGGCCGACACCTGCGACGCGACGAAATTCCGGACCCTCGACATCCGGGATGCCATAGTGGTTGGCCAATTCGTCGTTCAGAAAGGTGTAGTCCGCCTTCAGAAATTCGAGAATGCTGCGGTCGTTGCGGATGATCTCCGAAACGAATCCGGTGGACTCCTGGTTCATGGCCATCCGCAACTTCGTGGTGAACGTTGGGAATCGCGTTTCACTTTTACCGTCGTATCGTTCGAAACCGCGGAACTGCAGCCATTGACCGGCGAATTCGGTCGCCAGCGCCCGTGACTTCGAGTCCGCCAGCATGCGACTGGCCTCAGCGGTGAGCACGTCCGCGTCCTGCAGCCGTCCGTTTCTCGCCGCTGTTCGCAACTGATCATCCGGCATCGAGGACCAAAGAAAGTAACTCAACCGGCTGGCGAGTTCCCAATCGGACAGCACCGCGGCCTGTTCGCCGGGA
>DLVV01000169.1:0-3199 GCA_003445035.1 Planctomycetaceae bacterium | reverse complement strand
GCATCGTGCGACAGTTCCTGTTTGCGACGCAGGAGTTGGTACAGCCCCCGCAGCTCATCAGTCTCGACTTTTGACAGTGAACGTCGCCAGGCCCGGGTCGCCAGTTCGATTACGGCGTTGAGCTGTCCCGGCTCGGCAGCCGACGCCGACTTCTCGAACGCCTTCGCTTTTGCCTGCAACGACGGAATCCGTTTCGCGAACTTGTTCGTGTTCTCGATCCGAACCGCCGGCTGAAAACCGATGAACTCTTTTGTGTTGTACAGGACTTCAACCGGCTCCCGCGAAAGGTAATGCAACTCGTCCCAAAGTCGATCGAGCTGCCGGTGTTCCTTCTCGTCGAGAACCAGTCGAGACAACGGCTCGTCTTCCCTCAGGAACAATTCCACAGTCACGTCGGTGTTGACCGGTATGACCGGGGCAAAACAGGCGGCCAGAGGAAACAGCCGGGCGAACGATGAGTACGTGTCGGAATCCCATTTTGGTTTTCCGGACTTGTCGGCCAACGGAATGACATGCGGGCCGAACAGTCCCACTGAACCGATCAGGTGATTGGTTTGAGAGTTGAACTTCCACAACCGTGCCTGGCTGCTGGAGATGGTCCCGAGCAGTCCGGGAGCCACAACGTCCGGCATTGGTCCGAACTGAATCGTCGTGGTCCGAGGCATGTGTCCGGCCGTCACGCCGACCATGGCAATTCGCCAGTACCTCGCGGTGGCCGGTTGGAACGTGTAGTGATACGAGCCGGTGAAATCAGGCGACGCCTCTCCGTTTTCGAGCACTCCACCGCCACTGGAGGTGAGGTAATTGAATTCCCCGCCCTCGGGCACCGTGAACGGTCCGCCCGGTTCGTTGGAGAAGGCCACCCGCATGTTCGCCCCACGTGACCCACCACCATAGCCGCTCCACAAACGAACCTGTCTGATCTGCTTGGCCTTGCCGAAGTCGACGACAAACCGGCTGCCGGGATTCCAGATGAACCCAGCATCGACGTCTTTTCCAGTCACGTTGCGAACGCCATACGGCCCGGGATTTCCGAACGCTCCTGGAACCGGCGGATGCTGGAACGTCTTCGGGTCGCCGGGATCGCTGCTGCCGGCCTCCTCGATCCGTGTCGCCGAATCATGCGCCCCCTTCACCACGATCGTCCTGGTATCTCGCCATTGCCGAGCGACTTCTGCCATTTCTCCCACAGGCTGCAGCTCATTCAGCGACTCCCAGAGCAGCCGCAGGTATTTCGGGCTCAGCGTTCGTCCCGCTGCGGGTTTCTGTAGCGCGGCGAACTCCTCCACTGACAGGTCGGCCGCTGGATCACGGTCGCGGTAACGCAATGTTGCCTTGAGGTAATCGGCCAGCGGGAGTCGCCCCTGACGATCTGTGTACCGGGAATAGAAATCCTTGATGCTCTGGGCCGCTTCGGCGATCCATTCGTGCCGATCACTGCTCGACGAGAAGCGAATCCCGGTCGGCGTCAGAACGGCATGTGCGGACACCTGCCGCGCGGCGTCGAGGTATTTCGGGAGCAGGTCCGGCGCCATGAACAGCGATTCACCGGTGTTGGCAAACCCTTCGCCGGCCACCGAGTCTTCCAGGAATCTCTTCGCCGGCCGCAGATCGACACGGGTCAGGTCACGAACCGAGTAGTTGTATTCCGCCTTGGTCAGTCGCCGCATCAGCACCAGTCCCGGATCACCGGCACGGTCTCGCGCATCCGCCAGCAGGTAGCTCTCGGACCATTCGATCAGCCGTTTCCGATCAGCCGATGTCGGCTGAGGACTGTTCCTGGGAGGCATCTCCCCGTCGCGGAGCCGTCGCAGCACTTTCTGCCAGGTTCGCGTGTGACTGCGAACGTCGGCAACTGTCCCAAAACGCCCGAGATCCAATCCCCCCTTTTTCTTTTCTGCCGAATGACACTTCAGACAGTGTTTTCGTACAAGTGGAAGGATTCGTCCTGGATACTCTTTCGCCAACCGGGCCAACGACCCTTCGGCAGATGCGTGTGGTTCCAGTTCGGCCACACGGCTACCGACCACCGGATCTTCGGCCTGCTCGAATCCGCACCCGCCCACGAGCAGCAACAGTAGCAAGCGGACACGCAGTCGTGTCATGTCGACACCTGGTCATCGAGCAAAGAGATTCCGGGTCATTCTACCGCAACTCTCAGCTCACCACAGCCACATCCGCATGTCGATGTGGTCCACCCACTTCGGGCCGGGAGTCGAAACCGGCAACGACCCACGTTCCGGGGCTGGACGCCTGGATCGCTCTCGATCGCCACCGGATAAGCACTCGCTGATTTCCAGCCACCTCTGGATTACTGCGTCCGCGAATTCAGCTTGAGTTGGACATCGAATCGTTCGGACAACTCTCGCAAGTCGGCGACTTCTTTGTCGATAAGCGGGATGCCGGTTTGGAGTCGATGTTGTTCGGTTTCGTGTTCCATTTCGCCGGGGACGAAGACGCGATCATGCTCGGGGGCCGGTTCAGCTCGATGCAAGGATTCGATCATGGCGTCCATGGCGATTTTGAAATCGGTCGGCTCACGAAAGATATCGATGCGAAAGGCTCCGAGGAAATGGGCGATCTTGTCTTGAGCGTAGCTGCCGTCCTCCTCAGCCCAACCGGCGGATAGCAGTGCGGTCATGGCTTCGACGATCATCGCCAAACCGAAACCTTTGTGCCCGCCGGTTTCACGCGATCCGCCCAGTGGTAGATAGATCTTGGCGGTGGCCGGATCAGACGTGGGATTTCCTTCGGCATCCAGGCACCAGCCGATCGGTATCGATTCGCCACGGTCCTTGGCAAATTCGACACGATTGACTGGGACGACCGATGTCGACATGTCCAGCACGTAGGACGGCTGCTTTTCACAGGGAATCGCGACACCAAACGGATTCGTTCCGAACATCGGCTGCAAACTAAATACGGGAGCCATGCCTCTCGACGTACCGTTGCCATACAAGTGTCCGGACATCGACACCCCAATCATGTCGTGTTCAATCGCCAAGTAGGCGAAATAGCCGGCCGCCCCCAAATGGTTCGAGTTCCGGATACTGACCATTCCGATCCCGGACGCCGATGCCTTTTCTATTGCGAGCCGCATACCCCACGCCGCCGCAACCAGGCCAAGTCCGTTTTTTCCGTTCGCTCGAGCGGACATCGGCGTTTCGAATTCGACGTCGATGGTCGCCTGTGGATCGAT
>DLVV01000347.1 GCA_003445035.1 Planctomycetaceae bacterium | reverse complement strand
GTTCTTGCGCCCCGGAACTGTCTTCAGGCTGATTCCCGCCGACGTTCCCGCCAAACTGGGATGCTCGAGAACGCATAGATCGAGGCGGATATCAGTGTGATTCCGGCTATGACCAGGAACATCAGGTTGTATCCGAATCGGTGAGCCACCTCACCGAACACCTGTGCCCCGCCGATCATGCCGATGTCGAGCCCCACCATCGAGAGACCCGATCCGGCCCCGCGCACGTCGGCCGGGAACGAGTCCAGGAACAGAGACGTGCAGGTGTGATACATCAGCGAATGCCCGGTACCGCACAACAATGCGGGGATGAAGATCAGGTGCCCCCTGTCCGGACTGACCAGCAGGAAACTGGACATGCCCAGGGACATGATCACCGCACCGGTCAGCAGCACCTTGCGACGCCCCAACCTGTCGGGTGTCCGCCGGAACACGATTCTCAGTGTCAGTCCCCAACCGGCGTAACACATGTAGAACAGACTGACTCGTGAGAACCCGTCTCCGGCCAGCCCCATGTCGTCGACGAACTTGGTCAGGAAGACGAACGGCACGGTGGTACAGAGGCCGAAAGTGACCTGCATCAGCGCCACGGTTCCCGGCCAGTGGCGACGCGATGTTTTCAGGAACTCGATGAACCGGGTCGAGCCGTGGCCCGGTTCGCTGTCGGCGGGCCGGATCAGCGTCAGCATCGACGCCGGCAGCAACAGGAGTATGACGCCGCTGACGAACAGGGTCTCGAACTCGTCGCGAGTCCGTTCGGCACTGAGCACCAGTTCTCCCAGGAACGGTCCGAAGACGATTCCCAGGAATGCTGCCGCTCCCAGAGTCCCGATCGCCTCGGCCTTGCGGCCTGGCGGGGCGAGGTGGGTGACATAGGTCAGGCTGCTCGAGAAGATCACCGCCGAGCCGACCACCAGCAGGCTGCGGGCGAAGTAGATGGCCGGGCCAAGGTCGTCGATCCAGAGGTTCGACACCGCGCCAATCGCGAAGAGGACGTAACCGCAAATCCAGATGGTCCGGGCACCGAAACGGTCGATCCACTGGCCGATCCACGGTCGCAGTACCAGCCCGGCGATCGAGGCGGTGCCGGTGATCCATCCGGCCACATCCACCTCGCCTCCGTGGTGAGCAATCCAACGGGGGTAGTGTGCCAACAACGCGGTGTTGACGAGCGAAAAACCGACTTGGCTCAGAAACGCGCAGTTGAAGTTGCGGCTGTACAGTCGTTCAGACGACACGAATACCTCGAAACCAGCCGTGGGCGGTGGTCGCCCGGCAGCCGGCGGACAATGGTCAGCGGCAAACCGCAGATTGTGACAACTCCACCATGTGGTTGGCGAGCCAACCGCGAACTATCATGAACCGGTCAGCCAACCGTCCTCGGTGGGATTTCGCATGCGGATCATCGACTGCCACGCCCACATCTACTCTCCCGACGAAAAGAAGTACCCGCCGGTGGCCAAACCGCTGCGGGTTCCCGGTGGGAAGGGTTCGATCAAGGATCTGCGGCAGATCAGCCGGGCCAAAGGAGTCTCGGCTGTCCGCGCGGTCCAGACCGTGTCCTTCTACGGGTACGACAACCGTTATCTCTGCGACGCCACCAAAGCGAACCCCGACTGGGTCTCGGGCGTTTGCACGCTCGAGCCCGATGATCCCCACAGCCCCGGATTGATGCGGCAGTTCGTCAAGGATTTCGGTGTCCGCACCCTGAGAAGCACCGCGGGAAACAAGCGGCGGACCTTCGATCACGACGGGGTGCGGGAGTTGTGGAAGACGTGTGCCGAGACCGGAGCCACCGTCGACATCTTCCTGATGCATCCGGACCTGGTGCCGACTGCCGAGAAGCTGCTGCGGGAGTTCCCGAAGCTGACGGTGGCCTTCTGCCACTGCATGGACATCAAGCCCGGACCGCTTTACGAGCGTTCGCTGTCCGAGGTGCTCAGGCTCTCGAAGTACAAGAACCTCTACGCGAAGGTCGACTTCATCAGCACGGGCACGAAGATCGGGTTCCCGGGCGCCGATCTGCATGATGCGGCGATGAAGATCATCAACGCCTACGGGTCCGAACGGTGTGTCTGGGGCAGCAATTTTCCCAACGTGCTCTGGACTCCGAAGATGACCTACGGTCAGCACCTGAAGATCTTCACCGAGGTGCTGCCGCTGGCCGAGAAGGACCGCCGCAATGTCCTGGGCGAAACGGCCCGGCGGCTGTGGTTCCCCAAGCTGAAGTGACGACCGACCGGGTCAGGCAATCAACCGAAGAGGACGACAAGAGATGAGCCAATCACTGATTCGCATCGGCGTCACGGGTTCGGGATTCATGGGGCGAACCCACGTCGAGGCGGCTCGGCGAGCGCCGGGGGCTGAGATTGTGGCGGTGGCCGGCGGCCGACGGGCTCCGGGGCTGGCCGACGATTATGGGATCGACTGTGTCGAGACGGTCGAGGAGTTGATCCGCCGGGACGACATCGACGCGATCATCAGCAGTACGCCTCACCACTGTCACATCGACGAAACGCTGTTGGCAGCCGAGTGCGGCAAGCACGTGTTGGTCGAGAAGCCGATGGCCACATCGCTCGAGGACTGCGACCGCATGATCGCGGCCACCGCCGAGCGGGATCTGGTGCTGGCACTGGGCTATCACCAGCGGTTCCGCGAGTCGAACCGTACGGTGCAGGAACTGGTCGCTTCGGGGGCGATCGGCACCGTCCGCTGTGTCCAGATGGCCGCGTTGTTTGACATCGAAGCCCTGCGATCCGACGAGGGTTTCGGAGGGGACTGGGGCTGGTGGAAGGACCCCCGCAGCCGTGCCCACATTCTCAACAGTGGACCGCACAACATCGACCTTTGTCGCTGGTGGCTGGGAGACGACATCGTTTCGGTGGTGGCCCATTGCGGGACGTTCCGCGAGGAGAACCCGAACGAGAACACAACGATGGCGATGTGGGGGTTTGCCGGCGGAGCGATGGCCAGTTTCTGGTCATCGAGTGTCTGTCCCTCGCCGGGGTTCGACGGCGAGGACTTCCGGTTCCGGTTGATGGGGGACGAGGGGATCATCGACGCGCAGCCATTCGGCAAGATCCGGGTCGGACGTGGAGGTGAGTGGGAACTGGCCTACGAACAGCCTCACGTCCCGCTCGATGACGCCGATGCCGCGTTTGTCTCGGATGGACGCATGCAGGCCTACGCCGACCAGGTCCAGTCGTTCGTCGACCGGATCAACGGCCAGGAGACCGGTTGCGGGACCGAGGCCGACGGCCGCGCCGCGGTGGCGGCGATCGTCGGCATGCTCGATTCGTCCGAATCGGGGACGGTGGTGCAACTGTAACCGGTTGCTACTTCTTCTTCCCCAGCAGTTCCACCGTGTCGGCCACCAGGTGCCAGTAGACCACGTCCTCGGCAAACGACGACGTTTCGAGTGCCGGAACAGGAAAGCCGGGGATCTTCAGCACGGCGTTGTACTGGGCAAACCTCAGGTCGATGTAGATCCGGTTTTCTCCCTGCGGCAGCTGGTCGAATGACGTCGGGTGATACAGTTCGCCCACTTCGCCGTACAGCGCGGGATTGGGCGGTGCCTGGTCGACCAGGGTGAAGCAGAGGATCTGCCGGGCCTTGCCCTTGTCGACGGTCCTGGCCAATCGACGGGGGTACCAGTTGTAGCCGACGAACAGCGCGACGTCGTCGGGTTTGATCAGCTTGTCCAGTTGCGGGTAATAGGCGTTGCCCTCGCTGAAGACCTTGAACAGTCCCGGGTCCCCGGGCAGGTTCTCGGGATCGAGCCCATGGATCAGCAGCGCGTAGCTGGTCCGTTTCTTGCGTGCCGCTTCGGCCAGCCAACTGGCCGCCTTGCGGAACTTGTGGCGTTGTCCGTCGAGGATGCGGCCGACGATCTGGTCGATGTGACCGAGGTAGGTGCGGCCGAGTTTTCCTTCCCGGACCGGGGTGATGTTGAAGGCGGGAACGAACTTGTACTTGTTCAGCAGCGGCTGGTTGAAGATCTGCGGGCTCTCGTAGGTCACCGACAACAGGATTCCCGGCATCCGGTCCCTGCGGAGAAAGGCTCCGATCAGTTCGGCCTCGAATGCCCACAGGTACAGCCGGTTGGCGATGCTGCGTCCCGAGCAGATCTTCTCGGGCCAGCCCTTGACCGAAAGCACTCCGCCGTCGGGAACGGTGTGCGTGATGGTCATCAGGTTCCTGTTGGGACCGACGTCCTTCTGGAGCCGTGCGGCCGCCTTGGCCGATCCGAAAAAGATGACCAGGGCCTTGGCAGTGAGCAATTCGCGGGCGAGCGGAATCGCGTGCTTGAGTTCTTCGGTTTCGTTCTCGAATCCCAGCAGCACGACATCATTGGCCGTGGCTTTCTTGACGGTGAAATGCTCGACCAACCCCTTGGTGCGGTAGTAGGGAACCTTGTCCT
>DLVV01000124.1 GCA_003445035.1 Planctomycetaceae bacterium | reverse complement strand
TCCTCGAATCCGACGACGCCTCTCTGCCCGAACTGCTCGCCGCCGCCTTCCGGGTCCGCCGCGAGCATTTCGGGATGGATGTCCAGCTGTATTACCTCGAAAACGCCAGGAGTGGACTCTGTCCGGAAGACTGCAGCTATTGCTCCCAGTCGGCCGTCTCGGATGCCCCGATCGACCGTTACCGGTTGAAGAGTCCCGAGCAACTGGTCGCCGGAGCCCGCGAGGCGGCTCGGAATCAGGCCCGCACCTACTGCATTGTCGCCAGTGGGCGGGGTCCCAGCGATGCCGATGTCAACGGTGTCGCCGAAGCGGTTCGTCGGATCAAGCAGGACACCGGTCTCCACATCTGCTGCTGCCTGGGCCTGCTCACGCCCGAACAGGCCGGACAGCTCAAGCAGGCCGGAGTCGACCGGATCAATCACAACCTCAACACCAGCCGCGGATTCTACGACGAGATCTGCTCGACCCACAGCTACCAGGACCGGCTCGACACGCTGAAGGCCTGTCGCGACCAGGGCCTGGAACTCTGCTGTGGACTGATCGTCGGCATGGGAGAAACACTCCACGACGTGGTGGCCGTCTGCGGAGAGCTGCAGGAACTGGGGATCGAATCGATCCCGGTCAATTTCCTCAACCCGATCGATGGCACACCACTGGAAGACACCAGCCATCTCGACCCGCGGTTTTGCCTCAGGGTCCTGGTGCTGTTCCGCCTGGCTCACCCAGCCACCGAGATCCGGATCGCCGGTGGACGGGAGGTGAACCTGCGGAGCCTGCAGCCGCTGGGTCTCTACGCCGCCAACTCGCTGTTCGTCAGCGACTACCTGACCACGGCCGGTCAACCCGCCGGGGAAGACCACCAGATGATCGAGGACCTGGGCTTCCGTGTCGTCGCCCGCACCGCGACGCCACCCGAAACCGTACCCGGTTAGCCGACGGAGACGTCGCCGGACGGACTAGTAGCCCTGCGTGCGGCAGTAACGGCGGGCCTGGCGAGCCAACCGAACGAGTGGCTCCCGGGACAATCCAGCCAACGGTCCCCTGAGATCGGACCTGCGGTGCGGTTGATGCACCGAGCGAATCACCTCGACCAATTCGCCCTCGCTCATCTCGGCAAGTCGCTCGGCAGAAAGGCTGGCCACCTCGGCCTTGGGCCAACTCGTCCCAATCACCTCACGCGATGTGAACTGCGGCCCCGCCTCACATTCCGTAACCGACCCTGTCATCCCGAGGCCTCCATTCCTGCACGAATCGATGGGCTCCGCCCGCCGACACGATTTGAACTTGCCGGGAATCTAGACGACCTCTACATTCCCGTCCATTCGAACTCTTCGGCCCGATTCACCCGGGTCCTTCAACGAATTCTCGGATTCGTCCATGCCAGACCAACAACCGGAACGGTCTCGCTTCGTGGCTCACCGGGGCCGACGACATTCGACCGCGGCCCTGCCGGCCGACGCCGTCGGTTCGGCCATCGACCGCACCCAGCAGTGGCTGCTCGCTCGCCAGGATCCCGATGGCCACTGGGTGGGAGAACTCGAGGGAGACTCGATCCTGCAGTCGGAATACATCCTGCTGCTGGCATGGCTGCAGAGCAATGGTTCGGCTCCTGGATGGGCCGGTGAACGTATCCAGCGTGCGGCCAGGCAACTGGTGGTTCAACAACAGCCCGGAGGCGGCTGGTCGCTGTTCCCCGGCGGCCCACTGGAAATCAGCGCCTCGGTCAAGGCCTACCTGGCACTGAAGATCGCCGGTCACGCTGCCGACGCCCCCTGGATGACCCGGGCTCGCCAGGCCATCTGCGGTGCGGGCGGTGCCGAACGGATCAACAGCTTCACGCGCTACTACCTGGCACTGCTGGGAATACTCGACTACCGGCAATGCCCAGCCGTTCCGCCCGAACTGGTACTGCTACCCCGGTTCTGCCCGCTGAACATCTACGAGATGTCGGCATGGTCACGGACGATCTTTGTCCCACTGAGCCTGTTGTGGGCTCACCGACCGAGAATCGACACTCCTCCGGAATGGAAGATCGACGAGCTGTTTCTCCATGGACCGGCCTCGCTGCCGACGACCATGCCGCAAAGTGGACAACTCGACGAACTCACATCTCCCGGCCGAATCAACTGGAACAGGATCTTCACCCGGCTCGATGCCGCCTGGAAAGGCATCGAAAGATGGAAGCTGACCCCGTTTCGCGGCACGGCCATCCGGCGGGCTGCCGACTGGATGATCGAACGATTTGCCGACAGTGACGGGCTGGGTGCGATCTTTCCACCCATGGTCTGGAGTGTCGTGGCGCTGAAGTGCCTGGGATATTCCGACGACGCCCCGATCCTGGTCCAGGCCCTCGAGCAACTCGAAAACCTCGTGATCAGCGAAAACGGAACCGATCGACTGCAGCCGTGCCATTCGCCGGTCTGGGACACCGCCATCGCCACCATCGCGCTTCGTGACTCGGGACTGCCGGCCGGACACCCCGCGCTGCGACGCTCCGTCGACTGGTTGCTCGATCGCGAAGTCGTTCACCAGGGAGACTGGTCAAAAAGTCAGCCGGGAGCGGCTCCGGGCGGCTGGTACTTCGAGTTCGCCAACCGGTTCTATCCTGACGTCGACGACACGGCGATGGTCGTGCTGGCCCTGACCCGTTGCCTGCCGGAACTGCCCTGGACGGCCGACTTCTTCCTGGACTGCGGCATGGAAGACGAAAACGCCCCCGATATCGCCGCGGTACTCAGCGGCCGCACCGGCTCCCCGATCCACGCGGCCGAATCGGTCGAATCGATGGGACCGATACTCGGAGCAATCCACCGGGGAGCCCGCTGGACGCTGGGAATGCAAAGCCGCAACGGGGGCTGGGGCGCCTTCGACCGTGACAACACTCGCGAACTGCTCACCCGCGTCCCCTTCGCCGATCACAACGCGATGATCGACCCTCCCACCGCCGACCTCACCGCCCGGGTGCTCGAGATGCTTGGCGGTCTCGGGGTTGGGGAAACTCACCCGGCAGTGATTCGTGCCACCGATTTTCTCTGGGACGAACAGGAACCGGACGGAAGTTGGTACGGTCGCTGGGGCGTCAATTACATCTATGGCACCTGGCAGACACTGCTTGGCCTGACAGCGATCGGTATCCCGCTCAATGACTCAAGGATCCGACGAGCGGCCGACCGTCTCAAGCGATTCCAGCAACCCTGCGGCGGCTGGGGGGAGACGCCGCAGTCCTACGACGATCCGACGCTGAGAGGAACCGGGCCGGTCACCGCTTCCCAGACCGCCTGGGCGGTGCTGGGACTGATCGCCGCCGGTGAAGCCGACAGCCCCGAAGTTTCCCGCGGGATCGGCTACCTGCTGGATCACCAGTTGCCTGACGGCAGTTGGTCCGAGGAGTGGTTCACGGGCACCGGTTTTCCGCGTGTCTTCTATCTCCGATACCATCTCTACCCGATCTCCTTTCCGCTGATGGCGCTCGGACGGTATGCTCGTTGCCAACATGGCGTGGCCCTCACTGATCGCCGGGCTGCCTGACGTCACCGGCGACGGATTCGGAAGCGGCACGGCCTCGCCGGAAACAGGAGCGATCGATGCCCCAGCCGCCTCGTTCGAAGAACCAGACGCTGCTGGTCAGCGACCCGGTCTTCCAGACGCATGACACCGGGCAGGGGCACCCCGAGTCGATTCGTCGGCACGTGGCGGTCACCCGCGCCCTGGCGGCTCCGGAGTTCTCAAAGGGGCTCTGGAGGATGAAGCCTCCGGCCTCCGACGATGCCACGATCCGGCGAGCCCACAAGGCCGAATACGTCGCGCTGGTACAACGGGAGATCAACGCCGGCATGGCCATGCTCAGTACCGGCGATACGATCGTCTGTCGTGCATCACTCGAGGCGGCTCGACGCGCCTGTGGAGCGGTCTGCCTGGCGGTCGACGAGATCGTGGCCGGGCGATCGGCCAACGCGTTCTGCACCGTCCGCCCGCCCGGTCACCACGCCACCCCCGATCGCGGCATGGGCTTCTGCATCTTCAACAACGTCGCCGTCGCCGCCCGGCACGCCCAGTCCCATCACAAGATCGGCCGCGTGCTGATCGCCGACTGGGACGTCCACCACGGCAACGGCACCCAGGACATCTTCTATGACGACGAAAGCGTCTTCTTCTTCAGCACTCACCAGTCCCCCTGGTATCCCGGCACCGGAGCCAGGCAGGAAACCGGAACGGGCAAGGGCCTGGGCAGCACGTTGAATCGTCCCTTCCCGGCCGGCACGGATCGTAAGAAGATCCTGCCGGCCTACGCCGAGGAACTCCGGACGGTCGCCGACAAGTTCCGACCCGAACTGGTGCTGGTCTCGGCCGGCTTCGACTCTCGAATCGGCGATCCGCTGGGCCACTTTCGACTCACCGACAACGACTTCGCCGAATTGACCGACGTGCTGGTCGATATCGCCAATCGCCACGCGGGAGGACGACTCGTCAGCGTCCTGGAAGGCGGATACAACATCGACGGTTTGGCGACCGCCTCGGCCTCACACTGCCGACGACTCGTCCACGCCGCCGGCCAACGGGACTCCGGCTAGACCGCCGACAGCACGCTCGCGGCCGCCTCGACTCCGCTGGCGATGCAGTCGGGCAACCCGACCCCGCGAAACGCATTGCCGGCCAGGGCCAGCCCCGGAATCTCCGCGACCAGGCGATCGATCTCCGAAACGCGTTCGAGATGCCCAACGACGTACTGCGGCATCATTCCCGGGTAGCGAACCACGTCGACCATCTCGGGATCACCCCGCACGCCCAGCAGTGACTCGAGTTCCTCTCTCACCAGCCGCTCGATCTCCGAGTCGTCCAGGTCGACCAGTTCCGGCTGCAACTCGCCACCGACGAATGTCCTCAACAACACCCGTCCCTCGGGAGCACGGCCGGCCAACTTCCGACTGGCAAATGACACGGCCAGCACACGACGCCTCTCGGCATAAGGCACCACCAGGCCGTAGGCATCGAGAGGATGCTCGACCTGGTCGAGCCGATACCCGGTGCTGACGACGACACTCGAGGCCGATGCGATCTCGCTCAACCGGTCCGAAAGATCCTTCGAGAGATGTTCAGCCAGGTGGGCGGCCGCGGCACAGGGGACCGCCATCACCACCGCACCAGCCTCGATCGACTCGCCGGTGTCCAACTCGACCCGAAAGCCTTCAGGCTCCTTCACCCGCCGGATGGCCACCACGCGGGCACCTCGCCGGATCCGACACGTCTCCTCCAGCCGGCCGGTCACAGAATCGACCAGTTGGCCAAGCCCACCGGCCAGTGAAGCGAACAGTCCGTACCGGGCCCCCTGCGTCGCGGTCGCCCGTCCGGCAGCCGTGGCCCGCAACCCCTTCCACAGGCTCCCGTGGTCACGTTCCATTTCGATAAAACGCGGCAACGTCGCGGCCAGGCTCAGGTGTTCGGGATCGCCGGTGTAGATCCCACCGACCAACGGCTGGACCAGCCTCTCGAGCGCCTCGCGTCCCAGCCGCCGCCGCACGAACGATGCCACGCTCTCGTCAGTTGCTTCCCGACGTCGACCGACCAACGGTTCGCACGCCATCCGAAGCTTGCCTCGCCACGAGAAGATCGGCGATCCGAGTACGGGCCGGATTTTCGGAGTCCCCAGCAATTGAAAACTCTCGGGAACGGGCACTGGCCGACCGTCACGAACCACCAGGGACCCGCGGAACGCGGGATCGGTGCCGATCAGTTGATCTCCGATTCCCAGCCGATGACACAACTCGGTGGCAGCCGGCTTGTCGGTGATGAACATGTCCGGGCCGCGTTCGACCAGGTAGTCGCCCAGCCGAACCGTCTCGATCACTCCCCCCAGCCGCTCCGACGCCTCGAGCAACTCGACCTCGACCCGTCCGTCCGATTCCTCCTCGCACAGTGACAACGCCGCCGACAGGCCGCTGGCCCCGCCCCCGATGACCAGGCACCGCCGTGTCCGTCCCGGGTCGTGGCCAACCGTCACGCCGCCCCTCCATCGCCGCCCATCTCGTGAACCAGCTCGACCAGCAACTTGACCTTCTCCGGATCCATTGTCGGCAGCAGGCCGTGGCCGAGATTGAAGATGTGGCCCGGACGACCGGCCGCGGCATCGAGCACCTGGCGGGTTCGATCACGGAGCGTTTCGACGTCGGCGAAAAGGCTGACCGGGTCGAGGTTGCCCTGCACCGCCACGTCGTGGCCAACCAGCTCCCAGCCGGCGGCCAGGTCGATCCGCCAGTCCAACCCCTGGACGTCGCCGCCGGCCTCGCGTTGCAGTGGGTACAGGGCCGGGTTCCCGGTCAGGAAGTGAATCACGGGCAATCCCTCGGGCAGACCCTCGATCAATCGCTTCGAATGGGGCAGAACGTAGCGGCGGTAATCCGAAGGAGACAGGCACCCGGCCCAACTGTCAAAAATCTGCACGACCTGGCAACCGGCCTCGGCCTGGGCCGACAGGTAACGGATCAACGTGGGGACCAGGCGATCCATCAGAGCCTGCCACGCCCCCGTGTCACCGTACATGATCGACTTGGTGTTCTCGTAGTTCCGCGACCCACCTCCCTCGATCGCATAACTGGCCAATGTGAACGGCGCTCCGGCAAACCCGATCAATGGACAGTCACCCGGCAGGTCCGCACGCACGCGACGTACTGTCTCGAAAACGAAATCCATCTCCTGGATATCCTGGATCTCGCTCAGGCGATCGACATCAGCGGCGGTCCGCAGGGGATTGTCGATCACCGGCCCTTCGCCAGCCTGGTATTCCAGGTTGAGCCCCATGGGGCGAAGGATGGGCAACAGGTCGGCAAACAGGATGGCAGCGTCGACACCGAGTGCCGCCTGGGCTGTCAGCGTCACCTCGGCCGCCAGGTCCGGACGCGTGCACAGTTCCAGGAACGTGACCTGGCTTCGGACTTCCATGTACTCGGGCAGATACCGGCCCGCCTGACGCATCAGCCAGACCGGCGTCGTGTCGACCGGCTCGCGGCGAACGGCCTTCATGAAACGGGATTCACGCAATTGCGGCGTCATCAATTGGACCTGGAAAGCGGGGAGAGACGGGAGAAAACTCGAACTGTCTCGGACCCGATTCTAGCACACGCAATGCCCCCGGGTGGCTCTCTCCTCAGCGGTCACGACCGATCTTGACCGCCTCGGCCCACCGACCGTACCATCCCCTCGCCACTGATCGGCCGAGGCCGGGGGGGAACCTATGTCGGCCCGCAAATCGCTCCTTATCATCCTGTGCTCAGCGCTGGTGATCCGAGGACTCGCGGCGGTCGTCGTCACCGAGCATCTCGAAAACAGCGGCCAGGATTTTCTGATCGCCGGCGATGCGGCCGGGTACTGGGAACTCGGTGGGCACATCGCTCGTGGTGAACCCTACCAGTTGCTCGGTCAACCAGGTGACCCACTGGCAGACGTTTCGATTCCCCGCAAAGTTGCCCGCATGCCCGGATTTCCGGCCCTGCTGGGACTGGTTCGAGCGGTGTTCGGTGACAGCCTGCTGTTAGCCCGGCTGGTCCTGGCGGTGGTGGGCACACTGGCCTGTTACCTGGTCTACCTGCTGGGTTGTCGCATCCACGGCACGTCAGTCGGCCTGTCCGCTGCAGCGGCCTGTGCCGTTTCCCCCACACTGGCCGGTTTCAGCGTCCTGGTACTCAGCGAAACCCTGTTCGCGGTCATGCTGTTGGCGTGCCTGCTGGGAGCCGAAACACTGTGTTGCCGGGCTCCGGATCTCAATCGGCGTCCTCGCCTGTCAGCGGCGCTGTGGACCGGACTGGCCGGTTGTGCGGCCGTGTACGTCCGTCCCGGATGGCTGGCTGTGGTGCCGCTGTTCGCGGTGATCTGGATCGCGGTATCGGCCGAGCGAGCTCGTGCAACGGTCGAGGCGGCGGTGCTGTTGCTGGTCGTCGTGGTCGGACTGTCGCCATGGGCCTGGCGAAACCAACAGGTCACCGGCCACCCCGTGCTGACCACCCTTTGGGCCGGCCCCAGCCTCTACGACGGCCTCCGACCGACAGCCACCGGGCACAGCGACATGAGGTTCATCATCGACGACGGACTGTTCGCCGATCCCGACCAGACCGAGTACGCCATTGACCGGCACTACCGCCATGCCGCCTGGGAGTTCGCCAGGACGCAACCTGGCACGGCAGCCTGGTTGGGGCTGGCCAAGTGCTGGCGATTCCTCAAGCCCTGGCCCAGTGCCGACCAGTTCGGCCGCTGGTGGCAGGTGACGGTGGTGGCCGTACCGACACTGCTGCTGTACCTGCTGGCGATCCGGGGTGCCTGGATCCATCGGCACCAGCCATGGACCTGGATGCTGGCCGCCGGACCGTTGCTGTACTTCGCCGCGCTACACACCATCTTCGTCGGCTCGCTGCGATATCGCGTCCCCGCCGAATACTCGTTGTGGATCCTTGCCGCCGCCGGGTGTCGCCGGAGGGCCACGCCATGACACGGCTCCGGAGCGAATGGAAGCGGACCCTCTGGGGACTCGCGGGACTTCTGCTGATCACCGGCGGTGGGGCCGCCATCTGGATCCACCACGTCTGGTCCCACAGCGACCGGCTGCTCGAACAGGCCGTGCGTGCCAATCTTGACCGCCTCACGCCCGGGATCAACGTCGAATTCTCGTCGTGCCGCTTCGACCTGCTCCGACGCGTCCGCTTCGATGATGTGGAATTGACGACCGACGACGGCCGGCCACTGGCCTCGGTTCCTCGAATCATCGTCTCCATCGACCGAGAGGCACTGGCTCGGCGTCAACAACTGCTGATCCAGAAGGTCACGCTGCACGAACCCCGCCTGCGACTGGTTCGCGACATCGAAGGTGGCTGGAACTGGCAGGACCTCACATCCAGCCAAAACGATCGGACGATGTTGCCCGAATGGACCATCGATCGTGGGCAGATCGAGATCGCCCTGGACGGCGACTCGCCCCAGGTCCGCTCACTCAACAACCTCAATCTCAGGCTCGTCCCGGCCGGGTCGGATCGCTACCTGGTCGACGGCACCGGACAGATAGAGAACCCCGACTCGTCCTCACCCGAACCACAACTGGCATTTTCCGGTCACTGGCAGGTCGCCGAAAACGGCTTTTCGATCAGCGGACAACTCGGCGACCTGGCCATCGAACCGTCATTGCGAGAGTTCCTCTCGGCCCTTTCCTCCGGAAAGACCGCTGACTCACCTGGCCGCCTGCCATTCAACACCACGGACATCACGCTGGACGCACTCGGAGATCTCGACTTCCGCATCGCCAGTCGGCAAATGGCAGACAGCCTGGACTACAAGCTGCTGCTGACTCTCAAACGAGGACGCCTCCAGCTCCCCTACCCTTCCAGCCAGCCGCGTGTCATCGATCACCTCTCCGGCCAGCTCTACCTCGATCCGCGTCACCTCCAGATCAAGACCCTGGTCGGCCGGGAACTCGACACAACAGTGACCGTCAACGGCCTGCTGAAACTGACGGCCGATCCACCCACAGGACAACTCGATGTGTCGCTGAAGAATCTGGCGATCGATCGACGCCTCCGCAGCAGCCTCCCCGAGCAGTGGCAACCGCTGTTCGATGTCTACTCGCCGTCGGGCCGAGCCGACGTCTCCGCGACGCTGCGGCCATCCGGAACCGGACCCTGGCGGTTCTCCGACTCGGTCTTCACCCCAAAGAACTGCCGGATCCGTCACGCCCGATTCCCGTATCCGATCGAAAACATCACCGGGACACTGACCCAGAAAGGTGGGGCGAAGGACCTGGTGGTCGAGATCGACGCGACCGCCAGTGGCCGTCCAATCCACTTCCGCGGACAGGTCCTCAACGCCGGCCCTGCCGCACAATCCCAGATCGACCTCTCCGTCGATCGCCTGCCGATCAACGAACGACTCCTCCAGGCCGTCTCACCGAACGTCCGCCGGTCACTGGAAGCCATGAAGCTGGCAGGGGCTGCCGACGTGCGGGGCCGGCTGATTCGTCCACCCGGGCTCAACCAGAAACTGACCACCCAACTCAACGGCCGACTCGTCGACGCATCGGTCCGCTACCAGGCGTTCCCCTGGCTGATCGAGGAGATCGGTGGAGAGTTCACGGCCACGATCACCCCGAAAGACTATTCGTGGCACTTCAACAAACTGGCAGGACGACACGCCACGGCTGCACTCACCGGATCCGGGAAATTCGATGGACGCCCCGGACAGCCTGGACACTTTGAACTCGATCTCGAAACCCGCCGCGTGCCCCTGGATGCCGATCTTCGTGCCGCCTGCTCAAAAGAACTCCGCCAACTGTGGGATCGTGTCCGGCTCCGGGGTTTGCTCGACGGACGCGTCGAGATCCGACGGCAGGGCACCCAACCGACCCGGGTCTCCATCCCACGGTTCACGGTCGACTCGGGCACTCTGCAACTGACCGGATTCCCCTACAAGCTCACCGACGCCCAGGCCACTGGTCGCTTCGGACGTTCCGACGACAATCAACGCCGGCTCACGCTCACCTCGTTCGTCGCACGGCACGGACCGACCCGAGTGACCTCGAAGGGCGTGCTCGAGATCGATCGGCGAAAAGACTGGATGTTGCGGCTTGACCCCCTGCTCTGCGAGGGACTGGTGGCCGACAACGACCTTCGTGACGCTCTGCCCGGCCGACTACGCGACACCGTCGCCAGCCTCAACCCGGAACGCCCCTTCGACCTCGAAGGGCTCATCGAACTCCGTGGAGCCGGTGATCCCGGATTCCCGATCACCGCAGCATGGAATCTCGAGACACGGCTGCCAAACAACCGACTCTCCGCTGGAGTCCAACTCGAAGACGTCACGGGCCGGATCACCAGCCGGGGAAAATGGTATGGGCAGCATGCCGAAATGACCGGCCACTTCGCCCTCGAATCGGCCAGCCTCTGGGGATATCGTTTCCGCGACATTCGCGGACCGTTCCGATACCGCAACCAGGACCTGGTCATAGGCTCCAGCCAGGCCTTCGCTCCACTCAACGGCCGACGTGCCAACCTGGCCATCCCACTTGCCGAGCGCGTCACCGCGAGGGCCGTCGGCGGGCTGTTCACTCTTGACGCACAGGCACGCATCAACAAGCAGTCAACCTACCACGTCAAGATGAACCTCTCCGAGGCGAAACTCCAGCAGTTCGCCAGGCAATACTTGCGAGATCCCAGGAACCTCAAGGGAGTGATGAGAGGCTGGGTCGATCTGAGAGGACAAGGGAACTCGCCATCAGCGATCACCGGAAGAGGGCAACTGCAGATCAGCCCCGCTGAACTCTACGAACTGCCCATCGTCGTCCAACTCTTCGACGTGCTCAGCCTCGGACCGCCCCAGCAAACCGCCTTCCGGTACGCCCAGTGTGACTTCCAGTTGGCCAACTCCCGATTCCGGTTCAACAGCATCGATCTCGTCGGAAACTCCCTGCAACTTCGTGGACGCGGAGAAGCCAGCTTCGCCGGACAGGTCGGTTTGGATTTCTATTCGATGCTGCCACAATCCCGCCTTCCGATTCCCTTCCTCCAACCGCTTATCGCGCCACTGACAACCGGGTGGGTGGCCGTGCGCGTCGACGGAAAAGCCAACAACCCGCAAGCGCGAATTCGCCCCGTACCGGTGTTCGATGACGCACTGCGAGGATTCCTCAGTGCCCTGGACAACCCCCCCGGCCGACGACAACTGCCGCCACTGAATGCCCCCTTCGGACACCGACGTCGGGCGTTCCCGTCGATATCACCTGCCGCCAGGACGATCGACCGCAGCCGTCGCAGGTGAACCGGCCGCCGCACGCACACCGCAGCGCGCAAAAAAGGACCCTCGAATCCCGTTCGAGCGACCAGTTCAGCTCAACAGTGCTTGTCGCGTCGGAGGACGCTGAATGGCAGAAAGTGGGTCAGGCTGCCTTCAGGGGACCTGCTCTGTCGAAATGCCGGACTCGTCGTTAGTTCCCGATGGTTTCCGAGGGCCCTGGCTGGGCTCAGGAATTGCCCGCACCTCGCGGACTCACCAAGACAAAA
>DLVV01000323.1:3933-4934 GCA_003445035.1 Planctomycetaceae bacterium | reverse complement strand
ACCGACACAAAAAACTTGCCGTCCGCGGGCGCCTTGAATTGCAGCTTGGCGTCCTTGGTGTAGTACCCGTCGTCGCCGTCGGCCACTTTCTTTCCGGACGAATCAAATACGTCGATCACGCTGTCCAGCGGCAGATCACGTCGGTCGGACTCGATTTCAAACAGGTAGTACTGGCCCTTCTTGGCATCGAAGGAGTAGTAGTGAACTTCGTCGGGCTGGGAGAACCGTGCGTTGGCTCCCACTGGCAGCGACAGAGGGGTCGCTTTGGCCATCGAGTGGTTCCCGCTGGCGATCAGCTGGGGATGGTCGCTCACCAGCACCTGCACGGGGTTCGTTTGGCCGCGGGGCGTCTTGACGGAGATCCGCTTCCACCCGATGGACTCGTCATCGGCGGAACGCAACGTGGTTTTTTGGAGCCCCCCCAGGTTGTGTCCGACGACCGCCGCCTGGGTTGTCTTTCCCCGTTGAACGGCCATGGGAAAGAACGCATGGGCGAACGGTTGGTCGGTAATCTCGACGCAGTAAACGTACTTGGGGTTGCCGATGAAACGGGTGTCGCGGACTTCCAGGAAATAGCTGCCGTCTTCGGGGAGCTTGAACGTCAGGAAAGAATCGCCGCCGACGAAGTTGTCGTTCTCGGCCAGGACCTGTCCGTTGGCCCTGCGAAGCGTCAGGATCGAGTCCATCAGGTACATCACGCTGCCACCGCTGCCACCGGACTGCATGCTGTGAACAGCCTTGGTCACCCGCTGGGCGTAGATGTTGACGGTGACTTCCTGTCCCGCCTTTCCGGTGAACTGGTAGTAGTCGACGTCTTCGGCATTTCCGCACATGCCGCAGATGGCGACCGGGAACGTCACTTTCTGGGCTGTGGCGGTCGAACCGTTTTCGTCTTTCGATTCGTTGACCACCGGGTAACCGGTCACCAGCAGGTGCGAGACGCTGGAGACGGCGGTTTTGGTCGCAATGCGGAACTCGTAAATGCCCAGTGGCTGGTTGGC
>DLVV01000323.1:1238-3607 GCA_003445035.1 Planctomycetaceae bacterium | reverse complement strand
GGAACGTCGGCTTCGAAGCGAAACGGCGTGCCGGGCGTGCCTCGCCCCTGGTGAGGTGCCGGTTTTGGCTTCGTCTCCAGGCACTTCATCTTGATGCCGGGCCGGTCAAAGAACACCTTGTACGATCCGTCGAGCGTGTAGTTGGAGCGGACGTTGATCGTCGTCTTCTTGCCCCGCTGGACGGCCACGGGTGTCGTCGAACACAGCTGCCGGAAACCAATGGTGGATTCGGCCTGGAGCGGCGTCACCAAAAGGCACAGGGCGGCAACAGCACGTGACAGGCGGCGAAGTGTCATGGTGGACCGTTCCGGGGGAGAAGCTGCTCGAAGGTGTCGGTCGGGACTGCCGGCGGCTAGCTCATCAACTCCGGGATGACGTTGCCGTCGCAAACCTGCACAGGTCGTCCGTCTCCGGTGACATGCAGGGTGTCCAGGGGGATCCCGAGTTTCGCGTAAATCGTCGCGGCGATGTCTTCGGAGTAATACTCTTTGCCGACCGGACGCGCGCCCGTCGCATCGGTTTTTCCGATCACCCTGCCGGGGGGAGTGCCCGCACCGGCAAAACAGATCGGCCCGGCCGTGGGCCAGTGGTCGCGGCCCGCTGCCGAGTTGATCAGCGGTGTCCGTCCGAAGTCGGTCATCCAGACGACCAGTGTCGACTCGAGCAACCCACGCTCTTTCAGGTCCAGGATCAGCGCCGGGAACGCCTGGTCCAGCGGCGGCAGCAGGTGCCTGAGTTTCGAGAAGTTGTTGACGTGGGTGTCCCAGCTCGGACTCGACACCGTCACGAATCGCGAGCCGGCTTCGATCAGCCGACGGGCCAGCAGACAACTCTGGCCAAGATTCGTTCGCCCAAACTTGTCCCTCGTCTCGGCACTTTCCTTGTCCAGGTCAAACGCCTTCTGGGTTGCCGGCGAGGTGATCATGCTGAAGGCGTTCTGGTAGTAGCCGTCGATGGCCGAAAGCGCGGCCGGCTGCTTTTCGACGCCTCGCTGCAGGCGATCGATGGCCGCCAGCGCCTGCCGTCGTCGGCTGACGCGGGCCAGGCTCACGCCGCCCGGCAGGGTCACGTCGCGGACGGTGAAGTCCTTCTTGTTGGGGTCACCGGGCAACTCGAACGGGTTGTAGCGGATTCCCAGGTAACCCGCCGTGCCACCACCGTGGACACGGTCGACCTGTGTGCCAATCTGGATGAACGGAGGAAGGTTGGTTCGGGGCCCCTTCTCCCTGGCCAGGACGGAACCGAAGCAGGGATAGGTGATCGACGGGTTGAGTTTCTTGCCCGACATCATGATGGCGTCGGCAACGCCGTGGCCGGCATTCTGCGGATTGAGGTTCCGCATCACCGAGAACTGCTTGAGGTGTTTCGCGAAGTGGGACATCTTGTCGGTGAACTGGATTCCCGGCAACGCGGTGTCAATCACGCCGAACTCGCCCCGCACCTCCGACTTGGCTTCGGGCTTCGGGTCGGTGCTTTCGTGGTGACTGGTTCCGCCTCGCGTCCAGATCAGGATGCAGTTGACGTCCGCGGCCTGCGACTTGTTCTTCGCGGCCCCTTGTGCCTCGGCACGCAACAGTGTTTCCAGCGAGAGTCCCAGTCCACCCAGGGCACCAACCTGCAACATGAAGTGTCGCCGGGTCGATTCGCAGTCGCTGGTTTGTTCAGCAAAGAGATTCAACACGGCAGATCACCTCTTGTATGGACGCAACTGGTGAACATGGTCCGAACTCAACACGATCGTCAACTCGTTGTTGAAGACCGTGATTTGAGCCGATACACTCGAATTTCCGGTGTGAGTGGTTTGTGCTGCTCCGAATTCCGCTCCACATTCCCCGCTACTGGAGAAATCGGGTCACACGACGTGGTCGTGTTGATTTTCGGTCGAAGGGACGTCTCATGGCTTGGACTGCCGCATTTCGAACTTGGTCTCTACCAGGCAGCATCGTCCTGATAGCCATGGTATCCGTTGGAGAAGTTGGCGTCCATGCGGAGAATTCGCCCGGGTCGTTCCGTGTCCAACCGCAGCACGCCAGGCTGGTTGGAAACCTCGCCCGGCTGCAATTGCAGGTGACCGGAACCGACGAGCGTGGCCGGTCTCTCGATTTCACCCGTGATGTTTCCTACAGCGTCAGCGATGGCGGAGTGGCGTCGGTTTCGAAGACGGGGGCCGTTGTTCCCCTGGCATCGGGAACCGGAAAGATCCTCGTGCGGCATGGAACCCGGTCGGTTGAGATTCCCGTGACCGTCAGCGACTTCCTGCCACGGGCCGAGGTCAGTTTCACCCGCGATGTGATGCCCGTTCTCAGCCGATCCGGATGCAACCAGGGAACCTGTCATGGTGCACAGTTCGGCAAGGGCGGCTTCAAGCT
>DLVV01000323.1:0-856 GCA_003445035.1 Planctomycetaceae bacterium | reverse complement strand
TGAAGCCCGAGGACAGCCTGATACTCAACAAGGCGATGCTGGAGATCGGGCACGGTGGCGGCAGGAGATTCCGGCACGGTTCCTACGATCACCAGGTCCTTGTCGCGTGGTTGAGTGCCGGCGTCCCCGCACCGGTTGCCGACGATCCCGTGGTCGTCGGACTGGCTCTTGAGCCGAAAGAACGCAATTACCTCGTTGACCAGGGCCAGCAGTTGCGAGTCGTTGCCCGTTACAGCGACAAGACCATGCGAGACGTCACCCGCACCGCCCGGTACGACGCCCTCAACGAGGGAGTCGCAACGGTCACCGAGGACGGTTACATCACGGCCGTCGGAAAAGGCCAGGCCGCCGTGATGGTTCGCTACGGTGGCCAGGCGAAAGTTTCGCTGGTGACGTCCCCATTCAGGGACAACGTTGATCTTGCCGGATTTCAGCCGAACAACTTCATCGACGAACATGTCATGGCCCGCTGGAAACGGTTGGGCACCCGGCCGTCAACGCCCTGCACCGACGCCGAGTTCATCCGCCGCGCGTATCTCGATTCCATCGGGACCCTGCCCACGACCGGGAAAGTCGAGGCGTTTCTCAAGTCGACCCGGCCCGACAAGCGAGACCAGCTTGTCGACGAACTCCTGGGCCTCACCGGAGACCCGAAGCGCGATCTGCACGTCGGGTCGTGGAGTGCTTACTGGGCGTTGAAGTGGGGCGACCTGCTGCGGAACAACCGCAAGCAGACCGGTGTCGGCGGGATGTGGAGCCTGTCCAACTGGATCAGGCGGTCGTTGAGGCAGAACATGCCCGTCGACCAGTTTGTCCGCGAGATCATCACGGCCCGGGGGTCGACGTTGAAGAACGG
>DLVV01000217.1 GCA_003445035.1 Planctomycetaceae bacterium | reverse complement strand
ACCGGACGGGGATCCGGCTGCGACGTCCGACCAACCAAGTGGCGCGGCCGTGACCCACGCTTCCTCGCTCATCCTCGACCTTGTCCCGGATGAATCGCGTCGCGAGATTGCGGCAACCGCCGCTGAATACCGTCTTTTCGAACAAGACCACACTGCCTCCGGGCTCTCGGAAGACCAGAACACCATCGATACCGCACAGCCGGTTCTTTCCAGAAGCTCGACCGATTCGTTGATCTCGGCCTTCAACACACTCCTGGAAACCGAAGCCCTCTTTGACCCCGGCGTTCACGAGGAAGTCAGCCTGCCCCGCGAGGGGTCAGCTCTCAGAGATCGTGTGACATCGGCTGAGGACGAGGAGGGTAAGAAGCTCACGCCCTCGGAACGCCGCCGATTTCATCGCCTGTTGCTCGAAGTGACGTTTCCGCAGCACATCCGCAAGATCTACGTCGATGGCTGGCGTCCGGTGATGTACATCTACGGAATTGTCGGCTTCCTGGTCGCCGGACTCTACTGGCTGGTGGTCCGCAATCACCCATCCGAACACCCCCGATGCCAGCCGGCTGAACTGGAACTGATCGCCGAGGGACGCAACGAATCCCCTTCAGACTCGCACGTCGCCCAAGGCGGTGCTCCGCTGATGGCGTTGATCCGAAGTTTCAGCATGTGGTGCGACTGCTTCATGCAGACGGGGACCAACATTGCCTGGGTGTTCCTGGTGACATGGCTTCCCCGCTATCTCCGCGAGGTCCACGACGTCCCGATCGAGTGGCGAGGATTGCTCGCCGGCGTTCCCCTGGCCGCCGGGGTTATCGGGATGCTGCTGGGAGGCAAAGCGACCGATTTGTTGACCGCTCGTATTGGCCTAAAATGGGGTCGTCGCTGGCCTCTGTTTGCGACCAAGATCAGCGGTGCGGCAGCTTACGGGTGTTGCCTGCTGTTTTCGACACTGCCAACCACCTCGCCATTGAATTCGGCTGCCGCCTTTACCGTCTGCTTCTGCGTCGTATCGTTTTCCGTGGATTTCGGCAATCCGGCAAACTGGGCGTTCAAACAGGATGTGGGAGGACGCTACGTCGGTTCTGTCCTCGGCTGGGGCAACATGTGGGGCAACCTGGGCGCTGCAATCAGCCCGCTGATCTACAACTTCGTCCTCGGCGAACATCCGGACCTGGCCGACTGGAACAACATGATGCTGGTCTGCCTGCTGGCTTTCGTGGTCGCCGGCATCTGTGCACTCGGAATCGATGCCACCCAGCCGATCGTGACCGATGAACCACGTTCCACCGGCGACCACACAACCGATCCCCAGTGACGATGTTTCCGGGCCAGACTCCCCGGTCACCGGCTGTCCCTCCTCCTTCCTCGCCCGCAAGTGGATCAGTTGTGCGGCACCGTTGCCTCGGCTAAGGTCGCTGATCCCCCGCCCCCCTCCCCGGAAATGGACAGGAGCCAGCACCCGTGGCAGAGCGAGTTGTGATTATCGGTTCCGGCCCGGCTGGCTGGACGGCTGCGATTTATGCGTCCCGAGCCAGCCTGGACCCGTTGGTTCTCGAGGGTGCCATCACCGAGGACAATCGCCAGCGAGGGACATTGCCGCTCGGTCAACTCGCACTCACGACCGAGGTCGAAAACTATCCCGGCTTCCCTGCCGGTGACCTCTCGGCCTACCTCGACAACTCGATCGCTGAGGACAAACGCCGGTACATGGCACCGCACGCCGGCGAGGGTGTCAGTGGCCCGGAACTGATGGAACTGATGCGTCAGCAGGCCGCCAACTTTGGCACCCGGATCAAGACTGACGACGTCGTCTCGGTCGACCTGTCGACACACCCTTTCCAGTTGACATCACTGGACGGCACGCAGACCGAGGCCCTCTCGGTGATCATCGCAACCGGTGCCCGTGCCAACTACCTCGGACTTGAAAGCGAAGATCGGTTCAAGAACGCAGGCGTCTCGGCGTGTGCTGTCTGCGACGGCGCCCTGCCACGTTTCCGGGACAAACCACTGGTGGTCGTTGGCGGCGGCGATAGCGCAATGGAAGAAGCCACCTATCTGGCCAAATTCGGCTCGACGGTCCACATTGTTCATCGACGTGACGCATTCCGTGCCAGCAAAATCATGGCCGAACGTGCGTTGGCTCACGAAAAGATCAAGGTCGAGTGGAATTCGGAAATCGACGAGGTGCTTGGGAACGACCAGGAAGGTGTCACTGGTGTTCGATTGAAGAGCACGGTGGATGAGTCGGAATCCAGGGAACTCGAGGCGTCAGGCTATTTTGCAGCCATCGGACACACACCCAATACCGATTTCCTGGACGGCCAACTCGAGACCAACGACGCGGGTTATGTGATCTGGACCACCGCCGGCCGCACCAACACCAGCATCGACGGTGTCTTTGCCGCCGGAGACGTGGCGGACGACTACTACCGCCAGGCGGTCACGGCCGCCGGAACCGGTTGCATGGCGGCACTGGACGCCGAGCGATGGCTGGCAGCCAACGGCTTCGAATAATCCCGGACGCGACCGCATGCACCTCGAGCCGGCGTGGTTGACCGACGGCCTGGAGGCCCTCGAACAGGGCCACCTCATCCGGCCACGTCGCCGTGTCGAGCCACTCGAGGACGGCCGCAGTCGGATCGACGGCCGGGAACTGGTCGACTTTTCGACCAACGACTATCTCGGATTCGCCCGCGACTCACGCCTGGC
>DLVV01000095.1 GCA_003445035.1 Planctomycetaceae bacterium | reverse complement strand
GTCTGGAAGGTCGCCATGCCTCCCAGGAACATCGTCCACTGCACCGGCTATAGCAGCGGAGTCGGATTCATAAACGGGCTTTCGGGTAACCCCGACAAGGATGAGGCATACAAGAAGCGGCTGCATGCGTACCTTGCGAATATGGCCGAGACGCGGCTGGACTCGCTGGCGATCTCCGTCAACAAGTTTTCGATCTACGATCCGGTGAAGATCAACGGCAAGCCGCTGCAGGCTGTGTTGAAAAGCGATTCTTCACTTCTCAAAGGCGACACGCTCCCCCAGGTGGACTTTTCTTACTACGACTCCTTCTTTGCCATCGCCACGAAGTACGGGTTTAAGTCCATATCCTTTATGGGCCCGCAAGCCCTTTTCATCGGTCCCCTTGCTTGCCTGGGCAAGGAGGTCACGGTGGATACCCCGGAAGGACGCCGGTGTGCTGTCTGGCTGGCCGGCGAATGGCGAAAGTACCTCCAGAAGCAGGGCTTCAAAGCCGTCTGGGCCAAGGAGAATGACGAGATCAAGCCGGAGGAGATCCCGAGCTACAACAAGATCTGCGACATCTTCAAGGAAGGCGGCTGGAGGACTTACACCACCTGGACCGGGACGATCCCCAAAAGCCCTGACCTCATCCGCAAGGTCAACAAGAACGCCGAACAGTGGCAGATGCAGCTCCTCTCTCTGGACATCTTCCGCAATCTGGTCGCGAAGCAGCCTCAGCTCATCGATAGAAAGGACGAGGTATGGTTCTACGGTGGCGGTAACGGGGTCTACCGTTTCAGCTACCTTTATGTGCGTCTCTACGGCTGGCTTGCCGGCTACTACGATACGGACGGATTCGCATGGTACGTATACTGCGACTGGCATAAGAACGAGACGATCGCCGTCCTGAAAGACGGTGTCGTCTACTCCACACCCGCCCTGGAAGGCTTGCGGGACGCCATCGAGGATGCCCAACTTTATGCGATGCTTAACCGCAAGCTCCTTCCCAGGGCCGACAAGAGACAGTGGACACCCAGCAAGTACAGCCACGGCTTGGTTGCGAGAGGCGGAGGCGTGCCCCTGCCGTTGGAAAAGCTGACGTACGGTGCCTACGTCTTTTACGGCTTCCGATCGCCCACCCCGGACACCGTGCGGCAAGCGAAGGCCAAACTGCTCCGGACGCTGGAGAAATGACAGGTGTGCTTCTCGAGGTCCAGTTTTCTCAGACTGGTCAGCGGGTTGAACAGTACGCAGTCCGCGTCGGTGAATCGAGTCCTCCGAAGGGAGACTCTGTTGTGCGAAGTTCTTTCTTCCCCAACCGAGCCGGTTTCGCCAAGATCTCTGAACTTAGGGTCAGGTCTGTCCGGTGACGAAAACTCGTCACCCAGTCCAAAACACACACCCCAAAGGGTGACCCCTGATTCGCCAGGGCAGCGCAAAAAGCCAGCCAACCCGCTGAAACAGCAGGTTGGCTGGCTTTGTTTGTCGAGTACCCCCTACGGGATTTGAACCCGTGTCGCTGGACTGAGAATCCAGAATCCTAGGCCACTAGACGAAGGGGGCGAAGGGTGTCCCGAAGGACGAAGACGTTGTAATCGAGCGGCCGCGGATCTGTCAACCCGCGCGGCGAGAGGCCCGAAAACCACTACTCAGACGCCGTCGGATCACCCGCGGAAACCGGTTCGTCGTATTCGGCGGTGACGGTTGTCGAAATTCCGCCGCGGGGTGTGAATTCCCCCACGATCGCCATCCAGCGGGGTAAGGTCGCCGCGACCAGGTCATCGAGGATCCGGTTGGTGACGGCTTCGTAGAACGCGCCGTGGTTGCGGAACTGTTGCAGGTACAGTTTTAGCGACTTCAATTCGTAACACGTCGCATCGGCGATGTACGAGATTGTCAGCGTTCCGAAGTCAGGCTGGCCGGTCTTCGGGCACATCGAGGTGAACTCGGGGCAAACCGTCTCGATGACGTAGTCCCGGCCGGGATACGGGTTCTCGAAGGTCTCGAGGATGTCACCGGTGGGCTCGGTCATGGCGTGATCGAGCGAGGCAGTGTTGTCACCGCATCGGTGCGAGCCAGTGGTTGTTGCAATTGATCGCAGGCGAACTGCGTCTGCAGCAACTGCTGGCCGGGAACCGTGGAGCGGACAGTGACAACGATCGTTCGAGCCTGCCCGCCGGCGATTGCGTCCTGTGAGGGGATGATGCCCAGGCTGCCCGCCTTGCCGTCGACGTCGCGTTTGCCGCCGGTGATCTTGATGACCTGGAGCGACTCGGGAAGATTTATGTTCAGCCGGCTACGGGTCACGGGGCTGCTGCCGCCGTTGGACAGGTTGAAGGTGATGTCGAAATTCCGCCCGACAGTCGCCGGAGCCTGGATTCCAGAGATGTTCAGATTCGGGGCAGGGAAGCCGGTGGTCAGCATCGTTTCCGATGAGGTGGCCAGGGTCCGAGTTCCCTCGGACAGTCGAACCAGGCTGGCCAGTGTCTTGCCGGCTTGGCGGGGGCGGGCCGTGGTGGTGAATGTCACCGTGTCGCCGGGATTGATGGGTGCCACCGACCAGGTGATACGGCCGTTGACCGGGTCGAATCGCCCCTGGTTGCTGGCGGCAATGAAATCCAGTCCGGGGGCGAGGGTCTGCGTGAGAGTGGCCGCGGGTGAGCGGGTCCGGGTGTTGTTCGAAATGGTCGTTTTCAATGCGGCGGCGGTGCCGATGCTGACTCGGGCAGGAACGGTCTGTTGGATCGCCACCGTCTGCGCAGCTCCAATACGGATGATCTTCTCGCCACTGGCCAGCACGGTCTTGCCCGATGCCAGCGTGGCGCGACTGACGGCCTCGCCGTTGGTTTTGGCCTTCACCTGGAGGGTGATGATCTTGCTCTGACCGGCCGCCAGGGCCGGCAACGGGTATTCGAGGTCTGTTCCGGCCGGGTGATCAAGTTCCTTGGGAATCACGTTGCGGAGGACCACGCCACTTTGTGGGAGTTGCGTGTGGTTGGTCAGGGTGAACTGCAGCGTGA
>DLVV01000117.1:8897-9026 GCA_003445035.1 Planctomycetaceae bacterium | reverse complement strand
GAACACGATGCCGCTGTACTTGATGGCACCTTTGCGAATGGCTCGCCAGGTTCCAATGCGCCCGTCGGTCCAGACCCCGGTGACGAGGTCAAAGTCACTGGTCGAGACGCGCGTCACCGAGACACAACC
>DLVV01000117.1:0-8572 GCA_003445035.1 Planctomycetaceae bacterium | reverse complement strand
GTGAACAGGGTTTCGGCGCTGTGAACGCCATGCCAAAAGAAATCCGAATGATGCGGTTCGGTCGTCAGGCCGCCGTACACGCTGCATCCCAGCACTTTGCCGACGGCCGGGTGGTTGCGCATGCCAATGAAACCGGGAACGAATCGATGCTGAGAACACGAGAAGATCGGTGTCTTGTATTGGCGCGCCCGACGAAAAATCTCGATGGCATCGTCCAGAGATGCTGCCAGAGGACGTCCGATGTAGACCGGCTTGCCAGCTTTCAAAACGGGGGTGACCTGGTCCAGGTGCTTGCGGCCATCGAGGCTCATCACCAGCACGGCGTCAACGCGTTTCAGCAACATGTCGATCGAACCGACCATGTCGATTTCCAGTTTCTCGAACTGCTCGACCCATCGTGGCAAGCTGTCGACGCTTTCCTTGATATCAGGACTGTGCCGGGGAACGGCACAAACGACCTTGAGACCGGCAAGGTTGTCGCCCTTCTTGGCCCCGTGGAACAGGTGCGTGAATGCGACGGCCTGGTAGTTGTCGAGTCCGATGACCCCCACCTTGATTGGTTCGGCTGCCTGCAAACGTGTTGTTGACGGGATAACGGCCAATGACAAAAGGCAGAGCAGCCCGTAACTCCGGTGTGTCAATCTCATGCCGATTTGTCCTCACGATGGAATATGAACTTGGGGTGACATGTTGCATCGATCATCGCAAAGGCACAATGGTGCTCCAACGTCACACGGAGCAGGCCGCCTCTCACGTCACAACCCCCACTGTCGGCAAGCGTCTCGACGTGAGCGGTGACGATGTCTTTGGAGGCATCCCATGACCACGTCCCCTTCTGTGTCGCCGCGACCGCCCCGGCTTGATCGTCATGCGGATGTCGCGGTGGCGAGCCAGTTCACAGGCTCCGAAAAGCAACGCTATCCCGCTTGCCAACTGGCGTGCCTTCATCGAAGAACACAGAAGCTAGGAAAACAGCGGAATGGGTTCGCCTTCTTCCAGCAGGTTGACACGGCGTCCTTCACGGTCGTTGATTAGCAGTTCATCGCGTCGAATACCGAGAGCGTGATAGATAGTGGCTGCGATATCACCTGGCCAGACGGGTTTTGTGATCGGGTAGCCCGCCACCTTGTCCGTAGCGCCGTAGACCTGGCCACCACGGATACCGCCCCCGGCGAACAGGGCAAACATGCTGTTGATCCAGTGGTCACGCCCTGGCTGATACTTCGTGCCGCGAACTCGAGGGTCGGCCCACTTCGGTGAGCGGCCCATTTCTCCCATGGCCAAAACCAGGGTGGATTCGAGCAGGCCTCTCTGGTCCAGATCTTCCAGGAGGGCCGAGAGCATCTTGTCCAGTTCCGGCAGCAAGTGCGTTCGGAGGTGGAAGAAGTTGTCTGCGTGAGTATCCCAGGTGGAGACCAGAGGTGACTTCTGGGGAGTGCGCCAGTGGACCGTGACAAAAGGCACCCCGGCTTCCACAAGCCGCCGGGCCATCAATGTGCCCTGTGCCGTCACCGTGTTGCCGTAACGGTTCCGCAGACTCTCTGGTTCACGTTCAAGGTCGAAGGCCTCTTTCACTCGCTTTGAGGTGAGCAACCTGAATGCCCGCTGCTGGTGCGTGTTGAAGTTGTCGACCTGGCGAGAGTCTTCAACGCGTCCTTGCCAGGCATTGAGTTTCCGCAACAGGCGTTTTCGACCCGCGATCCGCTGGTGACTGACTTCGCCGGGCAACTCGAATGACGGAATTCGGAATTCCCGTGGCTTGAAACCGTGTTTCACCTTGGGGTCAGGAACACCACGAACCAGCAGCGATTCGTGAGCGCGACCTAACTTGCCGGCGAATTGCCCCGGAACCACGTAGCCACTGAACTCGTTGCTGTAGAACGGCAGTTGAACGGAAGCAGGCAAGTCTCCCTTGGTTGGCCGGCAGTAGGAGACCGTGGAGCCGATGAATGGCCAGTCGTCGTCTGGTCGCGGCTTGCGGTTGATTCCCTGGGCGATGTCCGATTTGGCCAGTCGCTGACCCGTCAAAACGTAGTAGGCATCGCAGTGGTGATCACCGGTGCTGCTGCCCTCCATTGTCATTGAGCGGACAATGGCCAGGTCCTTTGTTCGTTTTGCCAGCAGCGGCAGATGTTCACAACAAGTGATGCCCGGCACGGCCGTCGTGATCGGCGTGAATTCCCCTCGGTATTCGACCGCGGCATCAGGCTTCATGTCCCAGGAATCGATTTGACTGGGACCACCATAGAGGAACAGAAAGATGACGTGCTTGGCTTTGCCAAAGCCCGTCAGGGGGCTGGCCTGCCCGCGTTCGGCAAGTAAATCCCCTAATCCCAGGCCCATGACTCCCAGGCCCAGGGTTCGGTCGAACTGACGGCGGGAGATGTGGCGGTGGTTGGACATCAGCGAGTTATTATCCGAGGTCAATCGGGATCGATCAATGCGTATGGCCCGGAATCAGCAGGATCCGGTTGCTCGGATTCATGAGTGGACCTCCATTCATTGCCGGGTGATTCGGGAAACCAGAAGTTATCGGGCTTACCGCAGCCGTACATGTGCCGGGGCGATGGTCACCCTGTTGCCAGCCGATGACGTCAAATGACTGGGTTCGCCGCATGGTTCACTCCTGAAACACTCCCAGGGTCGTGACGGATCACACAGATCCACCGCGATTTAGCGTGGGCTGATGCTGCGGGACGTCCACGCCACAATCTTCCCATCGGTGCCGGTAGCGACCAGAGTTTCAGACCCGCCGCTGGATCGCAGGGTCGCGAGGCGTTCGGCGGGAACTGAGATCCGACCGATTTCTTTACCGCCGCGTCCGTAGAAACGCACAGAGTTGCTCACAGCCGCTGCGACCACCACATCGCCCGCGTGCCAGGCACGGATGTCCTTGACCGGACCCTGTGTCGCCCAGGTGTGGATCATCTTGCCACTACGATCGAGAACATGAATGAAGCCGTCGAGTCGGGCGAGCACCAATTCCATGCCGGGACTTTTGGCGACGTCTGCAAACGCATACGCGCTGATCGGGCCGGCAGCGGGGGCATTCCAACGTGCGGATGGGACTTTGTCGCCAAGGCCATAAGCATTCACGCCAGCCCGTGCTACGAAGACCGCCAGTCCGTCTCGCCATGTGGCGTCGTCCGGTGCCGCGGTTTCCGGCCAGAATTCGAAGCCGAGTCCAAGCCACCAGAAACACCTTATACCACCGCTGGGGAGCAGCGTTGCTTTTTCCTGTGGTGAGCTACCGGGCTTCAGCAACCGAATATCACGCCAGCCGCCAGCACCCCATGCGCTACGGAAGGCGGTCCGGTGTGCGGCCAGCGGCGAGGACGATGACCCCTGAAGCACGCTGTCGCTGGCGATGCCCGTCGCGGCAATACGGCAATACAGCTTTCCGTTGCCATCCAGACAGGCTCCACCGGCGCCGGTGGCCACCGTGATGTAAGGCCGCTTGCTTCCTTCGGGCACCACCGCGCCCAGTGCAAATGCGCCTGCCAGGCCGACTTGCTTGCAATCCGAATCGTAGACGCGGTTTCCGGCGTGGTCGTAGCCGCGGATGTACCATCCGTTGTCGGCTACCAACAGCGTTTGGCGGCCGTCGCCGTCCAGGTCGAGAGCGAACAGGTCGGTGATCGAGTTGTCGAGCGTCTTGCGCCATCGCGGTGTGCCTTCGCTGTCCAGTACGACCAACTCACGGGCCTCGGTCGCGATCGCCAATTCGTCAACGCCGTCGCCGTCTAAGTCCACCGGTTCCAGCCAGTCAAACTGGGCTGGGCGGGTTGTCGAGCGGAAGAAATGAGTCTCCCAACATCCGCGAGCCGGCGTGCGAACGAACCTGGCTTTGATTTTCAGCGGAGATTCCCCCGCGGGCGGAAATTGTCGCCAGGACTTGGGCGCGTAGTGATACGGCTTGTAGATGTACGGAGGATCCTGTCGCCAGACGTGGTCATGGATCAGTGAAATGGTCCGCTTATCATCACGAAAATTGTCGTTACTGAAGCCGATCGTGATGGGCTTCTCGCTCCGTTTGACCCAGTACGGATTCCGATTTTTTCCAGCGGGTTGTCCGTATTCGACGTCGAGATGCAGTTCGGACAGCGTTTCCACGCGGCCGAGATCGTACGTCACCGATTCAGTCCCTTTCGGCCAGGTATAGGGAGGTGAATGGGCGCGAATTTGCCGGTCGAACAGTTCGTCAGGCAGCTTGCCCCCGGTTGGGTCGACGATCGTGACGCCACCGATTTCCTCGTGGAGGCGAGTGAATTTGTCGTATGACCATGCGAGTTTCGGCAGCCTGGCGTCTGCCACATGCCGGGCCTGCCGACGAGCGTCGCGGTTCCGAAATGGCTTTGCCGATGCGGTGTCACGCCACAGTTTCTTGAGCGAGTCGTTGACCGCCGGCACCCCGCGGCCTGCAGGCACGGGCTTCTGGTCGAGCCACAAACGAGAGCCTGCGGGTGCCAGACGAATGGAGTCGCTGCTGATCAGAAACGTACGAGCATCGGTCGCAAACGGTCCGAATCGCCGTTTGCCGCCCATGCCTACGCCGGCCAGGGCGAAGTAACCGTCGGTATCGGAGATCACGACCGCGTCTGTGCCCACCGGCTTGAGGCGATACCCCCGTTTTGAATCACTCGCCCCGGTGAAGAACAAATTACGAATGCTGAAGTGTTCGCCCTTTCGTCCCTTCACCGCGGCGTGTTGGCGAAGCAGATAGGGGTTCACCGACATCTGTTCGGAGGATCGAGCGCGTTCGTAATGGCTCGATTGCTCAATCCCATCGGCATTGTGCAATTCGAATCGACTGCCCATCTGTCGCGCCACCCACGCGTCCTTTTCCATTGCTGCAATCGGAAGGCTGCGCCAGGTGCACGTCAGATCGTAGTCACCGTTGTCAAGAAATCGGGCCGTGTCGATCACGACGAAGTACTTCTCTCGGGCCCGGATGATATGCCGAGTCCAGTCCGCCCCGTTGAAGCTTGGCAGCGTCGTAACCGTTATCCCCGTGTCCGTCTCATCAAGCGAAGCCTCCAGCCGGATGGTGCCGGGCATCGAGAAGTAGTCGCTGCGATAGCCGTGGCCGATATGCATTGCGTTGCGAAAGTAATGCCCCAATTGTTCGGTCTGGGAAATCAGCCAGATCGCGCCGCGATCCGAGTAACGCAAGATGGCATTGGCATCCATGCTGTTGTAGCGGCCGCCCTGGAAGCCGTTGAGAAACAGGTACGCTGCGTCGGGGGCGAAACGATCGCGGAAGGTCACCATTTCGACCGCGCGGTCCCTGGGAATCAGCGATTTCCATGCGAGCCCGCCGCGCCGAGTTCCACTGTGAGTCATGTATTTCCCACAGCGGTCGAAGTAGTAGGACGTCAGCGGCTGGATAGTCACACCGAGCCATGCCCCGGGTTTGACCGCTTTCACATCGGGACCGAATGGATAACGGTTGCCGGCAATTCCGCTGCCAAAGGCCCACCCGCCATCGTTCATCGGGTTGATGCCGCGCGCGTTCTCGATGATCCAGCGAAGCTCGCCGTCGCGATGAACGAACGCCGGCAGATGGACCGAATGGGTGGTATCCACACCGCCGTTCATGCTCCCCTGCCGCACGTCCTCGTAATTCCCCGGTGCAACGAACCAACCCCGGTTGTCGATCATCATCATTGCACGCTGTGCCATCAGCTTCGCCGCACCGCTGGCAAAGAACTTCGAGTTGCCGAAGGCCATGACGTAACGGCCGATCGGACCGGTGCTGTCGAACGACGTGTTGTCGTTGCCCTCGTCACGATAGTTCGAGTTGAACTGCTGGAAATAGGCGTGCGACTGGTCCACGCATGTCTTGAGAAAGACCGTCGCTTCCTTGTCGGGATTCGCCCGGTTCAACAGGTAATCGGCCGTGACCAGAAATCCCATCATGCCCATGGTCTGGTGCCGGGTGCCCACCCAATTGGGTGTGTGGACGATCCAGGCTTTGTCGTACTCCTCATGCAGGCCGGCCAGCAGGATGTTCTCTATGTGTTGGACCTCGTCGGACTGCAGGATCCCCGATTGGACCAGTGCGATCAGCTCTCGGACGACGGCCTCCTTCCCATAGTGTCCGGGGTTGTACGATTTGGTTTTTCGGTTCATGTACGTCGCCGCCCGCGCTTTCTCGACGACCGTTTGCAGCATTTTCTGGCGACCGGTCCACTGGTGGTTCAGCGCTGTCGCAGAAGCTCGATCGACGATCTCGACGTATTTCCCACCGGGCACGACTTTCAGCAGGCCAGGCAGCGTCAAGGTTCCACGTCGGCCGGAATTCTTGACGATGGCCGCAAATGCCTGGACGGCTTTGTTCATCCCGGCAACGCTGCTGCTGCCGAGTACGATTTCGTTCACGCCGCTGCCATACGGATTCACAACGGTTCTCAGTGTGAATCCGTCCCCTCCGGGATAGCCCAGGTCGGCCCCGGCCAGGAGATTCCCATACAGCGGGATGATCGCCCGGTTGTTGCTGATGTTGCCAACCAGAATCAGCGGTCGGTTCCGGAACGCCTCATGCGGCCAGCGAGGAATCCGGTCGACGACTTTTGAGTCCGCCACCAGTTCCAGTTCAACTCCGGTCGCCCGCGCGACGGCTTGTTGCACAGCCCGTCCGAGTGCTCGGCCACCAGCCGCGTCTGAATAGACGATCGCGGCCTCGCCTCGGCCGTCGTGAACGAGCCGTGTTGTTCGGTCGACCGTGCGGGGCAACATCCGCCCGGCTGCCGAAACGAAGGTGCCATCCATTGCGACAAGCAACAGCAAGGCCAGCAAGAGGTGGCTGGGATGCTTCCCGATAGCGATCGCTGTCCGCGGTCGTGTTTGGAGGTCTGGGTTCATTGTTGCGTCCCGTGAGTCGGAGGCTGAAAGGGGTGTATGTCTTCACGCTCGCTCTCGGACCGTAGTGCTGGCTTGGCGACTCCTTGGCGACGTGTTCAACCTCATGCAGATGGACAATGTATGCAAACCCGCCGCGCTCGGCGAGGACGGTGACGTGTTTGGGAAAGGTCAGCTTGGCGTCGATCACGGTTTCACGTTTTCGACTGCTCAACTCACCACGCCCGCCTGGTGCCACCAGCTTCGCCACCGCGTCGTTGTGGGGATGGGCGGGAGAGTCTTGTGCTGGCAGAGGCGGTGGAACACAATCGCGGCCGTCACCGGTGGCATCGTGCTGGTGACGGCTCTGGGGAGCCACCCAACTTCTGGAAACTGATTGTTGAGGCCGACAGATCGATGCGTAGCAACCTCAAGACGCTTCTCATGGCCGGTTTGGCAGCGTGCCTGGCATTCTCCACTGCGACGGGTGAAGAATTGGCAGAGGTGGTCGTGAAGAAAGTTGCCGCCGGGCAGCCGACGCAAATCCTTCTGAAGAACCGCTTCCTGGAGCTGACATTCGATCCGGCTCGTGGTGGTCGATGTAGCCGGCTGCTGATTCGGGCAACGGGCGAACAGGTGATTGGCGACGCGGACGTGTCGGGCCTGTTTCTCGATCACTGGGCCAAGTACGCATGGCCGAGTGGTTTGATGCACTTGCCGTACGAGTACGAACTGGTGAAGGAGGGGAAGAGGCGAGCCGGCGTGCGGCTGTGGGTGCGAGTCCCCAAGTCGGGCGGAGGGAAAGGATCGCGAGGTCGCAGCACGTCGCTGAAGATGGCCACGTCGCCCGATCTGGTTGGTCTCACCGTCCGCAAGACGATCTGGTTGAACTCTGGCAACGACACGATCGAGGTCGACCAGGAGTTGGTCAACACCACCAAGCAATCACGGGCTGCTGCCCTCTACATTCAACAGAACCTCTCCATGAGTGGCAGTCACTACAGTGACAACTGGTACCTGCCTTCGACCAGCGGCGTTCAGGTCAACTTGCAGCCGGACAAAAAAGGTGGGCGTACCATCGGTCCCGATTGGATCCGCACGCCCGTTGCTGGCTGGATGGCCGTCAAGGATCGCAAGACCCAGCATGGGATGGTGTTCGCCTTCGATTACAACTATCTCAGCAAGACGTATACCAGCGGTGCTACGGGCGAGTGGTTCCTGGAGCCCGTGCCGATCGGCCCCGGCAAGTCGTTCCGCACAAAGTACGTGGTCAAGCCCGTCAGTGGCTTCAAGGATTTCGTCTACGGGTCACGTTCACTCGTGGCCGACATCCAGGCTGACGAGGTGGGGCAGGGCCGAGTCAAAATCACGCACGATGTCATGGCCGTCGGGCGGGACCAAAACGATGTCACGGTTGAGTTGCAGGTCATTGGCTGGAAGAGCAAGAAGCTGTTGGCCGCCAAGACGTTCCAGGTTTCCAGGTTGTCCGCTAAGCGGCTGCAACAAGAGCTTGTCTTCAAGCCCCCTGTGCTGGCCGATGGTGTGTTGATTTCAGCCATAGTCCGCAGCGGTAAAAAGGAAGAACGATACGAGCGTTTCTACGCGGGTGACCGCGCCGAACTGCAAGCTCGCACGAATCTCTTTGCTACCCAGGGGGGCGGGCTGCCGAGTGGAAGAGGCAATCGCTACTTTCGTCCACAGCCCCGCAAGCGAAAGCAGTTCGATAAGCCCG
>DLVV01000064.1 GCA_003445035.1 Planctomycetaceae bacterium | reverse complement strand
CGCACCACCGGCAGGTACAGCGATCGCCGGCGACTCTCGTAGGTCGTCAGATCCTTGGAGGTGTGATCGAAGAAGTAGGCACGGTTCTTGAGCTTCAGCAGGGACCCCTTCATCGTCTCATCCAGTTGCCCTCCGACAGCCAGCAGGGCATCCCGGACGGTTTCGGCTTCGAGTCGCCGTACGGCACCTCGACTGAACAGGCGATTCTCCGGATCGAGCTGCAACGTTTCAGCCGAGGCCACCGCTGCCTGCTGGTAGGTGCTCGACAGCACGATTCGCCGATGCAACGTCTTGATCGACCAGCCGTCGGCGACGAACCGTCGGGCCAGCCAGTCGAGCAGTTCGGGATGAGTGGGCTTCTCGCCCAGCAACCCGAAGTTGTCGGTGGTCCGGACCAGGCCGCGACCGAAGTGCCATCGCCAGGCCCGGTTGACGAAGACGCGTGCGGTCAACGGATGCCGGGAATCGACCATCCAGGCCGCCAGTTCCCGCCGGCCACTTTGCTTCTTGGAGAACCGCGGCTGACGGGGACCACCGAGCACCGGTGGCGTGTGTCGCGGAACCACATCGCCGAGGTTGAGTGGATCGCCGCGGAGATGAACCGCGATGTCGACCACCTTGTCTTCGGTAACGCCCATCGCCGCCGGCAGCTTCGGCCCGGCCTTCTGGAACGCGGCCAGTTCGTCCCGCAGTTTCTTCAACTTCGCCTTGGTCTCAGCCGGATACAGCGTCTCCAGTTTCTCCGGCGGCTTCGAATCGGGCTGGTTGGCCAGCTTCTTCCGGACCAGCCTGTCGGCGGCTGCGGTGAAATCGGCAATCCCCGTCTTCTTCTCGGCGACTTTCGCATCGAAAACGACCTTCATCGCGGTCGCTTCGGCCGACGGCAACAGGTGCTCGTGCCACTCGGCCACCTTGTTGTACTTTCGCATGGTCAGCGTGCTCTTGAAGATGCCCGCCAGCCCGTAGTAGTCCGCCGCGGCAATCGGGTCGAACTTGTGGTCGTGACAACGTGCACACCCCAGCGTCAGCCCCAGGAACGCCCGACCGGTGGTGTCGAGTTGCTCGTCGATGATGTCCATCCGCATCTTCGCCTCGTCGGTCTCCGCAAGCACCTTCGGACCGATGCTGAGAAAGCCCGTGGCGGTCAACTGGTCATGCTGCTGGGCCTCACCCTGAAACGGCAGCAGGTCACCGGCCAACTGTTCGGTCAGGAACCGGTCGAACGACTTGTCTCGATTGAACGCCGAGACCACGTAGTCCCGGTACCTCCATGCATTACCGTGCGCAACGTTCTCATCGAAACCGTTCGAATCCGCGTAGCGGGCCACGTCGAGCCAGTGCCGTCCCCAGCGTTGCCCGTATCGAGGCGAAGCCAGCAGCCGATCGACAACCCGACTCAACGCCTCCGGAGATTCGTCGTCCAGGAACGCGGCCACCTCGTCGGGTGTCGGAGGCAGACCGACCAGGTCGAAGGTGACCCGGCGAATCAGCGTACGCCTGTCGGCTCGAACCGCAGGAGACAACCCCACGGCTTCGAGTTTTGCGAGGATGAAATGGTCGAGTGTCGCTTGCGGCCACTCGCCACGGGCGACAGACGGTACGGGACGGCTCACCGGCGGCTGAAATGCCCAGTGGTTCGGGTCGCGACTGCGGTTGCCGATGGCCGAAGGAAACGGGGCCCCCATCCGAATCCATCCGACCAGCGCCTCGACCTGTCGCTTTGTGAGCCGGCCGTTCTTGGGCATCCGGAGATCGTCATCCGCCTGGCGGACGGCATGGATCAGCAGGCTCGCGGCCGGCTTGCCAGGAACAACCACCGCTCCTGATTCGCCACCCCGCAACATGGCTTTGCGGGAATCCAGCCGCAGTCCGGCCGACTGCTTCCTGTCACCGTGGCATCCCAGGCATCTCACGACCAACAACGGCCGGATCCTGGTCTCGAAGAACCGGATCTGCTCGACCGTCGGAGACTGGGCTTTCGCCGGCGAGGTGGCGGCGCACACCATCACCAGGAGTTTCACCGAGTTCACTCGGAAGCTCCCACAACCGCCAAGGACCTGTTTGTCGAATTTCAGGATCCCATTCACCTTCATATCAATCGGACATCGAGCAGACTAGATTGTACGGAGTGAATTGGACAGCGGTGCCCCCAGTCGGGGACCTTTGAACCGTTTTCAAGATACCGCAATCCCCTTGGGCAACGACAGGCTCGACCAGGAGAGACGCTTCGTGTCCGGCAACAGGTGGCGAGTCGTCGCTTTGCTGATGGGTTACGCGGCGCTCGGTCATTTCAACCGCGTCGGCATCTCGGTCGCCGGCGACGAGATGTTCATCCCGGAGATGGGCATCGACCCAACCGATATGGGATGGGTCTACACGACGTTCCTGATCGTCTACACGATCGCCATGTTGCCAGGTGGCTGGCTGATCGACCGCATCGGATCGGCTCGCACGCTGACCCTGTACGGCGTGACCATGGGCACGTTTGTCATCCTCACCGGCGCGTTGGGCTGGGTGACCAGTTCGCCGATGGCCTTCCTGGTCTGCCTGCTGGTGATTCGCGGGCTGGGCGGAATGTGTAATGCACCGCTGCATCCGGGTGCTGCACACGCCGTCTCCGACGCCACGACCACAGACCGTCACGCCACCGCAAACGGGATGGTCACTGCCGGAGCTCTGGTCGGCATCGCGTGCTGTTACCCGGCATTCGGCTGGCTGATAGACGAGTTGACCTGGCAATGGGCGTTTGTCGTCAGCGGCTCGATGCTGATTGCCTTCGCCGGAGTGTGGTGGTTTTTTGCGTCGCCGTCACTGCCACCGCCGCCGGCACGGACCGAGGAAACCGGATTTCAGATTCAGGAGTCTGCAGAAACTGACGACTCCACAACCGCCTGGTCACTGCTGGGGCAGTCCAACCTGTGGCTGATCACGCTGAGCTACGCAGCCTACGGGTACTTCCAGTACCTGTTCTTTTACTGGATGGGCTACTACTTCAAGGACGTGCTGGGAATCCCAGCCGTCGACGCCCGCTGGTCACAGTTCTGGATCATGCTGGCGATGGGAGCCGGCATGGCCTTTGGCGGTCGCTGCACCGATCTGCTGTGCGGGTGGCTGGGCACGACATGGGGCCGCCGGGCGATCGTGATCATCGGCATGGGGCTGGGGGCCGTCTTCGGCCTGATCGCGGTCAACCTGTCCAGTTTCCTCAACATCTCGATCTGCCTGGGGATCTCGATGGCGGCCGCCGGAATGTGCGAGGGAGTTTTCTGGACGACGGCCACCGACATCGGCGGCAAGTCACGAGGCCTCTCTGGAGCCTTTATGAACACCGGCGGCAATGTCGGCGGCCTGATTGCTCCGATCCTGACCCCGGTCATGGCCGAGCACCCATCTATCGGCTGGTCCGGCTCCATCGCCGTGGCCTGCGTCATCAGTGGTATCGGCGGCCTGGTCTGGCTGTTTATCGTGCCACCGGCATCTCGACATGAACATGAACATGAATGGGAAGCAGGCGACACAGCATCCGACGACGACGGCCAGGTCTCCGAACGGCCGTAAACTGCAGCATGGACCATCGACACCGATCATCGCAGTGCTGGAAGCGAACCTTTCGCTACCGGCCGCGTCTCCGCTGGCCCTGTCTCATCCTGGTAGCCTGCAGTTGTTTCTCGAGCCAGCTGATATCACCAACGGCGCAGGGACGAGAGCCGGAAAAAACCTCCCGCAAACCACGCCTGGCCCATCTGCCCCGTTCGGTTCCCACTCCCAGGGACAACCCGACAACCGCCGCCAAGGTGACACTGGGGAAGCAGCTCTTCTTCGACCCTCGCCTCTCCGGCAACAACAAGACCAGCTGCGCGAGTTGCCACTTGCCGGCCCGCGCTTTCACCGACCACCGGACAACAGCCAGGGGACAACAGGGGAAATCGTTGTCCCGCAACACGCCCACCGTCCTGAACACCGGACTCTTCAAACACCTCTTCTGGGACGGCCGAGCCAACAGCCTGGAACAGCAGGCCCTGCTGCCGATCAGATCTCCGGTCGAAATGAACCAGGGCCTGGCAGCCCTCGAAACCGAACTCAACGCCGTTCCCGGTTACGCCGGCCAGTTCCGACGCGTGTTCAACTCGGATGTCACGCAGACGGGAATCGCCAGGGCACTCGCGGCGTATCAGAGGACACTGATCTCGGAACCGTCCCCACTGGATCGTTTTCTGGCTGGTGAAGAGAAGGCGCTGTCGGAAGAAGCCCGGCGAGGCCTGGAGGCCTTTCGAGGTTCTGCCGGATGCATCCGGTGTCACAACGGGCCATTGCTCAGCGACGGCAAGTTCTACCGTGTCGGCGTATCGTGGAAAGACAAGGGACGGCAGTCGGTCACGGGAAAACCCGGCGACGCCTTCCGGTTTCGCACCCCCTCGCTCCGCAATGTCGCCCTGACTGCCCCCTACATGCACGACGGCTCGCAAAAGACCCTGGAAGCGGTCGTCACGTTCTACTACCGGGGTGTCCCCACGACGACCCCCGACGGCATTCCACTCGACGTGGAGCCGCTGCTGGGCAACAGCTTTTCGGAAATCTCCGATATCGTGGCTTTCCTGGAATCTCTCAGCAGCAAACCGTTGAAAGTCACGCCCCCCCGGCTCCCGTAGTTGAAGGTCCTCACCAGTCATCCGGGGTGTCCCCACTGGGTTCGCCAACTGATCGGTGGGCGAATCGCACCAACTCGCATCCCGCCACCAACCCCAGTAAAACAGGGGTGTGTTCAGTCAGTCCGGGCTCCATTCCCGGCGTTTCCTGGGATTCAGACGAGGATTTCGGTTGTGAGCAGAATTCGCATGACTGGCGGCGTGGCCGTCTTCTGTCTCGCAGTGTCGTTGCTGATCGGCAGGCAATTGCTGGAACAGGCATCGGCCCAGGACCAGAAGCCGGCTGCGAAGTGGCACCTGGTGCCGATCCCCGACTCGTGGAAGCGTCAACTTGGCGGAGCACTGGCCACCAAGAACGGTTACGCGTGGTACCGCTGCTTCGTCAAAGTCCCGTCCGAGTGGAAGGGGCAGAAAGTCGAATTGAACGTCGAACCGGTCGACGACGCTCGACAGACATTCCTCAACGGACAACAGGTCGGAGCCACCGGCACATTTCCGCCACAGTATCGCAGTGGCCTTGGAGAGAAGTCTCGCTTCCAGCTTCCCGCCAAGGCGATCAGGTTCGGCCAGGTCAATGTGATCGCCATCCGGACCTACATGAAGGATGCCCGCAGCAATTTCCTGGTCGCCGCGCCGATCCTGCTTTCCGGCAAACGTGCGATTCGCACCGAGGGGAAATGGCAGTACCGCCCGGGTGACAACCGGGACTGGGCGACAAGCGACGTCCCGCAAAAGCTGGCCGACAACGCACCGGCGTATTTCACGAAAGTGGACCAGGTCAAGAACATCGAACTCTATCTCCGCCGGCGGCAGGGAGACACCGATCCGCTGGCTCCCGCTGAGGCCCTCAAAAGTTTTCAGGTCGCCAAGGACCTGAAGCTCGAGCAGGTGCTGGCCGAACCCCTGGTCGGTCAACCGCTGTTCATCAACTGGGACGAACGGGGCCGGCTGTGGGTCCTCAACTACAAGCAGTACCCCGATCCCGCCGGGCTGAAGATGGTCAGCCGCGACAAGTACCTGCGGGCCGTCTACGACAAGGTGCCTCTGCCGCCGCCCCACGGGGCCCGTGGACGAGACAAGATCACGATCCACGAGGACACCGACGGTGACGGCGTACTGGACAAGCACAAGACGTTTGTCGACGGGCTGAACATCGCCAGTTCCTTCGCCCGCGGACGCGGTGGCGTCTTCGTGCTGAATCCCCCCTACCTGCTCTTCTACCCCGACCAGAACGACGACGACATCCCCGACTCGGACCCGATCGTTCTGCTGGAAGGATTCGGTCTCGAGGACTCGCACTCGGTGGCCAACAGCCTGCGATGGGGACCGGACGGCTGGCTGTACGCCTGCCAGGGAAGCACGACAACCGGCCACATCAAGCGTCCCGGGATCGACACCGAGCCGACCCACTCGATGGGCCAGTTGATCTGGCGATACCATCCCGAGACGCGGCGGTACGAGATCTTCGCCGAGGGTGGCGGCAACACGTTCGGTGTCGAGATCGATGCCAGGGGCCGCATCTTCTCGGGAACCAACGGCGGCAACGCCCGGGGATTCCACTACGTCCAGGGGGCTTACGAGCAGAAGGGCTTTTCGAAGCACGGTGCGCTCTCCAACCCATACGCCTTCGGCTACTTCCCCACGATGAAACACAACAGCGTGCCGCGTTTCACTCACAACTTCGTCATCTACAACGGACACACGCTGCCCAAGAAATACCATGGTCGCCTGTTCGGGATCGAGCCGCTGCAGGGACAGGTCGTCCAGAGCGAGATCCGCCCGAACACGACGACGTTCCAGACCCGGGACATCGATCGACCGATCAAGTGCACCGACCAGTGGTTCCGACCGGTCGACATCAAGGTTGGACCCGACGGCGCGATTTACGTCTGCGACCTGTACGAACAGCGGATCGACCACTCGAGCCACTACGCCGGCCGCGTGACACCCGAAAGCGGACGCGTCTACCGCCTGACCGGCAGGACCCGGCCGAAGACCCCCGCCTTCGATTACGGGAAGCTCTCGACAACGGCCCTCGTCGAGGTGCTCAAGCACCCCAACAAGTGGCATCGCCAGACGGCCCTGCGACTGCTGGCCGACCGGCGAGACCGGAGCGCCCTGCCCGCTCTCCGCGAGTTGCTCCGCAAGCAGGACGGTCAAACGGCCCTCGAGGCACTCTGGGCACTCAACCTGTCCCGCGGCATGAACGATGATGCGGCACTGGAACAACTGGACCACGAAGACCGTTACGTTCGCTTGTGGACAGTCCGCCTGCTGGGAGATCGCAAGGCGGTTTCGGCCAGGGTCGGTGCCAAGCTGATCTCGATTGCCGCTCGCGAACCCTACGCCGAGGTCCGCAGCCAGTTGGCCGCCTCGGCACGTCGGCTGCCGGTGAACATCTGTCTGCCCGTGATCCGCAACCTGCTGACCCACACCCCGGACATGAAGGATCTTCACATCCCCTTGTTGCTGTGGTGGGCGATCGAGGCCAAGGCCGGCGACCATCACAAGGAGGTCGTGGACCTGTTCTCAGACAAGGCGATCTGGGATCTGCCACTGGTCAAATCTCACGTGCTCGACCGGATCATCCGCCGATACGCGCTGGCAGGATCGCGGCAGGACCTGCTGGCCTGTGCCAGCCTGCTGCAACTGGCACCCAGCCAGGCCCACCAGCAGACCCTGATCAAGGGCTTCGAGACAGCCTTCGCCGGTCGTTCGCTGTCCAATCTGCCCGACGAACTGATCGCTGCGATCAAGAAGACCGGTGGCGGGTCCATCACACTCCAACTCCGGCAGGGCCTGCCCGATGCCACGCGGAAAGCCCTGGTGGCGATCGCGGATCCGAAAGCCAACAAGGCCCAACGGCTGGCATTCATCCGGATCCTCGGTGAAGTCACCAGCC
>DLVV01000103.1:748-2556 GCA_003445035.1 Planctomycetaceae bacterium | reverse complement strand
GCGGGGATGAAGTAGTACAGGAAGACCATGAAGTAGTCGGGCTTGTCGACGGCGATACCGGCCAGCGCAGCGGCCGCGGCGGCGGTGGCGATCAGCACGAAGATCCAGGGAGCCCGCTCGGGCTGGGCACCGGCCAGCCTCGCGCGACGCACTTTCAGCAGCATGTTGCCCACGGCGAACAGGACCATCACCGACAGGAACGACAGCGTGTAGACGCCGGCCAGCGCGTCGAGTGCCCCACCGGTGACCACCAGGACCGAGACCGCCAGGATGAAGAAGGCGATGATGATCCGGTGCGTGGTGCCGAACCGCTTGTTCTTCTTCAACAGGAACTGGGGCAGACAGCGGTCGAGCGTCATGCGGTGGACCAGCCCGGTCACACCGACGTAACTGGTCAACACGGCTCCACTGAGCACCAGCGCGGCGTCGACGGAAATCAAGAGCTTCAGCCAGCCGCCGGCGGTCACATCGCCCAGGTGGGCCAGCAGGTGGTCCTGGTGGAAGCCCACCTCCTCGACGGGAAGAACCGCCAGTGTCAGGAAGGCCATGGAGGGATTGAGAATCGAGACGGCGATCCACATGTTCCTCAGCGTCTTGGGAAAGACTCCCGGCTCCTGTTCTTCAACGAAGTTTGCCGAACTCTCGAACCCCGAGATTCCCAGCATCGCAGCACAGAACCCGAAGAACAGTGCCACAAGCAGGCTCGACTCCGTCAGCACCGCCAGCCGTCGTTCATGGCCGGCAGACTCCTTCTCGTCGCCCTCGTGGACCTCGCCCTCCTGGACCAGTACCTCGAGTCCACCGGTGCCGATCCGCCACCGGCCGTGAGAGCCTTCGACCGGCGTCACCGTTTCGCCATCGACATCGAGTCCCTTCGCCTCGAGGAACGCCATGAGCGATGCCGGGAGAGTCCCATTCCCCAGGTCCTTCTCGACACGATCAATCTCCTGGTTCTTCTGGTCCGTCGTCCGGGCCTTCCGGTTCAGCATCTTGCCCGAAACGATCATCTGGCGATGGACGGGTGCCGACAGGTCCGCACCGCCCTCGAAGTTGGCACCGAGTTGGGCCTCGTCGCTGTGGCCCAGGACCCAGACGATTCCGACGATGATCAGCAGACCCAGTGTGACCAGGTGCGTCAGGAAGATCCCGATCGCCACCTTGGCACTCTCGGTGATCCCCACGATCGTCAGGATCATGAAGACCGCCAGCAGTCCGACGGTGGCGGCGATCTCGGGCAACCCGTCCCAGATCGAACGAACGTAGTGAACCGCCTCGATGGCCGAGATGACCGCGGTGGCCATGTAGGAGAGCAGTGTCAGGCAGGCGGCAACCGACGCCCGGGACTTGCTGGTGGTGTTCAGCAGGGCGTTGTAGGCACCGCCGTTGAGTGGCAGGGCGCCGACGACCTCGGAATAGATCTTGCGGAACAGGAACAGCACCGCCGCGACGATCAGCAGCGAGAACGGTGACAGGTGGCCCGCGGCCATCGTGGCCAGCGCCGACACGTAGAGACAACTCGACGTGATGTCGTTGCCGCAGATCGCCGTTGCGGCCAACTGCCCCAGCTTCTTATGACCGGGTTGCTCGGGACTCGCCATGTGCCTGTCCGAAACTCCCGCAATGCGGCACCGTGTCGTGCCGATATCATCAGAAACCACTCATTCCAAGGTCACCAGCCTACAGACCCTGTCACGGTTTTCACAACATCGACAGCGACCTTGCCAGGAACGACGTACGGATCTGCGGGCTTGACCGGGCACACAGCCGGATGGTACCGAGGTTTCTGTGATGACGTCTTCCACCAGCCC
>DLVV01000103.1:0-571 GCA_003445035.1 Planctomycetaceae bacterium | reverse complement strand
GGTCACCAGCCTACAGACCCTGTCGCGGTTTTCACAACATCGACTGCCACCTCGCCAGGACCGACACACGGATCTGCGGGCTTGACCGGGCACACAGCCGAATGGTACCGAGGCTCTTGTGATGACGTCTTCCACCAGCCCATCAACCGCCTCGGCGGCCACCGTTTCGCCCGGTCCCGGCGTCGGTCGCCGCGAACTGCTCAGGCTCAGCCTCGGCGGCCTGACCCTTCCCTCGCTGCTTTCTGCACGAGCCGCGGCCGAAACGTCCGCGGCCGGCGATCGCACGGCGGTGATCCTGGTCTGGTTGCAGGGCGGGGCCAGCCACCTCGAGACCTACGACCCCAAGCCGCTCTCGGGTTCGGCCTACCGGGGCCCGTACGACCCCATCGCTACCCGCACTCCCGGAATGCGGATCTGCGAACTGCTGCCGCGGCACGCGGAGGTGTCGAACCGATTCAGCCTGCTGAGATCGATGGTCCACACCGGGTTCTGCCACCAGCAGGGAACCCAGCAACTGCTGACCGGCCACCCGGTCCGGATCCTCAAACAGAAACCCGATCATCCCGACCTG
>DLVV01000101.1:511-10898 GCA_003445035.1 Planctomycetaceae bacterium | reverse complement strand
CCGGTATCACAGCAAGTGGGTGGCCAGGTTCCTGGGGAACATTTCCAGGGGAATCGACAAGAAGATTGACCAGATCAACTCACAACAGGTTGTCTTCTTCACCCGCGGCGACATGGTGGACAACCTGCGACGGGCCGTCGAGTACGTTCGCGACAACGAGCAGACCAAGCGGATCAAGGTGGTGACGGTGGTTGAGCATCCATCCGAAGAGACCACCAAGCTCGAGGTTGACCTCAAGGTGCTCGACGACGCGTATCCCGAAATCGATCTCGAGTTCGTCGAACTGGAAGGGACGTTCAGCCCGGCACTGATCCACCGGTATTCCGAGGAATGGGGAATCCCCAAGAACCTGATGTTCATCGGATCACACGGCAAGAAGTTCAAGTACGACCAGGCGAGCCTGGGTGGGGTGCGATTGATCATTTGACGGGTTTCCTTCTCTCGCTTCCGGTCATCTGTTCGTAGGAATCCCAGCCAGTCTTCACACACCGGGTCACCATGACCGAACGCTACTACGCCGCCTGTTGCCAGACCGACTTTCCCTGCCCGTCGGACCGGGAGGAGATCGGCGAGCGGACACGCCGGATGTGTGCGATCGCCGAGCAGACGATCGTCGGCTACGAACCGTTCCACGATGTTCGCCTGCTGGTTTTCCCCGAGTTTGCTCACGCCGCTCCGATCTACGACTCGGTCGAGATGCTCACCAGTCGGCTGGCCGTCGAGATCCCCAACGAACACACCGAGGCCTACCAGGCCCTGGCGGCCAAGTACGGCTGCCTGGTGCAGACCGGGTCGTTCATCGAAACCGACCCGGACTGGCCCGGCGTGCTGTTCAACACCACCTGCCTGGTCGGGGCCGACGGCGTGCTGTCGAAGTACCGCAAGGTCAACCCGTGGATCCCCTGGGAACTGCACGCCAGTCCCCACGACCTGGACGGTTACACCGACGATCCCTTTCCGGTGGTCGATACCGAACTGGGAAAACTGGGTGCGGCGATCTGTTACGACTGGTTGTTCCCCGAGACGATCCGGCAACTGGCCTTCAACGGGGCCGAGGTGCTGATCCGGGTCTCGGCCTACATGGATCCCTGGGGAGCGACGCCACCGATGGACTGGTGGACGCTGTTCAACCGGGCCCGCGCGGTCGAGAACACCGCCTATGTTGTTGCCTGCAACCAGGGAGCGGCCTTCGAAAACTACCCGCCGTTCAGTTGGCCGGGTGGAAGCATGGTGGTCGACTTTGACGGCCGGGTCTTGGCCCAGGCCGATGCGGGACCGGGTGAGAAGGTGGTGGTGGCTCCGATCGACCTGGCCGCGTTGCGGGCCGAACGGCAGCGTCGGGTCGGCCACGACATGCGGAGCCATCTCCGCAGCGAAGTCCACACCTACCTCGAACAGTCCTGGCTACCGCCGGCCGCCAGCCACCCGCTGACCGGCGACGAGATACGCGGGCGGATCGACCGGGGACGGGAACGGTCGGGAACGGGCCCGGCTGGAACGACGGGAGAGAACCCATGATCGAGGACCGATGTCGAGTGCCACAGTCCGGGTGGGGGATTGTCGTTCTGCTGCTGCTGGGCCTGCTGGCCGGTTGTTTCGACGACCCGCCGGCCCCTGATGCCGGGGGAAGCGGGACTTCGGGCCAGAACGGCCAGGCGGCCGATCCGCCGTTCCGGGTGACCGCCGAGCTGGTTTCGGAGAACAACCGTGGCGCCGGGCTGATGGAGCAGTACGAGTACTCCAAGGCGATGGCGGTCTTCCAGAAACTGGTCGATGACAATCCCGGTTGGCTTGACGCCAAGGTCAACCTGGCCATCGCCGTGCTCCAGCACACCCAGAAAGGAGCTTCGGCCGTCCCGATTCTCGAGGAGGTCGTCGCCGCCGATCCCGACCACGCCGAGGCGACCTATTGCCTGGGCATCTCGCTGTTTCACGCCGCCCGCATCGGCCAGGCGGAGGTTCAGTTCCAGCGAGCCGTCAAGCAGGACCCCCGCGATCCGCACTCGGCTTACTTCCTGGCCCGTTGCCTGGAAGACGATCACTCAGCCGAGGCGATCGAGTGGTACCAGAAGGCTCTGCAACTGGAGCCGTATTTCCAGTCGGCCCACTACCGTTGCTGGGACCTGTTGAGGCAGGAGAAGAAATACGAAGAATCGGGGCGGCACATGGAGGAGTTCAGCCTGCTCCGCAATCACCCGCTGTCGGTCATCTTCGACTACAAGTACACGCTGATGGGTGCCAAGGGGCTGGCCATCCGCGCCGGGCTTTCTCCCGGCGAGGTGCAGCCGGTCAAGCGGCCCGAAGGTCCGCTGTTCGAGCCCCCCGCAGAAATCGCGTCGGCCGGGTCGGTCCGGATGCCTGCCGGGGCCAGCCTGACCACATGCGACATCAACGGCGACGGATACCAGGACCTGTTCCTGGTCGCTGCCGACGGCAATCACGTGCTGCTGGGATCGGATCCGACCAGGGGACTCGATGGATTCTCGATGGACAAGGACCACCCGCTGGCCGCGGTGCCCGACGTGGTCGCACCGTTGTGGGGCGACTTCGACAATGACGGACTGGTCGATGTTTACCTGTGTCGCAGGGGACCCAACCAGTTGTGGCGGCAGTCGAAGGCTGGGGAGTGGAGCGACGTGACGGCCAAGGCCAAGGCGGCCGGGGACGACGCCGAGACGATCGACGGCGTCTGCCTGGATCTCGATCATGACGCCGACCTGGACCTGCTGCTGATCCACCGCGACAAGCCCGCCCAACTGCTCAACAACAACCGGGACGGCACGTTCGAGGACATCAGCGCCAAGGTGGGCGTTGATCGTTCGGGCGCGATATCGGCATCCACCGTTGTTGCCGATTTTGACGGCGACCGTGACCTGGACATCCTGTTGCTGGGCCCGCCGGGCAAAGCGGATGAAGCCAAACCGGTCGGGAACGTCCTGTTGTGGAACGATCGCAGCTGGCGTTATCACGCCGAGAAGACACCCGGCCAGTTGGCCGGGGCACCGTTCACGGCCGCGGTGGCCGGGGACGTCGATGCCGACGGCCAGGTCGAACTCTACGCGGTCGATTCCGCCTCGCTGGTTCGCTGGACCCGCAAGCCCGACGGGAAGTGGGACAAGATGCTGTTGGGATTCGGGGCCACCACCGGAGCGATCGGCGAGGGAACGGTGCGGATCGCCCTGGCGGATGTGACCGGTGACGGGCGAGTCGAGCTGCTGGTGGGGACCAGTGGCTGGTCGGCCTGGGTGTTGCCGGCCGACCTGGAGAAATTCGACTTGCTCGACCTGGCCGATTCGGGCGAACACGACCCGCTGGGCACGTGGACCACGGTCGTGATCGACCACGCCCGCGGCCCGGCGGTTGTGGGAGCCACGGTCGACGGGCCGCCGATGGTGTGGGCCGCCGGTAGCGGGCGTCACCGGTTCTTCTCGATCGCGCTGTCGGGAAAAAAGAAGGGCAGATATCGTGAACGGTCCAATGCGTCGGGGCTGGGCAACACCGTGCTCGTCCGTGCCGGGGGCCGGACCTTCCGTGGGGATTCCCTGCCGGCCGATTCGGGTGCGGGACAGAGCCTGCAGCCGGTGGCGATGGGATCGGCCGGCGCCGAGCGTGCCGATTTCCTGAAGATCATCTGGTCCGAGGGGGTCACCCAGGCCCGGCTGAACCTGGCCGCCGGGGTTCGCCACGTGATCGAGGAAGAGGACAAGATGCCGACCAGTTGCCCGGTGCTGTTCGCCTGGGACGGTACCGGCTACCGATTCGTCAGCGACCTGCTGGCCGTCGGTGGGATGGGCTACCTGGTCGAACCGGGCACCTACGCGCCGTCGGATCCGACCGAGAACTTCCTGCTGCCGGCGGGCCTGGCCCGGCCGGTCGACGGGCGATTCCGGTTGAAGCTGACCGAGCCGATGCCCGAACTGACGTACCTGGACCGGGTGGGGCTGGTGGCCTGGGACGTGCCGCCGGGTTGGCAGATGGTGCTCGACGAACGACTGGCCACCGCGCTACCGGATCCGACGGGCCGGCCGATCACCTACCGGATTGCCCAGGACCCGGAGCGGGTTACCAACGAACGGGGCGAGGATGTGACCTCACGGGTCCGCAGCGTCGACCACCGCGCGGCCGAGGTGGGGCGGCTGGATGGCCGGTTCCTGGGCCGCCTGGCCGGCGAACACGTGCTGGTGATGGAGTTTTCCGAGCCGCTGGACCGGGGGCCGGGCCGACCGGTACTGCTGGCCGACGGCTGGGTCGAATTCCCCTATTCGCAGACGGCGTTTTCGGCCTGGCAGGCCAAGGCGGCATTCGAACCACCGACTCTGGAGGCCCGAGATGCCAACGGGAACTGGGTCGAGTTGGCGGCGAGCTTCGGGTACCCCGGCGGGATGCCCCGCCAGATGGCTCTTCCGCTGCCGACCGACAGGCTGCCGCAGGGGACGACGGCGCTGAGATTGAGGACCAACCTCGAGATCTACTGGGACCGGTTGACGGTGATCCGCAGCGAGGACTGCCCGGAACTGGCCCGGCGGGAGATGAAGCTGGTCGTGGCGGACCTGCGGGAGAGCGGTTTCATGGTGCGGCAGTTGAAGGAACAGTTCCGGCCGCATTTTGACTACACCACCCGGGCTGCACACCCCGAGATCATCGACCCCGAGGGGTTCTACACCCGGTTCGGAGCGGTCGAGGAACTGGTCGGCACCGCAGACGACGCGGTGGCGATCTTCGGTCCGGGCGAGGAGATCCACGTCGAGTTCGAGGCTCCAGAGAGCGGGCCTCCGAAGGGCTGGACCCGAAGGCTGGTGCTCGAGACGGTCGGCTGGTGCAAGGACATGGATCTCTACACCGGCAACGGCAGCACGGTGGGGCCGTTGCCCGAGACCGGCCGCCCGGTCGAGCCGCGCGATCGGCTGCATCGCAGATTCAACACCCGTTACCAGCGCGGCTGGTAACCGAGGACTCCACCGACAGGAACAGCACTGCGGGCCTGGAGAAGGGGCCCCCGGTCGCCGTCCCTTCCCCGGTCCTCCTAATGTCCCCCGCCGCCAGCCGTCAGCGTCAACCCGAGCCCGTAGAGCAGGCAGGCGGCGATGATCAGGATGGTGACAATCAGCAGAATTCCCGTGGTCCGGCTCATCCGCAGACGCTTGTCGGTATGAAAAGCGAGCCAGGCAATCCCAAACATCAGCAGGGGCGTGTTGAAGGCCCCGTTGATGGTCTGGCCCATGATGACGAGGATTTCCGGGCTGCTGGGGATGAACCAGGTGATTCCCAGGAAGGCCGCCAGGTAGAGGTTCTGGAAGATGCGGTTGAAACGGCGACGCGCGGTTGCATCCTCGTAGTTGATCACTCCCATGCTCGAGAGCAGATCGGTCCACATGCGACCTGAAGCAGCAACGACAACGATGATCGTTGAGTACAGCGTGCAGAAGCCCCCGAACATGAAGATGCCGTAGGACCAGGCTCCGTAGGTATCGGTGTAGATTCTCGAGAGTTGGTGAACGATCGACATTCCGCCCGGCACGGTTGGCACGATGGCCTCGGTGCCCAATGTCGCGTCCAGCAGCATGCGATTGAGTCTCTGGACTTCGTTGGCGGTGAGTGAATCGATGCCGTTGGCGTCCACCTGATTGGCCAGGGTGGCGCCCTGGTCAGCGATTTCCTGGTTGTCGTCTTCTCCATCACGGAGCGTTGCGAACGCCTCAGCCGAGTACAGGTCCCGGCTCCCGATGAGTGCGTTCAACGCCGCCAGTCCCACTTCGTCGGAACTCACCTCGGTTTCAGTGGAGGCAGCGCCCTGCCTGATGGAGGCCTGCCCGTCCGGTGTCAGGGAACTCCAGATCTGTTTTGCGGGACCGTTCGTCTCGGACTGGCTCGCCGACTGAAGTGCTGTGCAGGCTCGCTTCCAGTCCTTTATCTCCGGCGAGCTTCCGTCGGGATTGACCGTCAGTTGGTCTGTGCTGAAGACCGCGCTGCCGACTAGGAAGTAGGCCGCGGTGATCACAGTTGCCAGCAGTGTTGCCGCTCCGGCATCGACTCTCAGCACGCGGATCCAGCCACGGGCCCGTTCGGCCCAGCCGTCTTCGGTGTCTGGACCGACATTGTCGGCGTACCCCTTTTCCAGGATCCAGTAGGGGTACATGAACATCTCGTTGGCCGTTGTCCCGAGAGCTCCCAGTAGACTGACCACGGCGATCGCGGCCAGGCCGGGAGTGATGTCACCGAGTGAGAACGACCAGCCCGAGGACACGCTTGCGAGCGAGATCGGGTAGCGAGGGTCCGGAAACAGCAGCAGCAGGAACAGGGCCACGACGACCGAGAGGCTGAAACCACAGACCAGCAATGCGATCAATTTCTCAATGTGTCCGTAGACACCTTTCCAGAGAATGGCAAACACGATCACAAAGCTGACGAACCCCCAGGCGTTCTTCGACGCGACAGCGCTGCCGATTCCCGGAATCACTCCGTTCAGCGTGAAGACACTGTCGAGCAGTCCGGCGGTGGAGGCCAGAATTCCGCCGACTGTCACCACCGAAAGTGTGTATCCGACGAGGTAGATGATGCCGATCCAGCCGGTCCCACGGAATTTTGGACCCGGGCACTGGTTGAGCGCCTGGATTGTGGTGCGGTTGTGGACCAGGCAGTAACGGCCGAGTTCGACCTGCAGGAAGTACTTGATGACGCAACTGAGGATCACGGCCCAGAAGAGCACGAAGCCGAACTTGGCCGCCTGCACCGGCACGTTGATCAACTCGCCCGACCCGATCACCGACCCGCTGACGACGATGGCCGGCCCGATCGCCAGCAACGTGCCGCCCCAGCTCCGCGGAGGTGCCTTCCAGCCGGGTGAACCGGAACTGGCCGGAGTGCCCCCTTGGGAGTCCTCGGAACCGGACAAAGTGGGGTCATCGGAAGCCATGGCGTGGTTCTCGAAAGTGGCTCTGAGAGAAGGTCGGATGGGCCGAGAGGGCCGGTTCACCGGAGTGAGGGACGGGTCAACGTATCAAAGCGTCGCGGCTGGCGACAAGGCTGACGCGACCATCACCGATCTGACGGGTTGACCGGTAACGCATCAACCGTGTTTTACCCGTAAAAACTGGAACAAATCGACATATGAGGGGTTGACTTTACAGGAGAAACAGACTGAGAATGAGTTGCTTCAATGATCCGGGTACCGAGAGACCAAAAAGACCCACCATGAGACCTGCGGGGTCCTTCAAAAACCCGACCCCGTCCCACCTTACAGCCTGCTGCGGCATCTGTTTTCCACCCTTGCGGCGTTCCTTTGTCGCACCGGTCGCAGTGACGCTTGTCTCTGGAAACCCGAGGTCGATGCACGTGAATGATCGCGTGATTTGCATAGAGGACGCATCCGTAGGTTGATGCACAAACTGCGGGCCACGACACCTGGATTACTAGTCGGATCAGCAATCAGATCGACGGACAGGACTTGGTCACGTACACAACCTTTCGGTTGCAGGTTCGTCACAGCACGAACCGACCCCGGGCGTTGTATCGCAGGATGACGGACTTCCCCGAAACTCGTCATTCCCGAATTTCCCAGATGGGGTCTCAGTTTAACCAGAGTGCGCGAGCCGAATCATCGGGGAAAAGAATGAGAGACCGGGGCCTGAAGGCAGTGGTTTTTGGTGACTCGGGCCGTGGAGGTGGGTAGAGAGATAGAGAAGAGAAGAGACACACGAACGCAGATACACGAACAAACGCGAACAAACGCCAAAAATGAGTCGTAACGCCCGGTGTAAGGACCGGGGGTCAACAGACGGAAGGACAGAGAAGAGATGACGGTTGGAAGGAACGGAGAAAAACAGGTGACGGATCAAGCTTGGATAGAACGGACGATCGATGATGCGACATCGACAGACGGACCCTGGGCCGAGTTGTCGGCGGACGCGGTGGAACTGGATCCCGAGGAACCGACGATTGCGGCTCCGGGGTCGATGGAAAAGGTGAAGATGCTGCGGGCTCGATACGTGGCCGGTGTGCCTTTGTGGGACGAGCGGGACAGCTACGACCACGGTAAGGCGGCTGCCACTTCAGCGGTGTCGAATGCCGTGTCGAGCCTGTCGACATCAAAGGCCGGTGTGGCCGAGGACGTGATTGAGGAGCAGGGGGAGCCGCTGGCGATCTGAGCCATCGGCTTGATAAGGACTCGACTCATGAAGTTTTCGGAATTCGTCCACCATGACGCAGTGACATCCTCGCTCTCGGCCAGTGACCGGGATGGTGTCATTGCCGAACTGGTGGATTCCCTGGTGGCCGCCGAGGCTCTTTCGGCCGATCACCGCGACAGCGTTGTCTCGGCGACGATCGCCCGAGAAGAGCTTGGTACGACCGGGATCGGCAACGGTGTGGCGATTCCCCATGCCAAGCACCCGGCTGTCGATCGCGTGGTGGCAACGGTGGGTGTCGGAGAATCCGGGATCGAATTCGGCAGTCTTGACGGACGACCGACCCGCGTCTTTTTCCTGCTGGTCTCGCCTCCAGACGCGCCCCAGGATCACCTGCAGGCCCTGGAGACCGTTTCGCGACATCTGCAGGAAGACGCATTCCGACAATTCCTTTCGCAGGCGCAAACACCCGAGGCGATCCACGACGTATTGAGCGAAGCCGACGCTTCGACCACAGCCTGAATTGACTGACAGATTGGTCGGCCGACCTGGCCACCAGCAGCTCAAATCGAGACAAAAAACAGAAAACCCAATAAGCGGCAAAGTTGCCGACGAACGAGGACAGAGACGTGTACGGTTTTGACAAGAGGCTTGACGAATTGGTTGCCGCGGCCGAGGCCGACGGTGGCCTGGATTTCATTGATGTCTGCGGTTACCTGCCGGACAAGGCCGAGATCTGCGAGAAGCTCGACCTGTTGCTCGAGGCATTGGCCGAGCGTGGGCTGAGGGTCCGCGCCGATCGGACGGCATGCGGTGATATCGCCACGGCGCTGGCACCGAGGCCGCAGAAGCCCGAACGCGGTGACGGGGACGGAAGCGACCAGGGTGTCACTGCCGATTCGATCCGCATGTACCTCCGACAGATGGGCCGCCTGCCGATGCTCGACCGCGACCAGGAAATCTCGGTCGCCAAGCGGATCGACATCACTCGCAAGCAGTACCGCCGGTTGGTGCTGGGAGCGATGTTCATCTTCGACCGCGCCGTCGACATGCTCTCGAAGGTCTACGCCAGCGAACTGCCGTTTGACCGTACGATCGAGGTCTGCGTGACCGAGGGCCGCGAGAAGAGCCAGGTGCAGGGTCGTCTGGGTCCCAATCTGGTCACCATCGCACGGCTGCGACAGGAATTCGCCGACGACTTCACGCTGATCAACCGTTCGAGAACGTCGCAGAAGGTTCGACGTGAGGCGACCGAACGCCTGGAGACCACCCGCCGTCGAATGGTCAAGCTTCTTGAAGAACTCGGACTCCGCGAGCAGAAGCTCGGGCCGATCTTTGAGCAGTACGAGCAGATTGCCGCCCGGATGACCGAACTGGCCGCCACCCTCCGGCGGGCCAAGAACGGGCGGGCTGCCGAGGCGCGGGCCGAGTTGAAGGAACTCAGGGAGTTGACCCTCGAGACACCCACCTCGATCACCGAACGCCTGGGGCGGATCGCCGTCGCCGACGATGACTACGAACAGGCCAAGCAGGACCTGGCCAACGGCAACCTGCGGCTGGTCGTCTCGATCGCCAAGAAGTACCGCAAGCGGGGCCTGAGCTTCCTGGACCTGATCCAGGAGGGCAACTCGGGCCTGATGCGAGCGGTCGAGAAATACGAGTATCTTCGCGGTCACAAGTTCTCGACGTATGCCACCTGGTGGGTTCGCCAGGCGATCACGCGTGCGATTGCTGACGCCGGCCGCACCATCCGGTTGCCGGTGCACATGACATCGGCGATGTGGGCACTCAACCAGGCCCGCAACCGTTTCCTGCACGAGCACTACCGTGAGCCAACGACCGAGGAACTGGCAGAAACGGCGGGAGTGCCGCTGGAGGAAGCCCGTGCGATGCTGGCCGTCGCCCGGTCACCCGCCAGCCTCGACCGGCCGATCTCCGACACCGACGACACCGACCTGGGCGATTTCGTCGAGGACAACGGATCGGCGAGGCCGTCGGAGGTGGCCGCCAACAAGATGCTCAGCAAGGAGGTCAATCAGGTGCTCGAGACACTGACCTACCGCGAGCGGGAGATCCTCAAGCTGCGTTACGGCATCGGCGACGGGTACCCGTACACGCTCGAGCAGGTTGGCCTGATCTTTGGTGTCACCCGCGAGAGAGTGCGGCAGATCGAAGCCAAGGCGTTCGACAAGCTGCAGGACCCCCGTCGCCGGGCTCGCCTGGCCGGGTTCCTCAGCCAAAGTCAACTGACCGGCCTGGCCCCC
>DLVV01000101.1:0-136 GCA_003445035.1 Planctomycetaceae bacterium | reverse complement strand
AACAGGGAGTCGGGACCGCTGGGGCCCGGCTCCCTGTTTCGGATTTGGCTGATATCCGGACGGTTACCTGAAGCAGTACAGGTGCCCGTCGGTTCGCAGGTAGATCCGCCCATCGACGATCGCCGGCGTTGCGTAG
>DLVV01000034.1:5013-5155 GCA_003445035.1 Planctomycetaceae bacterium | reverse complement strand
GAGTGCTCGGCCACCATCACGCCTCTTTGACCACTATGAACATCGGCCGCGGCATCTGGCTTGTACTCCTCCACAACATTCAGAATTGCCATTCCCTCTGGATTTTCTTCGGCGGCAGCAGGTCCGAACAAATATTTCGAGT
>DLVV01000034.1:0-4702 GCA_003445035.1 Planctomycetaceae bacterium | reverse complement strand
TCCGAACAAATATTTCGAGTCATAAATGTTGATGCCATACACATTCAAGGCCGTATACCCCTTGCTCCTTTTGGAATAGTACGACCTGCCCGTTCTTCTATGAGCATCCCATCCGTCTGGGTTAACACACGGCATAATGAGAACAACGATTTTTTCCCTGATGTTCTCAACCACCTCACCCTTTCCCAAGAGCCATTTTGTCAAATGAAGAAGGCTGGTCGTTCCGAGTTCCTCGTTCCCACAGTGAGTTGATGTGAACAAAACAACGGACTTGTTTTCATCAGAGGTTTTCTCGTTCGTGATCTTGACCAGGAGAATCGGCTTTCCCAGGACACTTTTTCCTCGTGTCTCGACATCCATAATATCTGGATGGCTCCTGGCCCACCCTTGAAGCCCTTTGTGGATCTCCGCAGAGGAAGGATCCTTGGCGAGCTTGTTGTCCTTTTCTGGTAATGGCTCCAACTCGGCCACCAGGTCTTTGATCTTGGCCTTAACCCGATCGCTCTTTTGAAGCTTGTATATTCGTTTCAAGGGTTCCACGGATGAACGATTCACAACGCGTATCAACTCGCTGAGTCCATGGACAGCCAACTCTTTAGCTTTCGGGCTGAAAGTGGCGTCCTTCAACACCTCGAACAACACCTTCTTCGTGCGTTCGTCCTTCTTGTGCGAAAGCACATCAACCAACGCCTCTTTCGCCCGTTTCCCTTTGGCGGTTTTGAGTGCGGCTATTACTAATGGAATTGAGGTGTTGTCACGTTTCAGCAACTTCTCTACCGCTTTCTTTCGCTGGCCCTCGTCTTTCGCTTCCACGACCGTGGTTATCAACGATTTCACGGTCACCGGCTTCTCTTGCTCGCTGGCTCTATCCGACCCATCTCCGGCCATCAGAATGCCAAACACGGCTACGATCGCTGTACACGTCCTCATAATCCTGCTCACCTTCACTGGGGTTGGGAGCTGCAACTTCTCACGTACTCACGTTCAGTCACAACCGCCCTGGTTTCTTTCCCGCTTCGGCCACATCACACGCGGCCCGGACCTCAAACACGGGCGCAAGCAGCTTGTCCGGCCGGCGTCCCGTTCGAATGGTTTCGCGGCTCTTGTGGACTGAAGCTTGCGTCCCATCAACGCCATCGCCACACGGCTCAGCAGCATCCTACCCGACTGCGGCCGAACCTGAAGGGCCTCGAGACTTTGGCGTCACAGACACCGGGGGAGGCTGCGAGGGATTTCAGAGCGTCGGGAAAACCTGGTCCAGGTTTACCCGCAGCCAGTGCTGCAAAGAACTCGCTTCACAATTTCCGATCCGCATGCGTTGCCCAGACGGCAGGCGTCACAATATGCATCAGTTTGCGTTTAAGTTCCAATCACTCGCCTGATCGAAACCCTGCCTGTGTAGTCGCGCGACCTTGTACTTGAGGCTGACCAGATGCAACCCGCTCACCTTCTTTGGGGGAATATTGAACTGGACGATGGTACCCGGACCTCGCTGTACGATGTACCCGTCCATCTCCGACCGCTCCACCTTGAACCCGTCAATCCGTGCGTCATATATCTCTGCACCCGCATAGGGTATGAACAGACGCATCGCCAAACCGTTGAGGATCGGAGCATCGGTCACCTCACCGGATTTGTACCCCATTGAATAATGAGGGGGTGTCCGAATGCTCACCGGCAGCCCCCTGACAAAGTCCTCTATGTAGTCGACCTTGATCCTGTTGTGCTTGGCCAGGTTCGCCATGATATCCGCCTTGGTCCCGTAACCGATCCACTTTTCAGACGCGGCCGTTGTTGTCGCACAAATGCTCAATATCTTGTGGTCTGCCAGGCCGGGAGACCGAATGTTGGTGACGCTACTAAAATGAATCTGGTTCATTTTACGCCACAATTCGACACGGCTTTTTCTTCGTTTTTTTGCCGTGTCTCCCCAGGCCGCAATGCTCGTCGACCCCCATCTTCCAACCTGACTGCTCGGGTAGCCGGGATAAAACTCATTCCGCCACGTTTCTGTCCCGATCTCCAGAAGCCTCCGCGCCCGGGCAACCACCGCAAAGTCAAAAGCCGCCTCGCAGTTGTATGCCAGGGTGTGATACCGCAGATACAAATGGCTCATGATCGTCTGCTTGTCATTAATCCGGTAGTAGTTGTGCTCCCGGCCCGGGATTCGGGACCCGATCTTAATTCGTCCGGCATCCATTGCGGGCCTTTCGGCCAGGCAGCCCGCTTTCTCCATGGCCCGGTTCATCTCTTCAACGATCAGTGGCTGAAAGCTGTGAGCGTTGAAGTCGCCCCACGAAAAGCCCGTGCTGTCGGGCATGGTCATGCCTCTTTGCGTGGCATGAATATCCATCGAGGCATCCGGGTGAAACTCTTCGGCGACCCCCAGGATCGCCAGGCCCTCGGGGTTCTCCTCGGCCGCGGCAGCGCCGAACCAGAACTTCGTGTCATAGATGTTGATGCCGTACACATTCCACGCCGTGTTCGTTTTCCCTCGTACCGAATGGTAAGGCCGGCCGCTTCTCCGCCGAGCATCCCATCCATCGGGATTCACGCAGGGCATGATGAGGACGATGATCCGTTCCCTGATCCGCTTGACGCCCTCACCCTCTCCAAGGAGCCATTTTGTCAGGTGAAGGAGGCTCGTCGCCCCAATCTCCTCGCCCCCGCAATGTGTTGATGTGAACAACACGATGGACTTGTTTTCGTCAGAGGTTTTCTCGTCCGTGATCTTCACCAGGAGAACGGGCTTCCCCAAAACGCTCTTTCCTCGTATCTCGACATCCATCTTATCCGGATGGATCCGGGCCCATCCCTGAAGCCCCTTCTGCATCTCTGCAGATGACGGGTCCTTGGCGAATGGATTGTCCTTTATCGGGAACGGCTTCAGGCCGGCCAACAGGACTCCGAGCTTTGTTTTGACCCGCTCGCTCTTTTGGAGTTCGTACAACCGCTTCAACGTTGCTGCGGACGAACGGTTCACGACGCGTGTCAGTTCGCCCAGTCCCGATACAGCCCGCTCCCTGGCTTTCTCGCTGAAAGCGGAGTCCTTGAGCACCTCGAACAACACCTTCTTGGTTCGTTCGTCTTTCTTACGGGACAACACGTTGATCAACGCCTCTTTGGCAGATCGGTTTTTTGCCTGCCTGAATGCGTTGAGCAATAACGGCGTGGAACTGTTATCAAGTTTCACCAGTTCCTCTACGGCTTTTTCACGCAGCGAATCGTCCTTCTCCCGGAGCAGGGTCTTCAACAGAGACTCCACTTTTTTGTCAATTGTCCCGCTGGCCCGGCTGGCCGAAACAACTCCGGCCGGAAAAAGTGCAATCACGGCTACCGTGGCTATCAACGTCTTCATGAGTTGTTTCTCGCCTTCTTTGTTGTTCAACGTGGCGTCTCAACACCTGCTCAGTTCACTCACAACCGACTGCCTTGCTCGCTTGCTGGATCAACATCGCGGCCTCTCTGAACATCACCGACGGGTGCAAGTTGGATGACGTCCCGGCGACACGGCTTCAACAGGCTATGTGTGACGCATTTCAGTGACCACTGGTGGTGGCATGCTGCACATCCACCCCACATGAAGTGATCGAAATCTCCCACATCTCTTACTCGTTCCGAACTCCGGGGCTGGGGTGGTGATCATCGGCTCCCGGCAGTCTCGAGGAACTTGATCGTGGGTTGCCCGTCCGCTATCGAAGCTCGCTTGAAGGTCGCCCCGGGGCGACCGGTTTCGTTGAAGAAGCCGCAGTTGCGAAGGTAGAAGGCCCCCTCTTTGGCACCACCGGCGAAATCGAGCCGGTGTCGCCCTCCGCCGGTTGGATCGACGGAGAAACGAGCCCGGGTGCATTCATGCCATTGTCCGTCGACGTCACGGACCCACACGTTGCCATACAGAGCCCGGCGACCGATGTACCCGTGGACCGGGGAAAAGCTCTCCAGGAAGGAATGGAATCCACGCAGGTTGGTATTCGTCTTGGGCCGACGAAAACTCGCGATCAGTCGCCATTCGTCGGCCGCCTTGTCGCCAAACCACGATGTGTATGTCGTGTTTCCCTTGCCGTCGGGCTTCACCTCGGTCAGGAAACGGTAACACTTCCCTGCCTTCCACGGATAAACCAGGTAGCTCTGGCCACCAGACCCTTCGTTGCCGAACTTGCCGACGTGGACTTTGGTGCCACTGGCCAGGGCGGTGATCCGCTGGTCCTTGGGAATGTCCCGAGGGTTGTTTGTTTTGAACGGGCTCCAGACAGAGAACAGTATCCGTCGCTCGCTGGGGCCGTTCACCTGGAAACCGAAGTACCCCTCGCCGAACCCGTTGGCCATGAAGAACGAACCGATCGGGTCCTGCCCCTTGGGAACGGTGATTTCCGTATAGGCATAACGCAATTTCCGACCACGTGGCACCTCGTAGCGAAGATGCACCGATGGGCCACGACGTCCCCAGTAAAACATGTTCCCCTTGTTGGTCTTCACGTAGTCGACGGCCAACCCATCGGTATCCGAAGACACTCGCAACGAGCGGATTGCCGCGTAGACATCTCCCGTCCGACTGCCCCCTTTGAAGTCGACGCGAACGTATCCGGCTTTCGCGACACTGGCGTGGCCGATCTTTCGATCAGCCAGTGCGGCACCTTCGATCACGGTGCTGAACGTCTTCTCACCAACGGTGGTAGCCAGCGTGGAACGACCGGCCTTGGCG
>DLVV01000164.1:509-3616 GCA_003445035.1 Planctomycetaceae bacterium | reverse complement strand
CAGGTGACCAGCACCTTGTCGCCGACCACGATCGGACTCGAGAATCCCTTGCCCGGCAGTGCCAGTTTCCAGGCCAGGTTCTTCGTATCGCTCCACTCCATTGGCACACTCGTGTCGGCCGAGATGCCCGTGGCTCCCGACCCGCGAAACTGCGCCCAGTCGGCCGCAGGCAGCTGGCCGCAGACCAGAAACAAAACCGTCAGAATGCCGAGCGCAAACCGTTTCATGGTGGATCTCCGTGTCGCGACATTGTGGTCGGAATGTGGCTTCAACCCCGCCGGCTGCCCGTGGTTCCGCACGAATTGTCCGGGTGACGGTTCAGAGCACAAACGGCTCGGGAGTGCGAATCGTGAACGCCTTGCGGACATCTTCATGGACGTGCCAGTGAGAGACGAGTCCGAGCGGAAAATGCGCGGTGTCTCCGGGTCCGAGCTCGTGGACGGCTCCGCCTTCCTCGGTAATCGTCACCCGGCCTTCGAGGATGTGGACAAACTCGTCCCAGCCGAATTCCCAGCGGAACTTTCCGGTCGTGCAGCTCCAGAGTCCGCTCGAAAGCAACTTGTCGGCGGACTGGACCAACACGTCGCCTCGCGCCACCGGATCCCCGTCTTCAATCCACGAGGGCTCGATCGGCATGTCAGAAAGTTCTCCGGTCACTGCGCCGACCGATTGGATTGCCAGTTCACTCATGACTTCTCCTTGGGTTTGTTCTCCCGGGCAACACAACCAGCACTCAGGCTTTCACGGCGCCGGGCTGTCCCGATTCAACAACATACGTGCACCGGGTGACCAACGGTGACCCGGGCTTGGTCACATCCTCGACGACCTGAAAATCGCTCGTCCACTGCTTCGGAGTCACCCGGCAGCGGACGTAACCCCGCTCGGCATTGTGCAGCTTGACCCACGGGTTCTCGGCAATCATGCCGTCGGTGTAATCGAGCTTCTGCTTGCCGTTGCCGCCGGAACTGATCGACGTGCAGACGAACTCGGTGCCGACCACCGTCTTGTCGTGACGGCTGTAGTCCAGCGGCAGATCACAGACCCAGTTGGAGTGAATGTCGCCGGTGAGCACAATGGGGTTGGGCACCTTCATTTCGGCCAGCGACTGCATCACCCGCTGGCGACAGACCTCGTACCCGGCCCACTTGTCCATCGGGTACCCCTCGGGCGGCCCCGGCAACCGGTCGACACGAGCCATCAGCACCTGCTGAGCCATCACGTTCCACTCGGCCTTCGACTCCAGCCACTTCCGCTTCAACCACGCCTCCTGTTTTCCTCCCAGGATGGTGGCACCGGGATCGAGAGCCTCCCCGGCCAGCGGCTTCAGGCCATTGCCATTGGCCTGGGGCGTACGGTACTGGCGAGTGTCGAGAATGGCGAAGTCGGCCAGCCGCCCGAAACGGACCCGGCGGTACAACTGCATGAACGGCCCTTTGGGAATCGACGTCCGCCGCAGCGGCATGTGTTCGTAGTAGGCCTGGTAAGCGTTGGCCCGCCGCTTCATGAACTCGACCGCATTCACCCCCGGTTGCTCGGAATGGAACGTCGCGTAGTCGTTGTCGAACTCGTGGTCGTCCCAGGTCATCAACCACGGGCAGTGCGCGTGGGCGGCCTGCAGCTGGGGATCGGACTGGTACTGGCCGTAACGGTCACGGTAGTGATCCAGCGTGGTGATCTCCGGCCCGGTGTGCTTGCGAACCCGCCCGTCGATGCCGGCGTACTCGTAGATGTAGTCTCCCAGGTGCACGACCAGGTCGAGTTTTTCCTTGGCCATGTGCTCGAAACCGGTGAACAATCCGGTCTCGTAGTGCTGACACGAGACGAAGGCGAAATTCAGTTCCCCGGGCAGCGTCAGGTTCCAGGGAGTGGTCCGGGTCCGCCCGATCCGGCTCCGGCCGTCACCGGCAGTGAACCGGTACCAGTACCAGCGATTCGGTTTGAGTCCACGGACCTCGACATGAATACTGTGGCCCAGTTGTGGGGTGGCCACGGTCCGTCCGCGTTTGACCACCGTCTTCATCGCCTCGTCACTGGCAATCTCGTACCGGACTTCGACGTTGCCCGACGGCATGCCGCCGCCCTCGGTGGGCCGCGTCGCCAGCCGGGCCTGGATCACGAAGCCATCAGGAGTGGGATCTCCACTGGTGACTCCCAGCGAAAACGGGTCGTCAGCAAAAGCCACTCGTCGGCGGACCACGCCCTGAACCCGGCTGCCCATCATCGGCAAAGCGGTGATGGTCGCAGCCGCTTTCAGAAAGTCCCGACGGTTCGAATCAGCTTCTGCAAACGTTCGTCGTCGCATGTCTCTCTCCAGCAGTCAGTCTCGGTTGTTGCCACTGCATCGTATCCGCCGGAGGTCAAACGGACCAACAACTGACACGTAAAGACAACCGGACAAAAGCACCGCCTCTCGGTCGTTCAACTGACGAACCGCTCGACCACGTTGCGGGTGATCTTCGAGATGTTCTCGTCGACCGGAAGGGAACACGGGTAACTGATTGAACCCACGCTGAAGACCTCTCCGCCACTCTCGGTCTCGTGGTGGATGATGTCGGCACCGCCCTCATCGGGATTCAGGCCCTTGGCCAAAAGCCGCGTCCCTGGTGGAGAACTCGGTGACATCTTGTCTGTCTCGTGACCCGACGCCCCGCCCGGACACCGCATGTGCAGGCACCGCTCGCCGAAAATGTCTCCGTCGGCCAGACCGGTGCCGTCGAAGATCCAGTGCGAGGTGTCGATCGCCCGGTAAGGCGCCCCGGTCATGATGCCCTCCTCGGTGCATCGCACGCCCAGCAGGCTGGCCTCCGACTCGTAGTACACGTCCAGCCGGCTCTCCTTGCCGATCTTCGCCATGTCGCTGGAACTGCCGCCACTGGAAGTGTTGCGGACGGTGATGGTCGAATCGTCCAGGAACTCGACCGCGCAGTTCAGACCGTTGCCTCCCAGGTACATCAGCTTGCCGCCCCGCTCGAAGACCCACGCCTTCAGCCGGAAATACATCTCCTGGGACCAGTACTCGGGGTGAGCACTGATCACCAGCACCTTGTAGGCGTCCAGGTCGAGCTGTCCGAAATGGAACTGGGTTTCGGCGTAGAGGTCATAACCGA
>DLVV01000164.1:0-181 GCA_003445035.1 Planctomycetaceae bacterium | reverse complement strand
CCCCTCGCGCTCAAGCCAGCCGAACAGCCGCCACTCGGCCGGCAGCGTATGACACTCCGAACGCCCCTCCAGCGGATCGTCGATCCGCGTTTCCTCGGGCACGTGGTTGAACAACTCGGGCCGGTCGAACGACAGCGGCGCGTAGTCCTCGACCGAGAAATGCATGTGCAGGTCGCTGGTG
>DLVV01000208.1:2278-3283 GCA_003445035.1 Planctomycetaceae bacterium | reverse complement strand
TCGTGATATCGCTGGAGCAGCGTCTCGATGATCGAGGCCGTTTCGTTGACGTACTCGATCGCGTTGACCTTGACGGTGATCTGGCTGAGCTGGACCTCTTCGCCGTACCAGTTGCTGCCTCCGACACCGACCCGTTTCATCACCATGTCGCCGATTCGCTGTCGCATGGTCTCCAGCGGGATGTAGGCATCGAGGTTGTAGTCTCGGGCGTCGAGGCTGCCGCCGATCGCGGCCGATGCCGTACGGGACTTGGTCTGACCGATGATCACGTAGTACTCGGTTCCGACCCAGATGGTCTTTCCGATCGGGTTCTCGTACGGGAAGAGCTTGGTGGTGGTTTCGTGACCGAGCACGACCACTTTCTGTCCCCGGTCCCGCTGGGTGAGCCATCGGCCCCGGGCGATCTCCAACTGGTTGAGCGACAGGTACTCCTCCATGCAGCCGACGAGCTTGGAGTCGGTGGTCAGGTTGCCGTTCCGCAACTGGAACTGCAGTTCCCGCATCGGCACCGAACTCTCGATGCTGGGGATGTTCGACGTGATGCGGCGAAAATCTGCGCGGGTGAGTCCGTAACGTCGGACCTGCGAACTGGCGGCGTTGCCATCGCTGGATGCGGTGGGCTTCTTGGTGCGGACGATGACGTTCTTGGCGCCCAGTTCCAGGATCTGCTGCTGAGCGCGGTAACTGACACCTTCTCCCATGGCCACCAGCCAGATGACCGTTGCCGTGCCGATGAAGATGCCCAGCGCGGCGAGGCTGGCTCGCATCTTCTGGACGGCCAGCCCTTTTAGCCCGAGCTGGAAGGTTCGGAGAAATGAACCACTCACGACGTCATTCCCTGTCTGCAACGGACATTCAGGTTGCGGGCCGATTCCTGGTCATCGTGTCTGGGCAGTCCCGCCGGTGCGGACGTTTGGGTCACCGTGACGAGAACGCCACTCCCTGACCCTTGGGTGAGGGTGTCTTGGGCTTGGGCTTGGAACTGCCCGACTTGGACTTGGCCGA
>DLVV01000208.1:0-1961 GCA_003445035.1 Planctomycetaceae bacterium | reverse complement strand
CCGACTTGGACTTGGCCGAATCGGCCGGCTTGCTGGTCTTGGGGGACTCATCGCCGGTTGCCTTGGCGGATCCGGTGATCTTCAGAGCCTCCTGTTGGGCTTCGGTGATGAAGGCAAGCGGATTCAGCACGACCTCCTGTCCGGCTTCCAGTCCGGAGAGGACCTCGACGAATTTGTCGTTGTTCTCGCCTGTCTGCAGGATTTGCTTCTTGATGCCCAGTGGCGTGTGGATCCAGCAGAGGGTCTCATTGTTTTCGGTTTCCACAACCGCGGCGACAGGGACTGTCAGCACGTTCTTCCGCGATGCGATCAGGACCTCGACCTCGGCGCTCATTCCGGGTTTCAGATCCCGGGATTGCGGCAACTGGATCACGGTGTCGTATTTCACGACATTCCCCGACCACCAGCCTGCCGGACGCGCCACTTTGGCCACCGAGACGACTTTCCCTTCCAGTGTCCGGTCGGGCAGAGTCACCCTGGCCGTCAGTCCGGGCGTGATCCGCTTGAGGATGGACTCGTGAACACCGATCTTGATCTGCATCTTGTCCAGGTCGGGCATCAGCAAAAGGACCTGATTCTTGTAGACGGTTGCCCCTTCCTGGACCTCGGGAGCATTCTTCCATCGGGCGGCTTTCGGATGGATCACCATTCCGGCGCGAGGCGCCTTGACCACGCAGTGCTTGAACTCCTCGATCGCGACATCTCGCCGGTGCTCGTCGGCGAAGGTCCGCTCGGCAGCGGCCTTGTATTCGGCCGTGGCGGACTTCAGTTCTCCCTGGAGTCTTTCCAGGCGTTCGGCCTTCGTGAACTTCTTCAGGACATCGATATTGGTTTCCTGGATGACCAGGTTCAGCCTTGCCTGGGAAAGCCGGAACTCTCGTTGCTCCACCTTCAGGCTACTGACGTAGCCGCGTTCGGCCATCATTCGGTCGTGATCCAGCATGTTCCGAGCGGTCAGAACTCTGGACTTGCCGATCGCCAGGAGTTTTTCCAGCTCCGTCAGCCGTTCGACGAATTCCCCTTCCAGGTACGCTTTGACGGCCAACGCGGAGCGGTTCATGTGAGCCTTCAGTTGCACCTCCCCGGCCTTGCACCAATGTGCGTACTTGGATCGCTCGTGGATCTGTTCCTCGATCAGCAGCGTGTCAAGTCGCAGCAGTTCTTCGCCTTCCTTGACGATGCTGCCGCTTTCGACGACCGATGTGATCGTATTCTGTCCCCGGACCTTGCAGCGAATCTCTGTGTTCTCAGAACTCTCAAGAGTCCCTGATTCGGTGACCGTCACGTCCAGGTCGTCCAATGCAACCTGGTAGGTCAATTGCGGGCCGTCCGACGAGGAGGGAAGCAGGGAACTGACGGCGACAGCCACGCCGACGAGCAGCAGGATTCCGGAACCGACGGCAATCATCCACCGTCGTGCTCCGCTGCTGGAGGCAGCGTATGTGGCAGCCTGCCCGACCGCGGGGCGGTCGGTGCTGTTCACTTCGGAATTGGAGGAGGCTTGGCCGTCCGGGAAAACCTCAGTCACCATAGTCGGGCTTCCGTGTTCGGGTCTTGCGCTTGGTTTTGCCGGCGGGAGGAGAGGTGTCCGGTGGCGTCTTGATCGCCTTGGGAGAGTCGGCCTGGCTGTCTTCAACGTGTCCTTGTGGATTGAGCAGGACCCTGTCGCCCTCGTTCAACCCACCGAGGACGACGATGAACTCATCATTGCTGTCGCCCAGTTCCAGCGAACGAGGTTCGATTCCCTTTGAGGTCTTGACCCAGCACAGGTGGCCATTTTCGGCTTCGACGACTGCGGCCACCGGGACCGACAGGACATCCTTGTGTTCGGCCACGACCACCTTCACGACCGCCGTCATTCCGGGCCGCAATCCGGCGACGGTGGGCAGTTCGATGATCGTGTCGTATTTCACCATGTTGCCGGTCCACCAGGCGGCGGGTCGGGTGACGCTGGCGACAGA
>DLVV01000077.1:3243-17991 GCA_003445035.1 Planctomycetaceae bacterium | reverse complement strand
GGCGCAGACGTATCGGCCATTCTGCCCCCCCGCGTAGACATGTCCGTCGGCAATCACAGCCGTGTTGAAGACACCTCCGACTCCGCGACGGGCGTTGCCCTTCCATTTCAGCTTCGCCCGACCACCATCTTCGGACACCTCGATGCAGGCCGAGACACGATTGAAACTCATCACGAACACCTGCCGGCCCTCGACCACCGGATGGCCAATCGACATTCCGAAGGTCGGCTTGACCGGAACCGTCCAGAACACCTCACCGGTTCGGGGATCCAGCGCTTCCACCCCGTCGCCGTGCCAGATCAACAACTGCCGGCGACCGCCGATGGTGTGAATCACGGGAGGACAGTAGCCGGGCTGGGAGGCCGACAGGGCTCGCCAGATCTCCTTGCCGGTCCGCTTGTCAAATGCCACACAGGTGGTGCCTTTACCGCCGACCACACAGATCAGCCGGTTGCCGTCGACCAGGGGATGGGCCGCCGTCCCCCACTCGGGGATCTTCAGACCGTAGTCCGCCTTGAAATCACGTTCCCAGATCCGTTTTCCATCGGCGACAGAAAAACACTTCAGATCCCCTTCGGCCCCCAGCGCGAAGACACGCGACCCGTCCACGGTGGGAGTCGCTCGCGGACCGATGGCATAGATGGCGACGGTCGTGTAGGGACACGTCCACTTCTGCTCCCAGATCTTCTTGCCGGTCTTCTCATCCAGGCAGACGATCCGCTCGTTACCCGGCAACAGTTTTCTCAGGAAATTGGCGTTTCGCGGTGGGACCCCATCGTGCAGGATCTTCGCCCGTGCCAGGTCGATCTTCTCGGCTTGGCGATCCATCACGAACACCCGCCCATCGGCCACCGCCGGCCCTGAGTACCCGCCTCCCAGCGGCTGCGACCACCGCAGAGGCGGTCCTCCCTCGGGAAAGGTCTCGAGAATTCCCGTTTCCCGCCACACCGTATCCCGTTCCGGGCCCAGCCACTGAGGCCAGTCGTCGGCAACCGAGACTGACGGCACACCAGCCAGCATCACGTACAGGCCGCAGAGAGCCGACATCAGTTGAAGGATGCATCTCATGAGGACTTCTTTCTCCATTCACCAGACCACGGTCCACTCCGTGGTACAGCTACGGAGATCCTATCGACTCGTCGAACCAGCAGGCACCCCGCACGCCCACGTGATCAATCTTTCGCCGGACCTGCCGATTCCGCATAATCGCTTCACCGAATAGTGACACTGATGGATCTGAAACCGTGCTGACAATCCCCGGCCCTTCCCTGGGCGGCTTCTGTGACGGCCTGTCCCGCCGCAGCTTTCTCCGCGTGGGGTCACTGGGTGTGGCCGGGATCACCTTGCCGCGGATTCTCGAAGCCGCACGCACAACACCCGAGCGGGACCTGCCCCGCTCGGTCGTGATGATCTACCTCTGTGGTGGTCCCACTCAGCACGAGACCTTCGACCCCAAGCCGGACTCGCCGAAGGAAATTCGAGGTTCGTTCTCGCCAATCTCAACGGCTCTCCCCGGCGTCCAGTTCTGTGAACTGCTTCCCCGGCTTTCGGCAACGGCACATCGGTTCTCGGTGGTCCGCACGCTGACGGGAATGCAGAACCGTCACGAGTCGTTCCAGTGTTACAGTGGCCGGCCGGGCGGTCGCAACGGCGACAACGAACCCGCCGGGGGTTGGCCGACCTTCGGTTCGGTCGCCTCACGGATCCTGGGGCCAGGACCCGGTGGGATGCTGCCCTATGTCGACGCGTCGCCACCGATCAGCTACGGCCCCTACCGCAACCGCGGCTTGCATGATGCGTCAGGGCGGGAATCGTGGCCCGGTTTCACCGGACTGGAACACATCCCCTTTGCTTCCGAAGGAGACATCAAGAAGGACCTGGTGCTCAACGGCGCCAACAAAACTCGCCTGGGAAGCCGGCGATCGTTGCTCGAGACGCTCCGTCGACATCGTGACCACAAGCAGCCCGACAATCTCGATGCCTTCCAGGACCGCGCCTTTGGCCTGCTGACCAGCAATCGGCTGGTCGAGGCCATGGAACTCGAAAAGGAAAACCGGTCGACCCGCGACCGCTACGGCAAACTCCAGGCCACCCATTCCAGCTTCGGAGGTGCACCGCAGGACCCTCAGAGACTGCTGTTGGCACGGCGTCTGATCGAAGCGGGCGTCCGCTGTGTGACCGTCGGTTTCGGCGCCTGGGACTGGCACTCGAACCGTGAAGGCTCAATCGAATTTCTCTCCAGGAAGTACCTCCCGGTCTTTGACCACTCGGTGGCGGTCTTCCTGGAGGATCTCGAGGAACGCGGTCTGCTGGAAACGACCACCGTGATCGTCTGGGGGGAATTCGGGCGAACGCCCCGAATCAACGGCAAGGGGGGACGAGATCATTGGCCCGGAACCCAGTCGGTGCTGATGGCCGGAGGCGGCATCCAGGGTGGTCGCATCGTCGGCGAGAGTGACCGGGTCGGCGGCGTGCCCGCCTCGAGACCTGTCCACGTGCAGGAGGTCTTTGCCACGCTCTACCAGAACCTGGGAATAGACACCAACGGGATCAAGGTTTCCGATTTCAATGGTCGTCCGAGGTACCTGGTCGAGAGCAACCGGCAGCCTGTTGGCGAACTGTATTAGACCGCCTGCCAGCCCGCCCTCACGTCACCTGGACCGCGACTGAAACGCGGGATTGGGTCTCGGGTCCTGTGCTCCGACCCGCTTGCGCCACTGGCGAAGCCGTTTGAGCAGTTCGGCGGCCTTTGCGGGATGCGTCTTGACCAGGTCGATCTTCTCCGACAGGTCACGTTCCAGGTGATACAACTCGATCCGTCGTCCTTCGTAGAACTCGATCAGTCGCCACGGCCCCGACCGGATCGCCGAATACGGCGTGGCACCCCCCCGGTGATAGTGAGGGTAATGCCAGAACAGGTCGCGACGTTCCACCACACCGCGCGACGCCATCAACAGCGGCACCAGCGACACCCCATCGACGTCGTCGTTTTGACCAGCGACACGCGACACCCCGGCGACTTCCAGGACCGTCGGGTGCCAGTCGCAGGTGATCACCGGTTCCCTGCTAATGGCACCGGGCTTGATGCGACCGGGCCACGAGACGATGGCCGGCACCCGAACACCTCCCTCGTAAGCCGACCCTTTCCCGGCTCGCAGCGGCCGATTGTCGGTGGGGCCGTTGCGGGCATGGATCAATCCCCCGTTGTCGGAGGTGAAGATGATCAACGTGTCTTTGGACAGCCCAAGGCGTCCCAGCGTCGACACCACCCTCCCCACGCTCTCGTCGACACTCTCGACCATCGCGGCGTACTGTGCATTTCGATGCCGATGGCCAGGTGTGATCTTCTTCCGGTACTTCTCGACCAGGTCCTTCCGCCCCTGGATCGGAGTGTGCACGGCGTAGTGAGCAATGTGCAGGAAGAACGGCGAATCCTTCCACTTCTCGATCAACCCCACCGCCTGATCGGCCAGCATGTCAGTGAGATACCTGCCGCGAGTCGTTCGGGAATCCGGGAAGTTCTTCACACGGGCTCCGATATCGTCCTTCTTTTTGCCACGGCGATAAGGCCAGAAGTAGCTCCCCGGTGCTCCCCACTGGTTGCCGGAGATGTTGACCTCAAAACCGTGACGGTCGGGATAGAATTTCGACAGCACCGCTGGGTCGTCCGAGCGTGGTGTGAGGTGCCACTTGCCGATGTGGGCGGTTCGATACCCGGCCCGCCGCAGCACCTCGGGCAAAGTCACATACCGGTGTTCGAGCCGTTGAGTCCATTCAGGAGGCCGCAACGGGTGCCGAGCCCGTCGGGCCGGAGCCAGGTTCTCCCACATCCCGTCGATCCAGTCGGTGAGATTCAACCTCGCCGGGTACATGCCGGTCATCAACGCCGCCCGGGTCGGCGAGCAGACCGTGCAGGCGGCGTAGGCGGCGGTGAAACGCATCCCCGATGCGGCCAGGCGATCGATGTGGGGTGTCTGGTACAGGTCGCTGCCGCAGCACCCCAGGTCGGTCCACCCCAGGTCATCGACCAAAAACACGACCACGTTGGGACGTTCTGCAGCCCGTCCGCAAACGGCCAGGACCAGCCACAGCACCACGCTAACAAGGCTTCGTGACATCACTTCCCTGTCGCCCTCGAATCGATCAGCCGCTTGTCGAGATAGGCCGAGAGGGCGGATCGAGTTGCCCCATCCCAACCTCCACCGGCTGCCAGGCCACCGTAGACCCATGGCCGACCGAACCGGGTCGCCGCGTATTCGACGACGACGTCTCGAGGCGTGGCCCGGAAGGTCACTTCGCCCCGGAACCGGTCGTCGGCCATTTCGACCGACACGTCCACACCGCCGATCAATTCCAGGTCATCCACGCCCTCGACGCGCCCCTCCAGATCAGCACCGGACGTCTTGGCAATCTTCGAGAGCCTGCGGGCCATCACTTCGATTCGAGCCGCTTCGGTCAGAGCATCGACCTTGGCCTTCCTGGCAACCTGTTTTGCTTCCTCCTCGGCCTCCTCGACTGCCTTGGCTTTCTCAGCCTCCTGCTTCGCAGCCTCTTGCTCGTACTGTTTTTCAGCCATCTGCACGGCCACGGTGTCACGCACGGTCACCTTCCACAGGCCCTTCAACACGGTCAGTTTTTCGTCGTCGGTCACCTCCGTCACCAACAGGTCGGACTCGTCGGTGAAATTGTCCTCGTCAAAGAACTTGAAGGCCACTCCGACCTGCTGCAGTTTCCACTGATCCTGGTGATACACCAGGCGACCGTTGTTCCGCACCAGGTTCTCGCGTTTTTCATTCTCGATCTTGATCGAAAACATGCAGGTGAACGCAATCGTGGCAACCCGTGACGAGCGAGTCTCGGCCGACACTCCAAACCGAAACGTCACCGGCTCGACAATACGCCAGGCCCCCAGGTCAGCCTCCTTCAGTGCCACCTCCATCGCGGCCGCAATCTGCTCGACCTCGTCAGACCGTTGGTTTCCAATCTCCGACGCATCCCCCCCTTCTCCGGTTTGCTCCGAACCGGCGCACCCGGGCACGGCCCCCACGAGGGCAATCCCCCAGATTACGACAACCAGCCGGAGACAACGCCGACCGAAGTTCGGCCAATCCGAGGTCACGATCACTTGTCGTCTCCGGTGAGCATGAACTCCAGGGCCTCGCGGATGACCGGCAGCAGGGCACAGTCTCGCGGAACCGTAACACCATTGGCCACATTCTTCTCGGCACGGCCCGCCCGCCCCTTGACCCCATCGAACGCTGAGCGGGCAAGCTGATTCCACAGCGGATGCTGTTCCTCGCGCAACTTGATGCTCTGGCCCAACCGTTTTTTTCTCAGCATCAACTGCTGTTCGGTGGCGGCCTTGAACCGTTCCCACTCGGCCGTCGCCTGCTGAAACTCTCGCCACGCCGTGTCCGCCTTGTAGACACCGTTCTTGATGTTCTGGTGATGTGTTTCCAGGGCCACCTGGTAAGCGGCGGCCCGCTGGGCAACATGCTTGCGGCAGGCGGCCTGGCCGTCAGCATCGTCGGGCTCGACGATCGGCACCGGAACCCGTGGTGCCTTGGGATCCAACGGGGCGGGTGGGACCGACGGTTCGAAGACGAGCACGTCCGGGTCACGGTCGGCCGGCACCAGGGGTTTCCGGTCCCCCGTGGAATAGAACCCGGCACGCGGCAGTGCCTTCTCGGCCAGTTCACAGAGTTCACGACTCGACATCAGCCAGATCCCGTCTCGAGCCACCACGAAGACCAGAATCCGGTTGCGAATCTCCGAATCGAACAGCGATCGCCCCTTGCGTGAGAGCGAGGTCCCCATCGCCGCAAAGTTGTAGGCGTACAGGGCTCCATCCGAATACAGCCTGCTGCTGCCCTCGGCCAGTCGAAGCACCCCCACCAGGGATCTGATTCCGGCCCCGCCAATCGTCCTCGCATCGATCTTGGCCTGCTTGTTTCCGACCTGCGACACCAACCCCTGTTCCAGGCGAGCGAGTGTCACCGCGGGCAAAATGGCCCCGGTCTTCTTCACGGCAGCCCGCATCCGCGCAGTGATGGATTCGTTGATTGTTTTGATGTCCGCCTCACTGCTGTGGAGAAGCATCCGGAGGTAACCCAATTCGCCACCGCCGGACTTGTCAGCTCCCAGGCCACCGTAGGGATCAAATTCCGGCCCCTCTTGGCCCCCCATCAACCGGATTGTCTTCGGCTGATGCAGCGTCACAGCGAACGAACCGTCGCCACGGATGACTCGCCCCAGCAGCCCCCAATGTTTGCGGTTGTAGGCCAGCGTTGCCCGGGTCGGCGCCACGCCGACGGCAACCGCATCGACGGTCAACACCGGTCGTCCCGATGATGGTCCCGTATCCATCCCCAGTTCACCGGCCACGATCACCTCAGGCTGAAACCCCCAGTGCCCGGTCGTGAGGAAACGCCGCCTGGCCTGTTTCGAGACGAAATACAGAGGTCGCTCTCCCTGGGGCTTTTCCCCGGCAAGTTTGCGGGCGGCCTGACGCTGTTCCCCGATCCACGCGGTCAGCTGCTCGAGGATCACGGACGGAACCTGCACCTTCAATGAGTTGTCATTTCCGGGCCAAAGGGACATTCCGACCGCTTGCAGAGGATCAACCTGTTCCACGGCCCCCTTGTCCGAGGCCCTCCAGAAACAGTCGTGCGTGGGATTCCAGGCCAGGATGACCCGGGAACCGTTACGACTGCCGAGTTCGTCAACCGCCGCCTTCAACTGGGCGGCTGTCTTCAACAACGCAGGTGCCGCGGCGGTGGATTTCCGATTTTTGGTCACCGTCTGTGAAGTCCGTTCATCACCCAACCGTTGACGTTCCTGGCGTGCCTTCCCGGAACTTCTGAGATGGGCGTGGTAATTGGCCAGGGCCAGCAGCCGGCTCCGGGGAGATGTCGACTTCAGGGGCATGACCAACGTCGAACGATCAAAGTCGGCCTGCGACATCGGGACCAGCCGTCCCAGGGCGGCCTGTTCATCCTGCGCCAGACGGAGCACTTCGATGAACTCGTCGGCCGAGCGAGTCAGCCTTGCGACTCCAATCCGACGAGCATCAGAAGCGGCGACACCAAGATCGACGTAACGTGGCGAGACAGGGTCAAGGTCCACAAACTCCTGCCGAGCCTCCTCGAGCTTGAGACGGACGCTGGTGTACCGATCCAACAGATCATCGATTCTCAGGCACTCCCTGGCCACGACCGAGCTCTCACCGAGTTCCTCAGCTGTGGATCTCAGTTCATTTTTCCGCTCAGACAGGCCGTCATCCTCAACCGCCTGGTCATCCGACACCCACGCGTCCGCCCGATCCAGGACCCGCCCGGCGGCGTCCAGTCGCTGTGCCCGCTTGAAGTGATCACCTCCCCCAAGCAAAACGACCGGCTGAGGCGGCGGAGTTGACGAATCCTCATCTCCAGCCCCCCCGGACAGAAACATCACCAGGCCACCTCCGCCCACCAACAGCAACATCCCGACGCCCAGCAGAACCCAACGCCGACTACCGGGCGGCCCCACCGTGGGCCGAAACGTCGACTGAGCCGGGGAGAGCGGGTGGGCTTCCTGTTCGTCGACAGCTCGATCCCATTCCGAATTGTCCTCCACGGACGAAGCCAGAAAACGGGCCAACTCATCCCACCCGGTTGCCGCTCGCCACGGACCATCCTCAGACTCGCCCACCAGGTCGGTTTTCCGCAGCCGCCCCGATTCGGCGTGTTGCCGCAAAGTCACCAGGGCGGTCGGCCCGACGACCCGCTCCCCACGCTTCACGTAGAACAACCTGGCCATCTCAACCGGCTCCCTAGGGCGATTCGCTCAGTGCAAGGTCTCGGAACTCCTGCATCCTGCGTTTCCACCTGGCCTCGAGGCTCTTGACGCGATCGGGGTGTTTGGCAGCGAGGTCAACCGTTTCCGTCCGGTCGGTTTTCAGGTTGTACAGTTCCCACGCACCCCCCTTGGCAGACACCAGTTTCCAGTCTCCCACACGAATGGCGCGATGACCGTCGTGAAACCACCACAGGTCGGGCCGTTTGACCGAACCATCCCTGGACCAAGCGGGCACCAGGCTCCGACCGGGTGCCCGCGGGGCGTCGGCCGGCAGGCGGCTTGCCCCGGCCAACTCGAGAATCGTTGGAACCACGTCGATCACGTGCCCGGTGTTGTGGCGAAGTTCTCCACGGGCGGCAATCCCTCCGGGCCAGTGAACGATCAACGGTGTGGCGCAACCGCCCTCGTGAACCCAGGTTTTGTGACGCCGAAACGGCGTGTTGCAGACCGTTGACCAGCCCGGGCCCAGGCAAAGATGGCTGGCGGCCGAACCGGGTGCGGCCTTCGGGTCGTGGCCATCATTGCGGACCATGATCTCCGAACTGCATCCGTTGTCCGAAAGGAACAGCACCAGGGTGTTGTTGAAGACCTTCATCGCCTTGAGTTGCCCAAGCACCCGGCCGATCGCCCGATCCATGCAGTCGATCATCGCAGCATGGATGGCCATCTTCGTCGACTGGAACTCTCGCTGCTCTTCGGTCAGGTCCTTCCACGGAAGCGGACGGTTGACTTCCCCCGTCCCCAGGATCTTCAACGCATCCGCAAAATGATACGGCGGACCCAGGTCTCGCTCGACCGGCGAGAGTTTTGCTGTGGTGATCCCCAACTGCCGCACCCTCCGGTACCGCTCGGCCCGAACCAGTTCCCACGACCGCCGGTATCGCTTCCGGTACTTGGCAATGTCGGCCGGCAACGCGTGCAGCGGAAAATGAGGTGCGGTGAATGCCAGGAAGTGGAAGAAAGGCTGTTCGGAGTGGTTCGCGGCGTGGTCCTTCAGGCACTTCACGGCGTGATCGCCAATGGCATCAGTGGCGTAATACCCGGAATCCCGATTCACCGGCGGCAAACGCCTGTCATCTTCGAATAACACCCTGGGGCTGAAGAATCGCCCCTGGTCACCGACGTAGTAGGACCGGTCGAAGCCGTTCTTCAGGGGCATGCCGTCGATGTGCCATTTGCCCGAGTGGTACGACCGATAACCGGCCGGCTTCAACATCACCGGCAACAGTCTGCCGAACGACGGTCGGCGACCGGGAACTCCGGTGCGAGTCCCCCGGGGAAGATTGGGCAACTTGTCGCGACGGACCTGTTGCGCGTAATAGCCGGTCAGGATGGCTGCCCGAGTCGGCCAGCAACGGGCCGTGTTGTAGAACTGCGTGAACCTCAAACCGCCCCGGGCCAGCGAGTCGAGGTGGGGAGTCTCGATTTCTCCGCCGTAGCAACCCAGGTCCGAGTAGCCGAGGTCATCCGCGAGGATGACAAGGACATTGGGGCGAGGCTCGGCGGCATCAAGACCCGAGACCACCACCACCCACGGCACCACCCCCATCCACCACAGCTTCCAAGCAGGCATCTTGCGTCGCCCTATGCGTCTTCGACCCAGACCGCGGTGCCATAGGCCATCATCTCGGCCGCCCCGCCCATGATCACCGACGTCTGAAACTGCAGGCTGATGATGGCATTGGCCCCCAGGGCCACGGCCTTTGCTTTCATCCGGTCCAGGGCCTGCTCCCGGCTCTCGGCCAGCAACTTGGCGTATTCGACCACCTCTCCACCGACGATGTTACGGAGCCCCGCCATGATGTCCTTGCCAATGTGACGGGCTCGGATCGTATTGCCCGACACCAGCCCGTAGGTCCGTTCAATCCGCTTGCCGGAGATCTGCGGGCTGGTGACCATCAGGATCTCGTTGGCCGTCGAGGCGGCCGCCTCCGCGTCTTCAGACATGATCTAGTCCTTTACGTCGGTGTACTTGTCAGTCTGGGCCGCCTTCATCCGCTGTAGAAGCACGGTGACAAACAGGATCGTCGTCCCGACCACCACCGCCGGCAGGCCGATCTTCAACCACCACGGCTGATCGTCAGCCAGGATCACCTCAACCGACACCCAATAGGCTCCGACTCCATAGACGCAGACCAGGCCCACGATAACCAGGATCTGGCCAATTCCTGTCCCCGCACCGGCACCCGAATCACCATCCTGTCGCGAATCACTCATCTTTCCCACCCGCCAAGCTTGTGAAACCGGCCTTGCGGTCCGACCGAGCACAGACAACCCGGGGTTTGTTGGTCCACTCCCGCACCAACGCCCCGGGCGACAGCATTTTGTACGATGTCCCCAATGATACTCCTCCCCTTCAGATTGATGCGAGAGTCCGTCACATGAATCGCCTCGCTTTTGCCGTTGGCCTGTTCTGTACCGCCGCGGTCTGGATTCTGCCCAGTGTGGCGGCCGATCCGCCGAAAGTCGCCGGCCCCTACAAGCTGCTGGCCGCCGATTTCACCGGAAACGGACATCGCGACCTGGTGATTGGCTTTCATGACCTCGGACTGCTGACCGTCGCCCAGGGCAACGGACGGGGCCGGTTTGACCACCGGGCGATCACTCCGATCCGACCAGCTTCGGGCCAGGGTTTTGTCGACGGATCGTTCAACCTGGCTACCGGTGATCTGGACGGCGATCGACGCCCCGACCTGGTCATCGGCTGCACGGGCCGCTTCGTGATGGTCGCCCGCAACCAGGGAGATGGGCGATTTGAAAGCCGTTTGCGGCTCCCCACCGAAAGCGACGCCAAGGGGGTTGCACTGGCCGACCTCGATCGCGACGGAAAACTGGACCTGCTGTACACAGCGCGTGGCACAGGCCGTACGGGCGACCTCAAGACCGGACGCCTCTACCTCCGGAAGGGCATGGGCAAGTGGATGTTCGGCAAGCCAATCACTCTCGAAGCCGGCATCTCGGCCTACTACGTCGAAACCGCCGACCTCAACGCCGACGGTTTCCTCGATGTACTCGTCCCCAACGAACTGGGACGCACCGCCTCGTACTGGATCAATCCCGGACGATCCCTGTTTCAGTCCAGGGCCCAGCTCAAACGACAGGTGGTCAACGTCTCGGGCTTCCGCATCAACGATGTGCGAGCCCGCGACTTCACAGGAGACGGGCATCTCGACATCCTGACAGCCAACTGGTCTTCCTCGACCGTCTCGCTGTTCCCCGGCCGCGGCGACGGGTCATTCGGAACCGAACGGCTGATGCCCGCCGGAAAGCACTGCGTGTTCTTCGCCGTCGCCGACTTCGACGCCGACGGCGACCTCGATTTTGCCGTCACGCACTGGACCGAGGACTTCGCCAGCGTGTTCCTCAACAACGGCAAGGGGACATTCCCTCCCAAGACCGATTACAAGACCGGCCTGGGCAACTATGGCGTGCTGGCCTTCGATGCAAACGGCGACGGCCACGTCGACCTGGTGACGGCCAACTACCGACACCGCAGCACGTCGCTGTTGGCCGGCAAGGGTGACGGCACATTCGCCAAGGCGGTGACCGTCATGAGGAGTTTCAAGTTGACAGCCAAGGGGTTCGCCCAGGACCCATCCTCCCGATGACCTAAAGCGCCCACCCCTTGCGGTACTGCTTGTGGACATACTGGTTGAGTTCGGGAGCGTTACGGATCTTCATCTTCGATCCGTCCCATTCGAGTCGTCGCCCCGGGGCGCGTTGGGCCAGCACGCCCAGCAACACGGTCTCGGTCAACGGGCCCGAGTAACTGAAGTTCGAGACAGCAGTGCCCATGCCGCGGCAGGCCTGGAGCCACTCGAGGTGGTGACCGGGCGAACGAGCCATCGTCTTCTTGACCGCACGGGCCGCATCCAGCAAGTCACCCGGCAGCAACTGCGGCATTCCGCCGTGTGACCCGTGGTACATTTTCCCTTTTGTCCCGACATACAACACGCCGTTGCCGGGCAACGATTGCCCAGCCGGCATCTCGGCCGGGGTCGGGGGCATCAGGCCGCCCTCGTACCAGGTCATCTTCACGGCCGGCCGTTTTCCCCGAGCGGGAAACTCGTAGTAGATCGCTGCCGCAATCGGGTAGGTCTCGAAGTTCGGCTTCCCGTTGATCTCCAGGCCATCGAGCGTACAGACGGCTTCCACGGTATCCGGACTGCCCAACTCCAGCGCCCAGATCGGGTGATCGACAATGTGACAACCCATGTCGCCCATCGCTCCGGTCCCGAAGTCCCACCAGCCCCTCCACATTTTCGGACAGTAGGCGGGGTGATACGGTCGCGGCCGGACCGGACCCAGCCAGAGATCCCAGTCAAGAGTCGCGGGGATTGACGGACGGCCCGTTGGACGACCGATGCCCTGCTTCCAGTACTTGCCGGCCCGGTCGGTCCAGACGTGCACTTCGCTGACTTCGCCGATCACTCCCGCCCGGATCCATTCGTTGGTCAATCGGGCCCCTTCCGTGGCATGTCCCTGGTTACCCATCTGCGTGACCACGCCGTGCTTGGCCGCCGCGAGGGTCAATTGCCGGGCTTCGAAGATCGTGTGAGTCAACGGCTTCTCGCAGTAGACGTGCTTGCCGCGCCGCATCGCCGCCATGGACGCCACCGCGTGGACGTGATCGGGAGTCCCCACGGTGACCCCGTCAATGTGCTTGGCCTCCTTGTCAAACATCCTGCGAAAATCCCGATAAACGCGGGCCTTGGGGAACCGCTTGAAAGTTCCAGCTGCGCGGTCCTGATCCACGTCGACCAGCGCCACGACGTTGGCCCCATGAGCCGCCATCTGGTTGATGTCGCCGCCCCCCTGCCCTCCCGCTCCGATTGCCGCCAGGTTGACCCGCTCGCTCGGAGCCTGGTGTCCAACGCCACCCAGAACGTGTCGCGGCACGATGGTGAAGGCGGTTGCCGCGGTGGCGGCAGATGTGGCAAAGCGGCGGCGAGTGAGATCACCCGGACGTTGCTGATCGGTCATGAAATGATCCATCCCACAGTTTGAACGCTGACAGGCGTCAGTATGTGCAATCCTGTCTCGACTTCCACCGCACCGGCCTCCTGGCCGTCCCGTGCGAACGCAATCCGGTCAATCGGTTTGTTTTCCCAGGATCACGACATCCTCACCGAGGACCGTCAAGGTCGCCCTCCAGCATGCCGCCAGCCACTCGAACGTCTGAACCGCAAAGAAGCAGACGTGGGTCGGATCGTTCTTGTAGTGCCACCGTGAAAACGCCTCGTGGTCCAGCACCCGCTTGGTCATGATGCCCAGCACGCCACCGGGTCTCAGGCATCTCCACAAACGATCCAGTTCCTCGCGCGGCCGATACAGGTGCTCGACGACTTCCGAGGCCGTAATGAAGTCGTACTTCGATTGGAACACTCCGAAATCGGGAGCATAGAACGGGTCATACAAGGACACGATGTGACCGTTTTCCTCGAACATCACCGACAGCGTGGGGCCAGGCCCGGACCCAAAATCGAGTCCGCGGCTTTCCGGCGACACCCTCGCGGCCATCGGCTCGAACAGGCGAGAAAGGAACTGACGATAACGGGAGTCATCCGGTGAGTTCTGGTGCCGATCGTAGACGGCCCGCTCGTCCTCGGCTGACAGGAAACACTCCGAATGTGCGAAAACCAGGCCACATTTCGGACAACGAAAATACCGTCGCCCGTCATCGTGAAACGGATGACAGTCCGCCCCGTGGCACAATCGACACTCCGGTCGTGGCCGTTCCCCGCTCACGGTTTGCCTCGAGACCCGAATTCCCAGTCCGTTTTCCTGTCACAAGACCGCCCCAAAATCGGCCCCGTCTCATCGCACACCACAGTAGGCCGCGGAATCACGACAATCCAGTTCCACCACAAGGCGCGAGATGACTCGACCATCGGCGGGCGCCCTGTTCGTCCATGAGGCGGCACACGTTAGGATAGATCGCGCTTTCCCCTGCCGGGGCCACCGGAATGAAACACCACGCTCTCCAGATTGTGATCGCGGGATGCCTGTGTGCCGCCCCCAAACTCCCGGCCGAGGGTCCAGCCGACGGTGAGACGGTCCGGACCAGTGGTGGCCAGACCGAGGACTGGACCAACCGGAAGTACCAGCCCGCCAACCTCTGGGCCTATCGCCCCATCCGCCAGCCGGTCCCACCCGATGACTCTCAGCATCCCGTCGATGCGTTTCTCCGGGCCAAGCGGCCCCATGGTCTCGCCCCAGCACCGGCCGCAGAGCGGCTGACACTGATTCGCCGGCTCACTTTCGATCTCACCGGCCTGCCTCCCACTCCACAGGCCATTGACCGGTTCCATAACGACAAACGGCCCGACGCATACCGGCGGCTGATCAATCGACTGCTGGAATCTTCCCGTTATGGCGAGCAGTGGGGGCGTCACTGGCTGGACGTCGTCCGCTACGCGGATACCGGCGGATTCGCCAACGACTTCCTCCGGCCCAACGCCTGGCGTTATCGAGACTACGTCATCCGATCGTTCAACAGTGACAAGCCGTACGACCGATTCGTCCGAGAACAGATTGCCGGCGATGAACTCACTCCACGCACCTCCGAGAATCTGGTCGCCGTGGGATTTCTGAGAATGGGGCCGTGGGAACACACCGGAATGTCGGTGGCACGCGTCACACGCCAGTTCTTTCTCGATGATGTCACCAATTCCGTCGGCCAGGTGTTTTTGGGACACGTGCTGAGGTGCGCAAGGTGTCACGACCACAAGTTCGACCCCGTGCCGACACGTGACTACTATTCCATCCAGGCGGTCTTTGCCGAGACGCGTTTTGCCGAGGTCGACGCCGCATTTCTCCCGGAAGAGAACACCGGCGGGTTCGAATCTCACCGCAAGTACCACCGCCAGCGAACCGAGGCGAACAATCGGATGTTGGCCTCGCTGCCCGGTC
>DLVV01000077.1:504-3123 GCA_003445035.1 Planctomycetaceae bacterium | reverse complement strand
CTCGGAATGTCACGACCACAAGTTCGACCCCTTGCCGACACGTGACTACTATTCCATCCAGGCGGTCTTTGCCGAGACGCGTTTTGCCGAAGTCGACGCCGCATTTCTCGCGGAAGAGAACACCGGCGGGTTCGAATCTCACCGCAAGTACCACCGCCAGCGAACCGAGGCGAACAATCGGATGTTGGCCTCGCTGCCCGGTCGACGCGTCACCCCTGACGATTTTGGCCGTCACCGGCTGGGACGTAAGTGGAAACTGCTGTTCAACTGGTCCGCCGACCGATACCGTCCGATCGCCTTCTCGGTCTACAACGGTCCCGGCAATGTTGGCCGTCGGGTGGCCTCCCGACTGAGAAAACCCTCCCGGCAGGCCCGCGGCAAACGCCAGCCCAACCGAACATCGGTTCTCGACGGAGGTGATGTCTTTTCCGCGGGTGACCCGGTTCGACCCGACGTGCTGTCAGCCACCGGCCTGGCCGCTACCATCCCCGTTTCGTTTGATGGACGTCGCACCTCGCTGGCCGACTGGATCACGCATCCAGACAACCCGCTGACCGCCCGAGTTATCGTCAACCGGATCTGGCAGGGGCACTTCGGTCGTGGGCTGGCCACCAACCCGAACAATTTCGGAGCCACCGGGCAACCACCGACTCACCCGCTGCTGCTCGATTGGCTGGCGACGGAATTCGTCCGCCGCGGCTGGTCCATCAAGTCGCTTCACCGGCTGATCCTCACTTCCGGCGCCTACCGGCGCTCGAGCCATCACCCCGACCGTGACACGCTGTCGCGTCTCGACCCGAACCTCGCCGGTTACGCGGTCTTCCGTCCACGCCGACTGGCCGCCGAAGAACTTCGTGACGCGATGCTGGTCGTCTCCGGCGAACTCAACCCTCGAACTGGAGGCCTGCCGACCCGCCCGGACATGAACCTCGAAGCTGCACTCCAGCCGAGAATGATCATGGGGACCTTTGCCCCCAGCTACGTTCCCGACCCCCTGCCGGTCCAGCGCAACCGCCGTACGATCTACGCCCTGAAGCTGCGTGGCCACCGCGACCCGTTTCTGACGACCTTCAACCAGCCCGGACCCGACGCTTCGTGCGAGCGACGCGAGACGTCCAACGTGACTCCGCAGGTCTTCGCCCTGTTCAACGGCCAGGAATCCTCGGACCGGGCCCTGGCCCTGGCCGCACGAGTGCTCAAAACCGCCGACTCCGACGCCGATGCGATCCACCTCGCCTTCCGCCTTGCCTTCGGCCGCGAGGCTGTTGCTGCCGAACATCGGGCCGCGCTGGTGCACTGGAAAACCGCAACCGCCGACCAGGCCGATCCACCGGCCAAGCAGCAGGAATGGCCCACCCGGATCACCCGGCGGGCTAACGAGGAAAACACTGGTGAGCCATTCACGTTCACCGAAACGTTGTTCGAATACCGTGACTACGTCCCCGACCTGCAACCTCACCAGGTCGATGCCCGTACACGGGGCCTGGCCCAGCTGTGCCTGGTTCTGTTCAACGCCAACGAGTTCCTTTACGTCTATTGAGACTTGTGCCTGCCCACCTTTTCGCCGGACGCCGCACACCGTGACCCGCCGCGATTTTTTCCATGACCTGTATGGCCTGGGAGCCAGCCTGGGCAGCATCGCCCTGACCTCGATGCTCTCATCCGCGCGGGCCGCCTCGCCACCCCGGCCACATGTCGCACCCGTTCGGGCCAAACAGTGCATCTTCCTTTATATGGAGGGGGGGCCCTCGCACCTGGACACGTTCGACCCCAAGCCCCGACTGGCCAGGCTCCACCTGAAGGAATTTCAACGCGGGGGTGAAGAACAGAGCGCGATGAGTTCGGGCAAGAGGTATTACGTCCAGAGTCCCTTCTCGTTTCGACAGGCCGGTGACAGTGGAGCCTGGCTAAACACTCGCTGGGAGCAGTTGGCCGGCGTCGCTGACGAGATCTGTTTCTACCGCGGCCTGCAAGGACTGTCGGTCAATCACCCCACGGCCAACTACCACATCAACACCGGAAATCGCTTCGGGGGTGATCCCGCACTGGGTGCATGGGTCAACCTGGGACTGGGAACCGAGAACGCCAACCTCCCGGGCTTTGTCGTCCTGCCCGAACTCTCCTACCCACAGGGCGGACCCGCAAACTGGTCCAATGGGTTTCTTCCCACCGGTTTCCAGGGAACGGCGCTGCGGCCACAGGGATCCCCTCTGCTGAATATCCGTCCCCCGTCCACGATCGACCGCACTCAACAACGCAGCAACCTCGACTTCCTCGGCCAGCTCAACCGTCGTCACGCCGAACGGCATCCCCAGCATGCCGAGCTCGAAGCCCGCATGCAGAACTACGAACTCGCTTTCCGCATGCAAACCCAGGTGCCCGACCTCGTCGACCTCTCTACCGAGACGAAGGCGACCCGGTCGCTGTACGGAATCGATCATCCTCGCACCGACAACCTCGGACGCCGCTGCCTGCTGGCTCGGAAACTGGTCGAAAAAGGTGTCCGCTTCGTCCAGTTGTACGCCAGCACCTGGGACAGCCACGACTACATTGCCAAGGCTCATGGTTCGCTGATCGACAGTGTCGACCGGCCCATCGCAGCCCTGATCACCGACCTCA
>DLVV01000077.1:0-128 GCA_003445035.1 Planctomycetaceae bacterium | reverse complement strand
ACTCCCGACAACGGCATTCGTGGCGGCATCAAGTACGGCCGTGACCACAACCCCGACGCAATGGCAGTCTGGCTGGCCGGCGGCGGAGTCCGAGCCGGACACACGGTCGGTGCCACTGACGAGATCGG
>DLVV01000004.1:566-5653 GCA_003445035.1 Planctomycetaceae bacterium | reverse complement strand
GCAATTGAGGCGTGTCCCCAGGTCTGTGCCGTAGAAATCAAGCTGTCCCAGGGCGCCAAGCCAGGCAAGGGAGGGATTCTGCCCGGAGCGAAGGTGACACCCGAAATCGCCGAAATCCGCGGAATCCCTGTCGGCGAAGACTGTCTCTCGCCCAACGCGCATCCCGAGTTCCGTACGGTCGATGAACTCGTGGATTTCATCGAGCGAATTGCTGATCGCACGGGGTTGCCCGTGGGGATCAAAAGTGCCATCGGGCAACTGGAGTTCTGGAATGAACTGGCCGAGCGGATGGTCGAGCGAGGCGAGGGTCCCGATTTCATCTCGATCGACGGGGCCGAAGGGGGCACCGGAGCGGCACCTTTGACTTTTGCCGACCACGTGGCGCTGCCGTTCAAGATCGGTTTTCAGCGGGTCTTCCCGATCTTCCAGCAGGCCGGCCTGTCCAAGGACATCACCTGGATTGGCAGCGGCAAGCTGGGTTTCCCCGATCGGGCGATCGTGGCACTGACAATGGGGTGCGACGTGATCCAGGTCGCCCGGGAGGCGATGCTGGCGATCGGATGTATCCAGGCACAGAAGTGTCACACGGGTCACTGCCCCGCCGGGGTGGCGACTCAGAACGCCTGGCTCCAGGCCGGACTGAACGTCGAAGACAAGGCCAAGCGGTTCTCGGCCTACGTCAAGGGATTCCGCAAAGAGATGATCACGCTGTCACTGGCGGCCGGTTATCGGCACCCCAGCCAGTTTACCGGTGACGACATCGAGTTCAGCGCGGGTGTGAACCGCTTTTCCACGCTCGCCGACGTTCTTGACTATCGGGCCGATCCGGTTTCGAGCGAGGACGTGATGGCAGCGGTCCGCGAGGCCGAAGCGGTGGCCTGAGGCCAACCGGGGGGGGTCATCCCTCCGACGCCGTGTCCTCACCGTCATTGAAGATCCGGGTTTCCTCGGGATCGGCGAGATCCTCGGGGTCGAGTATTTCGATCTCCTCGGGCCACTCGACCGAGTCCGCCCAGCCGGCGATGTGTTCGAAATTCGCCTCGCGGTCGGCAGGTTCCGGTGCGAGCCACGACGTGATCACCTCGGCCAGTTCGTCGTCGATCTGCAAGCCCAGGCTCGACGGATTCCAGCCCCTCCAGCGCGTCACCGCGGTGAAAACATCACTGACCGTGGTCTGCGCGAACAGCTTGGTCCCATCGAGCAGTTCAACCGCCAGGCAACCCATCGCGAACAGGTCCGATGCGGGGCCGGGTTCTCCGCCGGTGAGCAGTTCCGGAGCCATGTAACCGGGTGTGCCGACCAGGACCCGGTCATCCGACGAAGTCGCATTGGTCGGCTTGGCCAGGCCGAAGTCCATCAACTTGATCTGTCCGTCGCGGGTGATCATCACGTTGCCCGGCTTGATGTCGCGGTGAATGATCTCCGAATCGTGAGCGTAACCGAGTCCCTGGACGAGCTGGCCGAGGATTTTCCGCACGCTGGCGGCAGGCAGCGGGCCGCTGTCGTAGACCAACTCGTACAACGACTTTCCGTCGATGTACTCGACGATGATGAAGAAGGTGTAGAACATCGCGAAACGGCCGAGCATGTTGACGATGTTCGGGTGGTCGAAGGTCTCGATGATGTCGGCTTCCCGTTGGAACGCCGCGCGAGATCGTTCGTCGCAGACCAGCCGGTGGCTCATCATCTTCAACGCCACCTTCTGCCCGTCCGTCCCGGTGGCTTCATAGACGACGGCCATCCCACCGCGGCCCAGGCGGCGGACGATTCGGAACCCGTCCATGTCGCGTCCGACCAGCACGTCGCGATCGGATCCGCCCACCCGCGTGGCGATCAGCCGGGTCAGGAACTGGCTGAACTCCGGGTAACTCTCGATCAGCGTGTGGAACGTCGACGCGGACAGCACCCGGGCAACCAGCGGTTCCTGCGCAATCGCGTCGGCGGTCCGGGGCTCACTTGCCAGCAACGACATTTCTCCCAGCACGTCACCGGGTCCGGTTCGCGCAATCACGTGCCGTTGCCCCTGTTCGTCCTCGGTCATCACCAACGCGTGCCCCGAGGAGATCACGAACATCTCGTCGCCGATGTCTCCCTGGTGGATCAGGTGTTCACCCTGTTGAAAGTGTTTTTCCTGGAGACAGGTTTCCAGAAGGGACACAGCGTCGGGCGGCAGTCCGTCGAAGGTGTCCTGCGTCATCCAGTCGGTGGTGACAAAGTCCGTCATCTCGGTGCTCCTGTGACCCGGCCAGAGTGGGTCACTTGCTGGTCATGACGTAGACCCCGTCCCAGTTCTTCGAAGGGGGGGTTTCGATCAGCGATCGGCAGCGGTCAATATACATCCGTATTGGCTGGTCGGACTCGTCGGTTTCACCCAGTGCGGTGAATTCGTCAAGCGCCTTCCCGAACTGCTGGTCCCGGTACATCGCCAATGCCTTTTCGAATCGCAGGATGTGCTCGACCAGTTCGTCTGCTGCCGGTCGTTCGGCCAGCAATTCGAAGACCCGGGTCGGTTGCTGCCGGCCCTTGACCTGAATCAGGTCCAGTTCCCGGGTTACCAGTTCGTCGCGGACCTGCTCCCAGGTGGTCTCGCTGATCAACGACTCGCTGCCGTACTGCTTGTTGGCGCCTTCGAGCCTGGCGGCCAGGTTCACTCCGTCGCCGATGATCGTGTAGTCGAAGCGGAGATCCGAGCCGAAGTTGCCGAGTCGCACGGTGTCGGTGTTGATGCCGATGCCGATTCGGACCGCCGGCAGTCCGCGTTGCTGCCACTGCTCTCTCAGTCTCTCCAGCCGTTGGGACATCTGGATCGCGGTCCGGCAGGCCTGCAGCGGGTGGGCGGCGTCTTCGATCGGTGCCCCGTAGAAGGCCATGATCGCGTCGCCGATGTACTTGTCGACCGTGCCGTTGTTCTCGAAGACCACCTCGGTCATCGCCGTCAGGTACTCGTTCAGGAGCGTTGTCAGTTCTCCGTCGGGCAGACGTTCGGCGATGGTGGTGAATCCACGGATGTCTGAGAAGAGGATCGAGAGCTCGGTGGCGGCTCCGCCGAGCTGCAACTGGTCGGGTTGCTCGGCGACCCGCTCGACCACCGCCGGGTGCAGGTAGAACTCGAAGGCCCGCCGCACCCGTCGCCGAGCCAGGTTGTCCAGCCACCACTTGCGGATGGTGACCGCCGAAAAACAGGTGACGACGCCGACCAGCGGCATGACCGGCTGGGTGATGGTGTCGATCCAGGTCAGCAGCCCGTGGTGGACCCAGGCGATGACCAGCAGCAGCGGAACGACCGAGGCGGTGGCGGGAACGACGGCCAGTCGAGAGAACAGGACCGCGGTGATCAGCATCAGGGCGATTGTCACCATCGTCGCCTGGAACAGCGACTGGCCCTGCAGGAAGTCTCCGGTGAGCATCGTGTTGACCAGGGCGGCGTTGATGATGATGCCAGGCAGCGGACCGACCGGGGTGTTGTGTACGTCGGCCAGTCCCCCGGTCCTGACATCTCCGACCAGGCACAACTTGCCCGCAACCTGATCACTCAGCCTTTCTTCGAAGAACTTGCGGGCCTCGGTTTTCGCCTTGAGTTCCTTGTCGAGCAGGTTGTTCAGGCGGGTGTTCCAGGCGGCGGAGACCTCGTTGGCCGCGGCGAGCTTCTGTTCGACTTCCCGGGTCGCCAGCACCGCCCGCAGCTCCTTCTCGATCACGGCGAACTTGTGGTCCAGGTCCTCGAACGTGATCTCCCCGATGGCGGCGGCTGTGATGTCGCTCTCGAACGCACTGTCTCGCCCGGAAAACGACGATTCGATTTCCAGGGCCTCGAGAAGTCGCGTGGCCACGAGCAGGATTTCGAACCGGGTCGCGTGGACTTCGCGGTCGTGCTGGGCCAACTGAAGCAGGTCAGACAACCTCAATACCTGTGAGGTTGCCTTGTCGGTGTTGGACCCCCCGGGGTCGCGATCGTCCAGCTGCTGGCTCCATGACCCTTCCGAGTTCAGCGGCCAACTGATGATCAGGTCGTGGTGTTGGTCGAGCGGAAAGTCCAACGCGTCGTCACGCAGCTGGAACGGGACCACCGCCGAAGCGTCCGGGTCGGGTTGGTGTTTGTGCAACTGGACGGCCGCCACGGTTTGGTGGACCAGACCGCGGGTCGTTGTGCCCGGCGGGCCGTCGGCCCCGCCAGGGAGATCAACCGCCCGGGTTGTTTTCAGGTTTCGCAGCACGACGTCTCGTTCTGCGTCGACTCCGGCAAATGCCAGCATGGTGTGCTCGGCGAATCGCCACCGCGGCAGTTCGAGTTCGTGGAGTTTCGAGACATGGTCTCCCTCGATCGAACCGAATGCGAAGGAACTCCGGTTGAGTGCTTCTGTCAGGACTCGCTTGGTCTTGTCGAGCTCCTTGCGGACGGCGTCAGCCATCAGTGGCGCGTTGGCGGCGACGACGTCCAACGCCGACTTGCGGTCACTGGTCAGTACGTACCGGTGAGCGGCTTCGACGACGATGTGTTCGAAGTGATCGTTGACCGTTCGCCGGGGGAGTTTGCAGGCGTTGGCCAGCGACTGCGTGTCGACGTGGTAAGGGTTCTCGACGAGTTCCTCGACCAGGATCTTGACCGCACGGTCATCGCTCCCGGGGCTCCTGCGGAAGTAACACGGGAGGACGACGCCGGTGGAGTCCTTGCCGACACCGGCCAGGATTTCGAAGGCGCGGTGCTGGAGGGTGTCCTCGTCGTAGAGCCGGGACAGCCGTGACTCACGCTTCCGCTCCCGTTCTGACGCGGGGTCGGTTTCGGTGTCGAAGAAATCGTCGTGGGCGTAGGTCCTCCGCAGGATGTCGCGGACCAGCTCCCGGGTGGGGAGACCGTCGTAGAGGGCCTCGTCCTGGTAGAAGGTAACGTCACTGCCGGCATCCGCCAGGACGAAGTCGAAGATGACGGTTCGGGCGTGGAGTCGTCCGAGTTGCCTCAGGGCTCGGGCGCGACGGTGGCGAGCATTGGTCTGTCCCAGTTGGGCTGCCGCCTCGTCGTCATCGAGAATCAGCACGATGTCGGGGTGCAGGTCCGGCGGCTCGCGATTGGCCATCCAGATGTCCTGGAG
>DLVV01000004.1:0-278 GCA_003445035.1 Planctomycetaceae bacterium | reverse complement strand
ATTGGCCATCCAGATGTCCTGGAGGTACCAGTCCATCCGCTGCCGGGCATCACCCGGGTCGGCCTGGCTCCAGGCCACCACCAGCACGATTGCACCCAGGACCCAGGCCACCGTGGGGGGGATCTGGCCCGGCAGGCTGATGCGGGGCAGACGGGGCAGGTGTTTGGGTAGCGACACGGTGCAGGCCATCGGGGAGGCGGTTCGGCAGAGTGACGGCGGCGGGTTCTCCATCCACCGCACCTGGAACGAGACCGCAGCGACTTGGGCGCGGAATCCAC
>DLVV01000380.1:10273-17379 GCA_003445035.1 Planctomycetaceae bacterium | reverse complement strand
TGAGTCTGCCACCGCGATGCGGCAGATGGAGTGGGTCTCCGATCCGGTTGATCGGATCTCCAAGACTATCGACGTCGCGGCCGGGCCGCGACCGAAGCGATGAAGTCAGGAATGAGCCGCTTCGACCAGGCCGTCGAGCCATTCCCCGGCCCGATCCAGCACCACCGCCCGGTCCTCGCCATCCACCGCGATCGATCCGAGCCGCCGGACCAGCGCCGAGCCGACAATCGCTCCGTCAGCAACCCCTTTCAACGACACCACGTGTTCGGCCTCGCTGATCCCGAAGCCGACGGCCAGTGGCAGATCGGTCCGGGATCTCAGGTCCGCCAACTGGGCAGCAAGTTCGGTCGGCACCGCGTCGCGGACACCCGTCGTACCGGCAACCGAGATGCAGTACAAGAACCCGCTGGCAGTGGCCAGGATGCCATCCAGTCGTGACGGGGGTGTCGTGGGGGCAACCAGCTGAACCAGGTCGAGCCCGCCGTCGGTGACAACCGTGGACAACTCGGCAGCCTCATCTCCCGGAAGATCCGGAACGATCATCCCGCTGAATCCTGACGCGGCCGCTCTCGAGACAAACTCTTCGGGACCTTTGCGGAACACGATGGCGTAGGAAACCATTGCGACCAGCGGCGGAGTCGACTCGCGGTCCAATTCCCCAAGCCGGTCAAAGATCGCGTCAACAGTCAGCCCCGACTCGAGTGCTCTCTGGTAGGAGGCCTGGATCACCGGGCCGTCGGCAATCGGATCGCTGTAGGGAAATCCCACCTCGATCAGGTCGACGCCGCGTCTCCCGAGTTCACCGATCACCGCCAGGGTCGTATCGAGATCGGGGTCGCCGGCGGTGACAAACGGCATGAACGCCATCTGTCCCGCCTCGCGGAGCTGTGTGAAGCGGGCAGCGATCGGGGTGGTCGGGCTGTTCATCGGGACGAGGACTCGTCAATCAACCGGGACACTTCGGTCACGTCCTTGTCTCCACGACCGGACAGACAAACGACCACCACCTGGTCCGGGTCCATTCCGGCGGCCACCGTGCAGGCATGTGCCACCGCGTGGGAACTCTCGACGGCCGGGATGATCCCCTCGGTCCGCACCAGCCGTCCGAAGGCCTCCAGCGCGTCGTTGTCAACGACGTTGGTGTAGTGCACCCGCCCGGTGTCCTTCCAGTAACTGTGTTCGGGTCCCACCCCGGGATAGTCGAGACCGGCCGAAACGCTGTGGACGTCCTGGGTCTGGCCGTCGACGTCCTGCAGCACGTAGCTGAAACTGCCGTGCAGGATCCCCGGCTGGCCGAAGCTCAGCGGGCTGGCGTTCTCACCAACCCCCGCTCCGCGGCCCCCCGCCTCGACGCCCTCCAGACGGACCTCCCCATCATCGATGAACGGGTGAAACATTCCCGCGGCATTCGATCCGCCGCCCACGCAGGCCACCACCACCTCGGGCAACCGCTCGAACGTCTCCAGGCACTGCCGCCGGGTCTCGCTGCCGATCACCGACTGGAAGTCCCTGACGATCATCGGAAACGGGTGCGGCCCGACGACACTGCCGATGACGTAGTGCGTGCTGGCAACACTGGCCATCCAGTCTCGCATCGCCTCGTTGATCGCGTCACGAAGAGTGCAGGATCCGCTCGAAACCCCGCGGACCTCCGCACCCAGCATTTTCATGTTGTGCACGTTGGGCTGCTGACGACGGATGTCCTCGGTGCCCATGTAGACCACGCACTCCAGCCCGAAACGGGCACAGGCGGTGGCGGTGGCCACCCCGTGCTGACCGGCACCGGTCTCGGCGATGACCCGCGTCTTGCCCATCCGCCGGGTCAGCAGCAGCTGGCCAACGGTGTTGTTGATCTTGTGCGCACCGGTGTGATTGAGGTCCTCCCGCTTCAGGAAGATCCTCGCTCCGCCCACCTCCGACGTCAGCCTCTCGGCAAAGTACAACGGACTGGGACGCCCCACGTAACTTCCCAACAGGTGGTCGAACTCCTCGGCAAACACCGGATCGGCCTTCGCACGCAGGTACTCGTCCGTCAACTCCTCCAGAGCCCGCATCAGCGTCTCGGGCACAAAGCGGCGACCGAACGGGCCGAAGCGACCGAGTTCGTCGGGGACTTGACTGGTAGCGGAGGTCATCCGGGACTCCGAGAAAACCAAACCGCTATTATTCTGGTCATCCCCGAGCCGGTCAACGGCCTTGGCCATCGGGACACCACGCTGTTTGACACGCCGCCGCAGGGCTCGCATGATGTCCGCCTGCAATTCCAGCAGCCCGTTTCGCCCGGAGAAGCCCATGTTCCAGATGCAAATCCCCGCCGATGAAGCGGCCGTCGCACGCCTGTTCGAACGTGGCGAAGCGGCGATCCCCGGCGGGGTCTGCTCGAGCACCCGGCGGAACAAGGCGTGGGATTCCCCGGTCTACGCCCAGCGTGCCGCCGGCAGCAGGTTCTGGGATATCGCCGGTCGCGAGTTCCTGGATTTCTCGATGAGCCACGGGGCCACGTTGCTCGGTCACGCTCCCGAGTGCCTGCGACACGTGTTCGACACCGCGTGGGAACACGGGGTGCTGTGCAGCATGGACACGCCTTTCCACGTCGACCTCGCCGAACAGCTCTGCCGGGTGCTCCCGTGTGCCGAGCGGATCCGATTCACCGGTTCGGGATCCGAGGCGACCCTGCACGCGTTGCGGCTGTGCCGGGCTGCCAGCGGTCGCGACAAGATCATTCGCTTCTTCGGCCACTTCCATGGCTACCACGAGTTCACCTACATCGGTGGCCACCCCCCCGCCGACCAGCTGGATGCCCAGCCGCCCTACCGCGAGAGCGCGGGGATCCCCGAGTCGATGGCCGAGTTGATCATTCCGGTCGAGTACAACAACCTCGAGGCGCTGGAAGCCGTCATGGCCGCGCACGCCGACGAGGCCGGGACCCTGCTGGTCGAACCGGTCGACTACAACTGCGGCTGCATCACTCCGGCCCCGGGATTTCTCGAAGCGACCCGGGCACTGGCCGACGAGTACGACCTGGTGCTGTTCTTTGACGAAGTGCAGTCGTTCGCCAAGGCGAGTCCCGGAGGGGCCCAGCAGGACTTCGGTGTGACGCCGGACATCTGCACGATCGGCAAGTCGCTCGGAGGAGGGCTGCCGCTCTCGGCCATCGCCGGCCGCGCCGACCTGATGGATCTCTACGCTCCCACCGGTCCCGTCGCCCACTCGGGCACCTTCAACGCCCCGCTGCCGTCGATACTCGGTGGCCTCGCCTTCGTCGACCAAATCCAGAGGCCCGGTTTCTGGAAGACGATTGGCGGACTGGGCGAGGTGCTGTTTGCCGGGCTCGAGGAGATCGCCGGCCGCAGCCGGCTGCCGGTCGTGTTCCAGCACCACGGCAGCCGCTTCGGGATCATCTTCGGCACCCGTGACCCGGTCACCAACTACTCTCAGGCCCTGGTCCACGATCCCGAGACAATGCTCGAGTTCTGTCGGCAGACGACCGGCCGGGGCGTCTACTTCCACGACTACGGCGGAGGGCCCTGCCACCACGGCTACTCGCTGGCTCATTCGCTCGAGGACATTGACCAGGCCCTGGAAGCGATCGACGATTCGCTGCAGGCGATGGGGTGATCGGCCCAACCGAACGGGCTTGTTTTTGGCCCGAACCTGCTACATTAGTCCCATGCCGGTCAAGGTTCGTTGCCGTCAGTGCGAGAAGGTCTTCGCCGCGCCCGACCGGGCACGGGGCAAGAGGATCCGCTGCCCCGAGTGCCGGGAACCGGTCAAGGTCCCGTCGGGAAAACGGAAGGTTGAGGCCGAGACGGAATCGGCTGACGACGACTCCTTTTTCTCGTCGCTGGATCTGAGCCAGGCCGAAGACGCCACGGCACGCCTGTGCCCGAAGTGTGCCGCAGAGGTCAGCACCGAGGCCCGCACCTGTCCCCACTGCCACGTCGACCTGCAGACCGGAACTGTCAGTTCCCGAATGCAGAAACGGCTCAGGCGGAAAGGCCCCGATCCGGCCCTGTTCTACAAGACCGCCTGGGCCGATTCCTGGCGGTTCATGCTGTCCAACCAGCGGCTGGTCTTCCAGACGTGGATCGTCAACATCTTCATCGTCACGATGCAGGTGCTCATGGTCTTCGTCGCGTTCTGGATCGTCATCACCTTCCTGCCCCCCCTCCCCGACGACGCGCAGAAGATGGCGATGGGTGACAATGCTGAGGAGGAGGAGAAGTTCAAGGTTCCGCTGCTCTCGGAACTCCTGCTCAAAAACGGTTTCAATATCATGTCGGCGATGTCGGCGTTCATCTACATGATCATCACTGGCTGGTTCTGGACGATGGCGGTCCAGATCGTGAGAACCACGATGTCTCGCAAGAGCCAGGCCAAGCGGCTCTCGTTCCAGGTCGTCGATTCGCTTGCCAACGGGTTCAAGATGTATTTCTGGGGTGTCATCTTCCCGCTGCCGGTGCTGGTCGTGGCCGTGCCGGCGATCATCCTGATGGCGGGAGGGTCGACCGTCCTCAGCGGCGGCGGCCTGCCCCAGCCGCAAGCGTTCCAGACGGTCCCGATCATGATCGTCGGCGGTGCCATCGGACTCGTGATCGCCCTCTCGATTCCCTCCGCCCTGGCCCACATGGCCCAGAAACACACCTACAGGGCCTGGTCGCTCCCCCTGATGGCCATCACCTCCGTCCGCAACATCGCCCCCACCCTGTATCTCGGACTGATGGGCCTGATCGCGGCCATCTTGCCGGTCGCGGTGATTGGCGGTGGGGTCGCTATCAACTTCTACGTGCTCAAGGTTGCGTTCAACACTCCGCACTTCCTGGCATGGACCCCGTTGAGCACCTTCGAAGGTGCCACCGAGGGAGCCGCCGTCAACATCTCGTTTCCCTGGGAGGCCGTCGGTGGCTACGCCGGCACAATCATCGTCGCCTCCCTGTTCGGAGCCTACGCGCTGATTTTCTGGACGCGGGCCGTGGGACTCTACACCTACTACTTCCAGCAGAGACTGGGATTGATCAAGGGAACGAAGCCCGGCGAACTCGCCGGATTCTGGGCCCGGTACGTCGCCGTCCTGGTCGACACGGTGATCGTCGCGGTGGTGGGTTGTGTTTTCGAGCCGGTCGAACTGTGGAAGATGAACGAAAAGGGCAAGCTGGTCGCAGTGCTCTTCGGCGGATTGGCCGTCTCACTGATCACCCAGCACGGGTTCGGCCGGGGGCTCGCACTAAGCTACCTGGCCCTGCTGCCCATCTGCGGAATCAGTTACTTCGCCCGATCCGAGTGCTCCAAGGAACAGGCGACCCTGGGCAAGGAGGCGGTCGGCATCATGGTCTCGGGACTCAACGGCGAGCGACTGACATTTTCGCAGTCGCTCAGGCGGGCGATCATGAAGATCCTGCTCGGGGTCCTCTCCTTTGTCGCCGGATTCACACCGCGGAAACAGGCACCTCACGACGTCGTCGCCAAGACGCTGGTCGTCTTCCGTGGCGATCTCGACCGCGAGTGACCGACAGGTGTCACCGTTGACACGTCTCCGGACCGATCTACAATTGGAGGTCGAGCCGCGTCAATGACCTGATGGAGACCCCGTCGGGTTCCCGACGGGGCCTGCAAGGTGGCCAGGCTGGCCGCCGCCTGCCCGTGCCCACCCTGTCCCGGGCTTCACGGCGTTGACCCCGCTTCGGAACTCCCCAGGGCTTTCCGACCGCTGCGGAAAATCTCTCGTCGTCCCGGCCCAACAGAATTCATGTGGTCCAAAGCTCCACCCCGTTCTTCCCCTCTTCATCACCTCCCTGCAGTCGTCTCCCCATGGTCACCAGGAACTCCAAGGATCTCTTCGACGAGAGCACGATGAGCTTCGGGGACCATCTCGAAGTCCTCAGAATTCATCTCTTCAAGGCCCTGATCGGGTTGTTCGTCGGAGTCATGCTCACGCTGATCTTCGGTGACAAACTGGTCGCCGTGATCCGCAGCCCGATCGACGACGCGCTGCGGGCCCAGGGCATCACCAGCCAGGATGACATCGCCGGCTTCAATCTCTGGGACCAGGCCCGGGCCTGGATGACCGGCGAGAAGATCTACGATGGGAAGTCGATGGTCACCGGCAAGGGCGTCCAGGCCCTCGCCTCGTTCCCCAAGTTGCAACAGGTCGAACTGGCCGGCACCACCGCCGGCAGCAACGACCTGGAGAAACTCGTCAAGGCCCGGAAGGCTACGGGGCAACCGCCGATCGACATCCAGGCCAACGCGGTGGCGGTGGCCGGGCTGGAAGAACTGTCCGAGTTCGGGATTCGCTGCGAACTCAAGGATCACCGGGTGACCCTGGTCGCGATTACGGGACCGGAAATCAACGACGATCACCTCGGCCTGCTCAAACCCGAGCGGCTGTCGGACATCACCACGCTCGATCTCCGGGACACCAGCATCACCGATGACGGACTCGCGCACGTCGTACGGCTCAGCCAATCGCTCGAGCGACTCAACCTCACCGGAACCGACATCACCGACGACGGACTCAAGACAATCACCGCGCTGAAGAAACTCAAGACACTCCTGGTGTCCAGCCCCGAGGTGACCGATGACGGGTTGCGGACGATCGCCGGACTGAAACAACTCGAGTCACTCAACCTCGTGGGTGCCTCCATCACTAACGCGGGGCTCATCCACCTCGCGGAGCTCAAGAAACTCACCGAGCTGGCAATTTCCGGCGAGGCCATCACCGACGCGGGCCTGGAAAAGATCGTCTCCGGCTGCCGGCGGCTGGTCCGGCTCGAATTGGCCGGAACCCGCATCAGCGACAGCGGCCTCGCGACACTCAAGAGCCTCCCCTCCCTCGAATCGCTCAACCTCAACATCGACGTCAGCGGCGGCGGCCAGACCGGCAACGAGGCCTTTGTCTCGGTCAGCGAACAGGCCAGCCTGCTGGTCCGCGTTCGGCCAAGCCAGTTGGCCGAAGCCCTGCACCGCGCCGATCCCGAACGGTTCTCCAAGCCGGAAGAAGTGCCCAACGAGCGACCGGTGCCGCTGCAGTTGATCGCCGACGAATTCGCCGTCTTCCGCACCACCGCCGATCGCATGAACAAGCCGATCACGCTCAACGTGCAGGA
>DLVV01000380.1:0-9960 GCA_003445035.1 Planctomycetaceae bacterium | reverse complement strand
TTCATGACCTACCTCAAGGTCGCGCTGATCGGCGGAGTCGTGTTGACCAGCCCGTGGATCTTCTACCAGGTCTGGCTTTTCGTCGCCGCCGGCCTCTACCCCCACGAACAACGCTATGTCTACGTCTTCCTGCCCTTCTCGCTGATCCTCTTTCTCGGCGGGATTCTCTTCTGCTTCTTCATGGTCTTCCCGTTCGTGCTCACCTTCCTGCTGGGCTTCAACGACTGGCTCGGAGTCACACCGCAAATCCGGCTCTCCGAGTGGATCTCCTTTGCCGTGATGCTGCCCCTGCTGTTTGGCATCAGCTTCCAGTTGCCACTGGTCATGCTCTTCCTGGACCGGCTTTCGATCTTCAATGCCAATATCTACCGCACCAAGCGACGGGTGGCCATCCTGGTCATCTCGATCGTCTCGATGATGCTCACACCGGCCGATCCGGCGAGCATGGTGATGATGATGTTCCCCTTGATCCTGCTCTACGAACTGGGGATCTGGCTGTGCCAGTACATGGCACAGCGTAACCCGTTTGAACCAGCCACCATCTGACCATCCACGAATCGATCCCGGGTCGATTCTCTCTTCCCAACTTGAGAGGACAGCTTCGATGACAACCACTCCAGCCCGCGCACGATCCGCCACGATCGCCCTGGCCGCACTGCTCGGCCTGGTCGCCGGAGCCGTGCTGTTTGGACGAGGATCCGACGCGGCCGTCGCTGACGATTCCGACAAGAAACCGGCCCAGGTCTTCGAACTCCGGACCTACACCACCGCTCCCGGCAAGCTCGGAGATCTCCACAAGCGGTTCGCCGACCACACGATGAAAATCTTCTCCCGCCACGGCATGAAGAACATCATCTACTGGACTCCCGATGACCCCAAGCTCAAGGGCAACACCCTGGTCTACGTACTGGCCCACAAGAGCCGAGGGGCAGCGAAAAAGAGCTGGAACGCATTCCGGAACGATCCCGAGTGGAAGAAGGCGTTCGCCGAATCACGAAAGAACGGCCCCATCGTCACCAGGGTCGTCTCGCAGTTCCTCAATCCCACCGGCTATTCGCCGGCCAAGTAGTCGCCATGACCCTTCCGACTCTCGCCTGGACCGGCGATGCGGCCACCGGCCACCTGGTGCTGCTGGACCAGACCCGGTTGCCGCTGGAAGTCCAACAGCGGGAATGCCGGCGCCTTGAGGACGTGGTTGAGTCAATCCGGAGCCTGAGAGTTCGAGGGGCTCCGGCGATCGGAGTCGCCGCGGCCTATGGCGTGGTCGTCGGCATGCAGCCGTTTCGCGAAAGTTCTCGGGAAGACTTTGACCGGCAACTGGCCGGGGTGACAACCACGCTGGCCGACAGCCGTCCCACGGCTGTCAACCTGGCATGGGCCCTGGCACGGTCAACCGGATGTGCCGCGAACCAGCCGGAACTCGACTCCGCATCGATCCTCGACCGACTGCTCGAGGAAGCCGTCGCGATCCAGGATGAGGACCGGCACACCTGCCAGGCCATCGGTCGTCATGGAGCCGAACTGATGCCCCGCGGGGCCGGCGTGCTGACACACTGCAATGCCGGCGGGCTGGCAACCGCCGGCTCGGGCACCGCCCTGGCGGTGCTGTTCGCCGCCGCCGATCTCGGACGGGAAATCGAGGTCTACGTCGATGAGACCCGCCCTTTGCTGCAAGGGGCTCGCTTGACCACCTGGGAACTGACACGCCATGGGATCCCCACCACGCTGATCTGTGACTCGATGGCCGCCTGGGCCATGCAGCAGGGCCGTGTGCAGGCGGTGATCACCGGAGCTGACCGGATCGCCTCCAACGGCGACGCGGCCAACAAGATCGGCACCTACGCACTGGCGGTGCTCGCCCGTGAACACCGTGTCCCCTTCTACATCGCCGCACCTCGCAGCACCTTCGACTTCTCGCTGGCCAGTGGAGAGGAGATTCCCATCGAGGAGCGGGATGGCGAGGAAATCACACGCGGATTTGGACGACAGACCGCTCCCGACGGAATTGGCACCTGGAACCCCGCCTTCGACGTCACTCCCGCCGAGCTGATCACGGCACTGGTGACCGAGCGAGGGGTGATCGAACCGGTCACAAGCCAGCGGATCGCCGAGGTCCTGGGAACCGACGGAGACGGGTGATGACGGTCCGCAATGTCCTGGTGCTCGGCGATTCTCCCCACGCCGCCGGACTGCTCGAACAAATCGACCTCGACCCCGACAGCCAAAGGCAACCCGAAACGTCCGAACTGCCCGACCTGACCATCCTGGCCGGGTCCGAGGAAGCGGACCTGGCCGTGGCCATGTCGTTGCTGGAAAGTGATCGACCGCTGATCGTCGTTGCCGGACCGCACCTGGCCGCGGCAGCGGTCCATCGGCTGGCACTCGTGGCCTCCGACGTCCGGGCCACGATCCGCTGCTGGCTGCCGGCCGTCCGGGAACTGACCCCACTCGAAAACACACACGCCCCGGCCCCACCGCTGCGAGTCGACCGGGCAGACAACCGGCCAGCCGAAGAACTGCTCTTCGACGATCTCGCTCGACTGGGACGCCTCGCGGGACGGTTCGACCAGGTCAACGCCACGCTCGGCCCTTCGGGGACCGTCCGTCTGGAATCCGATTCGGGACCGGACGCCACCTGGACGCTCCGCCCCACCAACGGTCCGGCCGAAGTCACCCTGCTGGTCGGAGACAGCCCGCTCGAACTGCAGCGATCCGAAAGAGACAACCCGGAGACGGCGTCAGAGTGGCTGGAGGTGGCCGATGGGGCAAGCCACTTGAAGCTGGAAGAACTGGTCGACGTGGTCGAGACATTCGCCGCGATCCAGGAATCGGCTCGCCGACGTCGGGCAATCGACCTGCACCACGAACCAACATCCGAGCGGACCGTCTTCAAGAGCCAGATGGCAGCCGTGGGCTGTCTGCTGCTGCTGCTGACGCTCCTGGGACTTGTGGTCCTGCTGGTTCTCGGTGCGGCACTCGATCCCACCTCCACACGCGGCGGACGGGCTGCTCGTGTCGGATTCCTGCTGGAGAGCGACGATTTCCTGGACAACACCGCAACTCTCTCGGACAACGGAACCGATCACCTCGAACGAATCGCCGGCCGAATCGAACACGTCCGTGTGCCCATCGTCGTCGCAGCCACCGGCAACAGCGACCTCGACAACGGCCGCCGTGCCGTCGTCGAAGACGAGCTCGATCGCCGAAGTGTCCATGTCCCCGAGGGCCGTGTCATCACCGACAAACCGCCGGCGAAATGGGCCCAGACGCTGCTGCAGTTCGCCCGCATCGCCTGGATCGTTCCGCTCGTCGTGTTTCTGGTGCTGCAGGGACTGATCCTGGCCACGCGAAGAGCCTCCGTCCGCAGGGCCTCCCAGCCAGGCCAAGCGGGCGGTTGAACCGGATCGGGTCCGGAATTGGACCTCGACAGGTCAGCGACCGCTGACCTATAACCCCGGCGTCCGGGCCGCCATCGATCTCGTCGGCCCCTCATCCCGTACACCTCTCCCATCCAGGATGTGGACGATGAATCGTATCGCGTGTTGCACCGGCGGGCTGGTGATGTTGCTGGTGTTGACCGGGTGTCGGTCGTCGATATTCAACCCCGACCTGGGGACCCATTTTCGTCTGCCCGGCTGGCCCCTGGCCAGCAAAGACGTGCCCAAACCTCCCGATACGCTTGATGGCCCCGACGCCGGCGTGGCCGCAGTCGGAGGACAGGCAACCGACCGTGAACCCCAACCCAATGCCACTCAGACCAAGCTCATCGCCGGGCGAGACGCCTTCCGGTCGGGTCGGCTGACCACCGCCGCCGGACACCTCGAAGCGGTTCTCGCCGTCCAGCCCAACCACGTCGAAGCTCACCACCTGATGGCCCTGATCAGCGACCGTGCCCGCGACTTCACCGCCAGCGATCACCACTTCGAAACCGCCATCGCCGCTGACCCGCGGAACGCCAATCTCCTCAGCGACTACGGTTTCTCGAAGCTGCAACGTTCCGATCTGAAGACGGCTGAAGCCCTGCTGACCAGGGCCCTGTCCGTCGATCCGACCAACGCGTTCGCTCTCAACAACCTCGGCACCGTCCAGGCCCGCCAGGGACGTTACGACGACGCTCTCGCGACACTCAAAAAAGCCGGCTCGAAGGCCGAAGCCAAGCTCGCCCGACTGTTCCCCAAGGGACGACCCCTCACCACCGCCACCAAGGCCGCCAATGGTCCCATCGCCGCCGATCCACCCAGGCAACTGCCGATCGATACCAATGACCCGGCAACGGCTCTGCCGCAGTTCACCAGGAAATCGACGGCCACCATCGACGCCGACGTGCCCCTCGTCCCGTCAGCCATCGGGCAACTCCCCGGTGACTCGACCGCTCCCAAGACACTCACCGCCGCCAATCCGGCACGCGAGTTGACCCCCACCGCACCCGGTTCGACACCGGCGGCCGACCTTCCCTCCCGTCCCATTCCCTGGGCCGGTACCACCAATCCGCCCCCTTCTGATGGGTCCGGAATCGCTCCTGCCGGAGCAATCACCCGTTCTCGCCGGATCAGCCCAGAATTCTCACGCAGCGCCGCTCGACTCGGACTCGGCATCGGATCCAGTTCGCTGGTCCCTCGCAGAATCCAACAGGCCTCTCCCACCACCAGCGGGACGGTCTCCGCCCAGCCAGCGGCGGCCACGCCTGCCGAACTGGCACCGGCTCCGGCCGTTCCGGCCGGCTCGATCACCGCTCCGACGATCGAGTCCAATTCGAACGATCCGCTCTCGATCTTCGAGAAGCAGCTCGAAAACAAACCGTAGTGCCATCGCGACGTCCCCTGTCAGCAAGGGTCGGGTCCGGCCGGTGCGCATCCGTCGAACGGCCGCAGTGAATCGGCCAATTTCGATCAACCGGCCAGCAACTGCTGCTCGACCGAATCGACGACCTCCTGAACCGACAGGGACTGCGAGCTGACCATCACCGGCGTGTCGGTCGACAACCAGTCCTGGACCTTCGCCACCGCCGACATCACCGTGCTGTGGTTCCGGCCCCCGAAGAACTCGCCGATTTCGCTGTAAGCGGCCTGGGTGTGCTTGCGGGCCAGGAACATGGCCAGCATCCGTGGCTGCACAAGGCTCCGCGTCCGACGAGACGACTTCAACTCCGCGGCTCGCACCCCGAACAGGGAACAGATCGCCCGTTCGACATCTCCCAACGCGACAATCCGGATACAGTCTCGTTCCAACTCGGCCAGGACCCGGCGTGAGACCGAAGCCGAGATCCGCTGGCGGCCCGAGGCGATCGACCAGTTCTGCAGGCAGTACAGGGCCCCCTTCAATTCACGGACGCTGTGGGTGAATCGACGTGCGACGACCGCCAGGGCCTCGGGAGTGAACGTCACCGACATCCGCTTGGCCAACCGGCCCACGATCTTTCGACGAGTCCCCAGTTCGGGGGGCTCGATCCGACAGACCAATCCGGCCATCAGTCGCGAACTGAGTTCCTCGCTGAACTTCGCCAACAGCCGCGGATGCTGATTGGCCGCCAGCACCACGTGGCTGCCGTTGGCTTCAAGCTGCTTGAGCGTGTGCAGAAACTCCTCCTGCACCCCCTTCTTGGCGTCCAGAAAATCCACGTCGTCGACCAGCAGCACATCGATACTGCGGAACCTCTGGCGAAAGCCCGGTGTCGACCTCTCCCGCAACGCCGCCGTGAAATAATTCGTGAACGTCTCAGCCGTCAGGTAGGTCACCCGCAACGATGGATACAATCGCCGAATTCGCCGGTAGATGCCCTCCAGCAGGTGCGTCTTTCCGACACCCACATGCCCGAACAGGTAAAGCGGGCTGAGCCCGTCAGCCGGTGCATCGCAGATCCGCGATGCGGCTGTCCAGGCCAGGCGGTTGCTGTCGCCAACGACGAAATCGCCGAGATCGGCAAATCGCCGACGGGTCGTGGATCGCCGCCCGTCACCACCCTCGCGATCGCCGCCGGGGGCTGGCGTTCCGGATCCGGCGACCACTCCGACCGCCGGGGACCTCCTCGCAGCGGGATCACCCTCTCCGACCACCTCGGGTATCACGTTCGGGTCCACATCCAGTCGCACACGGGCCGAGGGCCCCAGCACGTCGGTAGCCGTGCCCTGCATGGCCTCGCGGAACCGCTGTTGCATCCAACTGACCACGAATGGACTGCCGACCCCGAATCGGACCTCGTCCCCATCGACGGTGACCGTGCAACGACCCAGGAACCAGTTTTCGTAGTTCTTCGGCCCCACCCGATCGGCAAGCCGCTTAAGTATCCGGGCCGACTCGGCCTTTTCGGGCACGCTGTCGGGCTCCTGGGCGGGCCGATCCGGTTGTTTCTTCGTGGTTGCGGGCTGCATCGTGCACCCCCCCCCGGGTCGTCTGCGCGCGCAGGTCGCGCTCCTGTCAGCGACGCACTCCCCGGGCGAGAGTCTCTGGCACTCCGTTGCCTGGGCGCGTGGCGCGGTGGAACTTCCTGCTTGTGCGCGGAGTCGTTTGGACGTGGTCAGGAAGAGCCGCGAGAGGTCGAAATGAGCAAGAGAGGCTCACCTCTCATACCGGCTCTGTCATTCACTCAATCAGTCAGTGGCGACGATCCTACCGGCGTGGATGCGCGTGTCAAACCTGCCGGCCGACAAATCGAAAACATTCCACCAATTCGTTTTCCACCGTCGAACAGGTGACCGAAATCCGGGCGATCACAAGACTCGACACATCTCCCCGCCCGACGGTGATGTTGACAACCTGTCGACGACTCGACGTGCCGGCACCTCGTCAGCCACTCTAGATGCGGCAGCAACTCGGACCGCAGGGACCGGTTTCGGGAGGCGGACAGTCCGAGGCCAACGGCAGCGAGTGGCCGGATCGGACCGCAGGAGCACTGAGCAGTTTGTCGAGCGTCTGGGACTCGCATTCGGGACAGGCCGGCACCGTCGAGGCCCGCACCAGCAACTCGAACTCAACCTCGCAAAGCCCACAACGATACTCAAAAATCGGCATCGTCAATTGTCCCGGAAATCTTGTGAAATGGGGTCTCGATCGGTCGCCGCCATGGCCGAATCCTGATCGCCGGCGGCGTCACGTCGGCGATGCCACGCCGCCGGATTGGCCGGTTGACCAGTTGGTACGGAGAGGATGTGATCCGGCCTGAGGCCTGTGGCCAGCGGAACCTGCGAACCGCCGGCATTTCGGACACCGAACCATTGCGGTCGTTCGCCGAGGCGATCTCGACCAGTTCCAGCTCGATCGGCACAGCCGCCTTCAGCGGCGGCCACTGCGGCTGATACGGCACTTCGATCGACGTCGACAGGCCGCGGACCGGCATCTCGATGACCAGGGTCTCCGCGTCCGATGTCGGCCGAATCGAGTCCAGGAAGAACAGGGTGAACAACACGCCGACGGCCATCCCCAGCAACCAGCTGGGAAACGTCGACCGCTCGGGCCGCAATCCTCGGTCTTGAATCGCCACCGCGACATCGTCCCACAATCCGGGAGACTCAACGATCGGCGAGCCGAGCTTCAGGTGTTGCAGGTGCCCGTGCGATTCCTGCAGGGCCAGCCAGGCCCGGCAGCAATCGGGACAATCGACCAGGTGGTCACGCAACTCGGGACTCGGCTCGAGATCCTGGCCGACCTCCAGCGCCAACTCGTCACGTGCCTGGCCACAACTGATCATCGTCGGTGGCCCTCCCCGTTCACCGTGTCGGGCCGTTGATCCAATCGAGACGACCGGCTGTCCTGGTCGAGCCGCTTCTGCCACAACAACTGGAACCGTTGTCGGGCCTCGGCCAGCCTCCAGCGGATCGTTGCTTCCTTCCGATGCAGGATCCCCGCAATCTCGGCAGTCGAAAAGTTCTCGAGATCCCGAAGCACCAGGACCGTCCGGTATTTTTCCGGAACCGACTCCAGGACCTCACGGACCTCCTGCTTCAGGTCCAGGTCCCGACGTGGATCCTCAACCGAGGGATCGGGAGTCCGCTCCGATGGACTCTCGCTGAACAGGGCCTGGCGGCCCCGTCGCTTGATCTTTCTCAGGTGGTCCAACGTCAGGTTGACTCCGATCCGAAACAACCACGGCCCAAAACGCCGAGACGTGTCGAACTGCCCCAACCGCGTGTAGGCTCGCAGGAAAGTCTCCTGGGCCAGGTCCTCAACCTGCCAGGCATCACGGATAAAACGTCCGATCACCCGAACCAGCCGACGCTCATACAGACGGACCAACTCCCCGTACGCCGCGGTCTCGCCGCGCCGCGCTTCCTCGACCAGCCGAGACTCCGAGAGAACGGACGTTTCGGTGTCAGGCTGGAGGGCAGTGGGAGTGTGAATCGCCTCAGTCACTTCTTGCCTTGTCTGTGTGAGAGTTCTTACGCAAGCAATACCGAAGATGCTGGACCAATTGTTGAGTTTTCCGCGAACGGGAATAGCTCCAACGACACAACCCGATTCTAACCCGCGCCAATGACCTGCCGCGACCCCGTCTCGGTCCGTGACAGTCCCTTGCAAGCGTACGACCGCTTGAGCAAGATCAGGACTCGGAGGCCGGGCCGACTCCCGTTGACCTCCGGCCCCACACGTGCCTCAAACCGGAAACACCCGGCCATGACCACCGCCGTTCGTTCGTTGCTTCACCTCTCCCTGCTCCTGGGACTCTCCCTGGTCGTCAGCGGATGCCTGCCCGATCCCGCCGAACCCGATGCCGCCGATTCAGCAACCGACTCGGACAAGACGGCCGGCAAAGGACGAAAAGGACGAGGCGGTGGAGGCGGTGCGGATGCCAAGGGCGGCGGGGCCGCGATGCCCGTCTCCGGATCGACCGCCACGCAAAAGGAGGTCGGGACCGATCCGGACGGGAAACCCGTGCTGCTGTTCCAGTTGACCAACAGCGGCGGCATGCGGGTCGACGTGACCAACTGGGGCGCCACCGTGCTGGCGGTCAGGGTCCCCGACCAGAACGAACGATTCGAGAACGTGACGCTGGCGTTCGAAAACATCGAGGACTACTACGTTCCCGGACCCTACTTCGGGGCCACCTGCGGTCGCTACTCGAACCGCATCGCCGCCGGTGCCTTCTCGATCGGTGACCAGAAATACCAGCTTGCCACCAACAACGACACCAATCACCTGCACGGGGGCGACCGGGGATTCAACCGTCGTGCGTGGACCGGCAAGACCGTCAAGAAGGACGGGGCCGTCGGCATCGCACTGCAACTGGTGAGCCCCGACGGAGAAGAGAACTATCCCGGCACGCTGACCGTCGACGTCACCTACTGGCTCACCGAACGCAATGAACTGAGGATTGAGTACAAGGCGACAACCGACAAGGCGACCGTGCTCAACCTGACCAACCACTGCTACTGGAACCTCGCCGGAGCCGGCAAGGGCACCATCCTTGACCACCAGCTGACGCTCGACTGTGACAACTTCCTTCCGGTCGACGACACGCTGATCCCCACCGGCAAACAGGCCACCGTTGCCGAGACGCCAATGGACTTCCGCTCGTCCCAACCGATTGGATCAAGAATCAAGCAGGTCGAGGGAGGCTACGATCACTGTTACGTGATCAACGGAGCCGACGGATCATTGAGGCCGGTGGCCGAGATCCACCATCCCGGCAGCGGACGGGTGATGGAGATCCTGACCACCGAACCCGGCATCCAGTTCTACACCGGCAATTTTCTCGACGGAGAACCCGGCAACGGCGGATATCCACTCAACGGAGGATTCTGCCTCGAATGCCAGCACTTCCCCGACTCACCCAACCAGTCCGGATTCCCCTCCACGTTGCTTGAGCCCGACCAGACCTACACGCAGACCACCGTCCATCGCTTCTCGGTCCGACGTGAAGCCCCTCCGGGCGAGAGGTCCGGCGGCAGGAAGCGGGCCGGCGGTCGGAAGCGGGCCGGTGGCAGGTCCAGGTCCGGTGGCAAAAAGAAAGATGCTGGCAAGAAGAAA
>DLVV01000415.1:5625-11586 GCA_003445035.1 Planctomycetaceae bacterium | reverse complement strand
CACGATCAATCACGACCTGAAGGCTGCCGTCCCCACTGTGGATGTTGCCATTTACCTGGGGGAAACCGACGGCAAGCCTCACGGCTACGTCGCCTCGCCCAATGACCTGGTCGCGTCCTTTGTGCGTGCCAAGGAGATCTTTGCCAAGGCGGGTGTCCAACTGAAACTACTGTCGGTCAAGCGAGCCATGGTTCCCTCATCGTGGCTCGCCGTGCAGGCCAACGACGTCACGGGATTCCCTGCGCCTCCAGAGACCAACACGTACGTGGGCTTTCGCTCCGCCGGCTGGAAATTGACAAAGGAAGCCAGGAACGCCTTCGAGGGCATCATCGAGCGTCATGCCGAGAACCATCGAACGATCTACCTGCTTTACCTGAAACAGGTACGGATGGCCTACTACGATCGGACCGTGAAAGACCGGCCACAAATCAAATCCATTCCAACCGGCGGACTGTCCCTTCCGGCCTACTTGTTCGAGACACGGATCCCTCGTCGAATTCGCGGTGTCATCACGTTGTGTCGGCAGGGAGGGAAGGGCGGTCGCACGATCGCTCATGAACTGGGCCACAAGCTCATGAACGTGAGTCACGAGCACCGGAAGATCGGCCCACAATTCGAAGTCCGAGGCAAGGGCGGCCTGATGATCTACGGGCGAGGCACAGAAATCCCGTCGGGCAAGACCGGGCGATGGCACAAAGAGCGGTTACATCTCTCCCCGTTCATCTACCGGACAAAAGAAGACGGCACTCGACAGTGGAACGCCGATTACCGCGAAGGCGGCCACTACTATGATCCACTCTACGGTGACAAGGTCATCCGCTTTGGAGTCATGACACCTCCTAAACGACCAAAGCAGCGCCAACCGTCGAGCGAGTGAGCCCGGTTACCGGGTGAATCGAAAGGAGTACAGGTCGGCGTCCTTCAACTCGAAACAGACCCTCACAGCTTTTCCAGCAAGTGCGGAAAGTGCGCCGCCGCCGGTCCATGTCACCCGACGGTCGACGGTATCACCAAACATCGCCGGACAATCCGCCAGCCGGAAACCGTCGATCGGGGTTCCCTGTTTGTCCTGGATCTCAATCCGCAACGAACCCGCAGCAGATGTCGCGAAGTTGATTTCCAGGGACGTCCCATCAAACACGAGCGGTTTTGTCAGCAATTGTCCGCCTTTCCACCCGGCCGAGGCGGACACAAACCCGTCCAGTCGCAGCGTGTATCGTCTCAGCACGCCACCTTTTCCCTTCCAATAACGCTCCGGCCCATAGATGGACAACTCTGGAGCCGCCCCGGGCAACATGGACCGAGTCTCGACAATCTGCCACGCCACGTGTTGATTCCCGTATTGCCAGGTTCCGGGTCGTTGAGCACCAGGCCGCAGAAACGCCTCGTTCCATCGCTTGAAATGGACTCCATCCCGGCTGGCCATCAAGAGTGTTTCAGTCAGTGCGGTCCCGAATCGTTCGCTGAGGGCTGCACGCTCGGCCCTGTCTTCGGGGTCGGGCAGGGCTTTCATCGATGGAGACCAGCCACGTTCGATATACCGGGTTGGCAGTCCCAACAGGATGTGCGGTGCCCGTGGATAGGGAAACACCCGATTTTCATAGAGCTCCTCTTTCGGCGAATCCGCGAAGGTGAGATCGGCTGCCTGCTCCCAGTGGACGAGATCGTGCGAAGAGATCGTGCGAATGGCCCGTCGCCCCCCGGTGATCCACCTCCGATAGGCCCGATATTTTCCAGCTGTCGAATCCCAGAATGCGAGATTGACGGAATCGAACGGTCCCTTGGTCAATACGGCGTTCTGCTGGATCCGCGACCAACGGATCCCGTCTTTGGACTTGAACACATGCATTCCCCCCTCGGCGAGAACGCCCCCAACGGCTTTGTAGCGAGCTTCGGGAGGGCAAGCCGGGTTGTGGTCAATGAACGGCGCAAAATTCAGGCCGCCAATTCCATTTCGGATGATGTTGTTCTTCTTTGACCCTTCGAATTCGACCAGGCCCAGGTCCGGTTTCTTCCAGTGAATCCCGTCCTTGCTCTCCGCATAGCATGTGACCGGCTTGCTGAAATGGAGCATCCCCTTGGCAAACCAGAAGTCCCAGCCACGGTAGTACATCCGATAACGATCACCGTCCTGGAACACAGTGTGGGAAGCCGACGCCGTGCCCTCCCATGGAGCATCGTGAACGATTGATACCTCCCGCGGAATCGGGTGGTGCAATCGAAGTGCTCCCGTACCACTGATCCGTTCGATCAAGTGATCATCCACAAACAATTCGCGTCTCGATCCAATATTGATTGGCTCTGCGGCATATCCACAGACGACCGAAGCCAAGACAACGATCACCCCCACGGTTGGTGAAAGGCGATTCTGCTTCGTGATGTTGCGATCCATTTTCTGATCCCAATCCAGGCCACGTTGTGGACTCCAGTGCACCCGGAAGCCCAACCGGAACACTCGTGGCAGCGGACTGGCAAGCTCCAGTCCTGCCCGGGAGACAAGTGCCACCATCGCCCCAGTCTCCCGCCCTCGACCGAAGCGTTCAACCCGCTGGATCCGAACCGTCGGCCCCCGCATCGATCCGGGATCGCGCCGAATCAGGGTCTGGCGACTCGGACTGCGATCTGCGAAGCGGCGCGATTCCAGCCATTGTCTATCGCGTGGACAGTCACGGTGTGATGCCCGGAATGGTCGCCTCGCAAATCCCACGTGTATTCCGGCGTCTTGGTTGTGGCGACAAGACGATTGTCGATGAACCAGCGGTATCCGGTGATCTTCCGCTTGTCTTTGGGTGTCGCGCGGACCTGGATCGTGACATGCGGTGTCGTCAGTGTCTGTCCGAACATCGGCGTCTGGATCAGGACATCGGGGGCCGGGGCGACAAAATGTTTGTGGGCCAGGCGGTCACAGTCCAGGGCCAGCGTCTCACCCCCCAGCCCGTAAAAACCAATGCCCGGCATTTCCGGGGCATACCGCCTCAACTCGCCGATCATCTGGTCGATCTTCTCGGCAGTCAGCTGATGGCCGGGATGGTATTCGTTCGACTTGCAGATGTGTCCGAGCATCACCACGTGACGTTGGATGGCACCATGTTTGCGAGCCGTGTCGATGCGATGCTTGATGCCTGCCATGCCGATGGCAAATCCCTTGCGGGGGATCTGCTTGTACATATGCGTGTACCCTTCCTGGATCAACAGGTCGACATGACCTTCCCCAGCCAACCGGGCCATGTGAGACTCTCCCCTGTAGTAGTAAGCCAGAAAGCGATCCGGGTAACTCCGCTTCGCCGCCCGAAAAGCCTCCGACAGCCAGCCGGCCTGCTCGCCTTGCAAATTAGACTCGTGCCCACAGAGCCCCAGCGGGTAGTTTCGTGCCGTGCCGGTGTAGTACGTCGAGTAGGCCGCCTTGGTGCGAAGCCAGTCGACGGGCCCTCCGTCTGCCCACGCCAGGTTCATGACACCGCGGGGCGCGAGCCACGTGCCGAAACTGTCGTAGGTGGTCATGTTGATCGTCGGCAGTTGTTTCCACATCTTCTGCGACCCGACGCTGTAATAGACAAAGTGGTAAGGATCCCGGATCGGGGCGAGTTGAGCGGAAGGAAACAGCGCCAGCGCGTTTTTGTTGACCTCGGCAGGATCCGGCGGAGTGCCCTGCAGATCGATGACCAGGGCAGGGCGGTGTTTGCTCTTGGCCTCGGTTGAGGCGAAAGCCAGCAGCCAGCTGCCCTGGTCAGGTTGACCGAAAATCGGAGGGCTGGCCGTGACCATCAGGCCGAGGTTGTCCATATCCTGAAACAGCCAGCGTTCCACGATGCCGGTGACGTCAAACTCCACGACCCCCGGTTTCTCGATGACGCGACGGGATACCAAACCGGGCCGCATCGCATAATTGATATTGGGATGCTCCTGGCGGACGGGCCAAGTGGACTTGTTGCCCAGTGGCGAGCGAAACGTGGCCTTGTGGTTCCACGCGATGTTGGTCGGGGCGACGGTCGTGATTTTCTTTTTGGGGTTCTTGGCGCTGACCACGTGTAGCCTGAGAACAGCCTTCTTCAGTCGACCATGCCGGGCGGGCGCGATGCGTGACAGGTTGAAACGCATGAGCGCGGTTTCGTACGACGACCAGGCATAGCCGTTGGCCTTGAGCGTCGGTTGAGAGAACGAGGCCGCGTTGGTCGTGCTGACCGATCCGTCGATGACATCGTCGGCCCCCTGGATCACGATGCGAGTGTGGCCGGGAACCTTCACGGCCGAGGAGGCACGCGCGGGTTTCAGTGGAACACGCGCCAGAAAGATGTCTGCAGCATCCTTGAAACGAAACTCCCCCGCGTACGGATGAGCCGCCCGGTGAAAGACCACCAGCATGTCGTCGCCGTCGGCAACCGCGGCGGCGTAGGAACTGTCGTGGTTACCGTCGAGCGGCCCCAGTAGACAATACGGGCGGATCTGCCCGCTCTCAAAGGTGTAGATCATCGTGGCCTGGTCGAGCCGACGTCCGCCAACCTGGGACCGCAGCGTGGAAGCCGGGACGGGTGGGTCGTATCCCAGGTAGCGGCCCATCAGGTAGGTGACCCCGCCAAAGGTGTGCACGGCTTGGCCCGACAGATGCACTCCGGCCGGGCGTTCGGTCCACTTGGCGTACGGAGGAAGCGATTCGAGAATCGCTCCCCCGACGGTGACCTGTGATCTCAGGAAGGCGGTCAAACGTCCGTCGGCACCAAAGTGCAGAGTGGTCTCGCTCTCGCCCTGTCCGGCACGAATCGTCGACACCTTGGTCCACTCGATGCCATCGGTGGACGTGACCAGGTGAGATTCGCGACTCGGGTTCGGGCCGGGGCGGTGAGCGGCGGCGTAGTATCGTCCCTTGTGCTGAATGGGTTTCCAGAGAATGAAGCCGTCTCGGTAGACCGGTTGAGGCTTGCTCCATGCCCGGCCATCATCGGTATAACTCACCGAAACATGGAAACGGCCGCCGTTGAGACTGTTGATATAAAGGAAGAGCCGTTTGGGGGTTGGCAGCAGTTGCGCGTCCCGATCGTCGCCGGATACGTCGAGTGTGACTGACGACTGCCAGGTCCTGGTGTCCGAGGAACGGATCACGGCCAGGTCGCCGTCCCGAGCCACGTGGCCCGTCCCCTTGCGAAATGCCAGCCAATACTGGTCTTGCCACTTCACAAAAGCGGCGAATGCGTTGTGACGGCCGTCGCTCACAATTTTCCGGACGCTCTTGGCCTTGGCCGGCAGGGCTGGCTCCGCGACGACACGCGTGGCAGCCATCGAAAGAGAAATCGTGACAGCCAGCGTCCAGAAACAGACATTTCGGTGTGTCATGTGCATTCGTCTTGTCATTTAATTCGGGAGACCGAGGATTGGCCGGTGCCGGCGGGATAAGCCTTTAGCGTACACCACAACCTGCCATCTGGCATGCTCACGGTGGAGCAGTCGATGCTCCGAAGGCTTGGCCAACGCTGCCTGGTCGGACCAGTCCCGACGCACAGCCGCCAACTCGGGATCACATCGGTGGCGTCTTCCAGAACGTGCCGGTGATCCCGGTCACTCCGTTTTTGTTGCGGGCGTAACACGCCGTGAAGATACGACCGGGTTTCAGTTCCAGCGACGAACTGTACCCCTGGTTGCGATCCGGAGCGGACCGCAGCAGCCAGGAGGTTGGCCCCCATGTCCGGCCCGCATCGTCGCTCAGCCGTGCGTACAGTCCAAACGGTGCAAAACGCCGGCCAAAGGTCAGCAGCAGCCGACCGTCGGAGAGCTTGAGCAGCCGAGGACATGCTCCGGAAGTGATGTTCGTTTCCACCGGATCCGTCCACGTCTTGCCGCCATTCCGCGATTCATTCCGCCAGAACAGTCCGGAACGGCCATCCTGGCACTGGCCGGTGCGGTGCAGGGCCACGATGTGTCCTTCTCCCATATCGACGAGCCCGGGTTCGTAGTAGACGCGAGTCGTCT
>DLVV01000415.1:0-5246 GCA_003445035.1 Planctomycetaceae bacterium | reverse complement strand
ACATTGGAGGACAAGCCCCCGAGGCCTGTCCCCAGTGCCCCGTAGCAGGGTGCGAGTAGAGTCCCCGAGGAGAGACGGATCGGTTTCGAACAGGTCTGCAGCCGCGGTGCGAACAGCACGTTGTGATTCAGTGACCACGTGAGCCCCGAATTCTCGCTCCAGCACCAGAATCCACCGACGTTCGCGAACGGGTATTCGTGTTTGTGTCGATGCGGAATCGATGCCCGCTCGGCTTCCCTCACGGGAACGACGGCATGCATGGCCAGCAGCCCGCCGACCTGTCCCCGGCCCAGGTGGATCGGCGCAAACTCCTGGCCCCCTCCGGCAGCAAGTTGAGCGGCGTTCTCAACGTCCCAGGTCTCGCCACCGTCATAGGAACGAATCACCGTGATCACGCTGCGAGGGTGCGTGTGCCGCACTCGCTTTTGGCTGGGAGCCTGGCGAAACGCCATCAACAACTCCTGGCCCTCAAGTTTCACCACATGGGGAAAAGCGGTGTACTGCCGCGGGTCAAACAGAACGCTGGTCTGACGAACGCCAGTTGGTGTTTTGACGGAAATGGATCGATCGACCTCCGCGGCATTCACCGACTGCGGACGATGAATGGATGCGAACCCCAGAACGCCGGTCGCGGCTTTCGCCGAATGTCCCAGGAATCGACGACGCGATCCGTCTTGTTGTTCTGTCATTTCGATAACCCTCCTGGAGCGATGTCACTTCGCTCGGCGACTGGTGCTGTTTCCACACAGTCTCCGCGGTCCCGGGTTTTCAGACCAGTCGGCGGCTACGGCTTTTCCGTCGTGCACATCAACGGCGGTTCATTCTCCGCGGCGGCTCTTCGCCAATGATACGCGGTAGAACCTGCCCCCTTTGCCGACAGCAGTCGAATAATACATCCACCAACGACGATCGCGGCGGACAAGGTAGCACGCAAAACACGCGTATTCGTCGATGCTGCCTGGGGGGCCGTTGGTGAGTGTTGGAACGGAGTCCTTGACCCAATGGTCACCATCCCCGCTGACGGCGTGAACAATGCCATTGTGATTCGGACCGGTCGTCCGATCGTTCTTGGCCCAGGCGCTGTACCACATGTGGAACTTGTCGCCTTCAATCATGACGAAGACGTTATAGACGTATCCCTCGTCAAACGACCCGACCCGACTCGGGCTGAGCACCGGCTGCCCCTGGTTGCTGCGGGTCCAGTGAATGCCGTCACGGCTGGTGGCATGACCAACCCGAAATGACTTCTGTGGCCCCACACCGTTGTACCAGAGATGCAGGAGGCCACGCTGGTCGCGGGCAACCGCCGGATGCAGCACCACCTGATCGTCGAATTGCCCTTTTTTTCCCGCCCCCAATACCGGTCGACCGCCGTTCTTGCGTTCCCACTGCTTGCCATCGTCGCTGGTGGCATAGCCGATCGTGTAGCGGCTGGCAGCGTCGCCGGCGGTGTACCACATGTGGAACTTACCGCCGAAACGCAGGACGGTGGGATGGTCGACTTTCGTGGAATCGAACGTGCCGGGCTCACCGTGTTTGAAGACAGGATTGCCGTTGTTCTGCTTTTCCCAGCGGATCCCGTCTTTGCTGGTCGCCAGCCCAATGGACCCGGTAAAGCGGTCGTCGGTGCGGCCGTTGTACCACATCCACCACGACTCTCCGACGCGAAGAATGCTCGGGTACTTGGCCTGCGTGGAATCAAATTTCCCCTGGCCACCGACATCGAGCACAACGGTGTTCGTTTTCTCGAACACGCGGTGCGGTCGTTCCGCGAACGTGGCAGAGCAGAAGACGAAGGCCAGGAGAATCGGCTGGACGAGTGAGAGCAATCTCATATTGGATCCCAGAAATGCGTCGCAAAATGGCTTTGAAGCCACAAGCTTCTACTTGGTTCGGCTTTCGCCGATTCACGATCCGACATCGGTTTCGTGACGTCTGCTGACGGCATTGTGCAATGAAGAACGCCGACGTTTGATCGTTCCGATTCCCACTGAAAGACGCAACCTGAAACACGAACCTCCCTCGTTCCGCATCGTTTTCCTCAACGCGTGTTCGGTGAATCGGCAAATCGCAGCGAGAACAGATCGGCGTCTTTCAGCACGAACCTGAGACGGACCGGTCGGCCTGTCAGCCTGCTGACGTCGGCACCGCCTTTCCAGACGACTGTCCGCTCCAGATCGTCGCCGAACGTCTCGTCGCAGTCGGCCAGGGAGTAGCCCCGGAGGGGCTTGCCTTCGACATCCTGAATTTCGACTCGCACACTGCCGGCCGCCCCGGTCGAGAAGTTGATGACCAGTTCTTTGCCGCCAAAGACGAGTGGCTTGGTGACCAATTCTCCACCTCTCAACGGAGCCTGAATTGAGGCAAAGCCGTCGATCCGTAATGAGTACCGCCGCAAGTAGGCGCTGTCGATATTGTTCTGAGTGAATTCCGTGATGTAGAGAGACAATTCGTTGGGGGCGCCGTCAAGAATCGATGGCGTTTCGAGCACACCCCAATTCAGGTTGTGGTCTCCGTAGAACCACGAGCCAATCCGCTGGGGCCCCGGACGAATGAAAGATTCCGGCCAGATGTAGAAATTCAGACCGTCGCGACTGGCCATGAACATCCCATCGGTCAAAGCCGTGCCTTCGCGAGGGCTGACCCTGGACCGCAACTTGCGGTGCTTCAGCTGCGGCAGAGCCTTCATCGAACTCGACCAGCCCCGGTCGAGGTACCGGGTGGGAAAGCCCAAGAAGATGTGAGGCGCACGGAAATAGGGAGTGACACCGTTGCTGTACAACTCGCTGTCGCCCGGCTTGGCGTACACAGGGCGAGGCCGGTATTTCAACAGCACCGGAGCAGACCATCCGCTCATGTAGCTCTTCGACGAGGCCGTCAGGATGTCACGCCCGTGGGGGTGGGCTGTGTACTTGCGATTGAAGATGCGGTATTCACCACGGGCCGTGTCCCAGAAGGTCGTCAATTCGCCGTCGAGGTCGCCGGGAACACCCTCCGCGGGCCGTTTCGAAAGTGACCAGCGAATCCCATCCGGTGACGTAAGTGCCCGCACACCCAGCTTCTGGAACTCCGGAGACGTCCCACGGACCAGCGCCTTGTAGCGTTCTTCCGGCCGGCAATTGGGGTTGGTGTCCTTGAAGGGACACATCCCCCCCGTGCCGACACCATCCCAGATGATGTTGTTCTTTTTTGACCCCTGGAATTCAAACATCCCCAGCTTCGGCTTGGTCCAGTGAATTCCGTCCGTACTCACCGCGTAGCAGTAAGTGGCTCTGGTATCGACAATTCCCACTCCCTGGGGGTTCGTCGGATCGCCAGTCTTCCCCGGTTGGTATTTCCTGTTTCTCCCTCGGTAGTACATCCGGTAAATCGGCCCGTCCTGGAACACGCTCACATAGTTCACGCCGTTGCCTTCCCAGGGCTGGTCACATGTAAGAACTCTTTCGCGTGGAACGGGACGGTGCAATTGCAATCTGGCACCGTCCATCCTGTCAATCAGATAATCATCGACAAACGGTTCCAGCCGTGACCCGATGTCGACAGGCCCTTCGGCCCGTGCAGTGACGGACAGCAGCAGCAGCAGCAGTATTGTCAGCTTCATGGTTCCCTTTCCGGCACCGCGAGGTCGTACAGATCTGCTCGAAATCAATCGCCAGGCAACTTGTTCGAGTTGGTCGAGTGCGGGCTTCATCATCACAGTCTCCCGATCCCGGCCGTGGTGTTCAACTGCCTCGATCCGGGACAAGCTCACCGACATCACCGGTCACACAGTTGAGCCGATGGAGTTCCTTGACCCCTGGAGCTAGCCGGATTGACACGAGCAGGCCCGGTCACCGGCAGGAAACCCTGCCGCCTAAGCCAGGTGGCGAATCGGGGTCCCGGAGGATGCGAAGTCGACGAGATTCGTCGGGAGTTCGGACCTCAACCGCAGTTCGGAGATGTCCAGCAGCGTGTGCAGGATGGTGGCAACAAGATTGTCGGAACCGGTTCGATCGGCCAACGGTTCCCCTCCGTCACGTGTGGACTGGCCAATGACCTGGCCATCGGTGATGCCTCCACCGTAGAGCATCAGCGGGGCCAGTCCGGCCCAGTGATCTCGGCCGCCGTTTTTGTTGATGCGCGGTGTCCGGCCCATTTCGCCCACGCAGACGAGCAGAATGTCGTCGCTCAAACCTCGCTCTTCACAATCTTCGATGAAGGCCGAAACGGCGTGGTCGAAAGGCCGCCCGACAGCTTCCATGCCGCGAGTGATATCGAGATTGTTCCGATCGGCGTGCATGTCCCAAACGAACCTGGTTGCAACGGTGACGAAACCGCAACCGGCCTCGCACAAGCGACGAGCCAGCAACAGTTCTTTACCGAGCGTCTGTGCGTTGTTCTGGTACCAGCGGCGAGCCGACCCGCCGTTGCTGACGCCGCTGTAGCGATCTTCGTCAACGAAGTGAGCGGTGTCATACCTCGCAATCGTCCGCGGGTCCTCTCTCGACAGATCAAATGCGTCGGCCACACCGCGGAGCACAATCTCGAAGGCCTGTTGGCGATACTTGTCAAATCCCTCGGCGGCCCCGCTCTGTTCAATATCCCGCCGAAGCCCGTCCAGTGACTTCAGCAAAGCCGCCCGATCGTCGAAGCGTTTGGCCGGCAATCTCAGCTTCATATTCTCTTGAAGTGTCGATCCACCACCTGGAGTGAACGCCGAATAGGCGCTGTTGATCTCGCCTGTCTGATTGAACTTGCCGAACCGTTCATCAGGACCCAGTGCCCCTGGCTCAATCGTGTTCGGAAACAACGTCACGTTTGAAGGCAAACCGGTTTTGGGATCGTTCGCTCCGGCCAGCCGTGAAAACAGCGTTCCGATATTGGCCTTGCGTGACGCTTTACCGATCAGCGGCCGAAGACTGTGACTCGCACTGCCTGACGTATACGACCGCACAATCGCCATCCGGTGTGCCCACTTTGCCAGGCCGCTCATGGTAGATCCGAATGTGACACCCGGCTGACTCGTCTGCACCACACCGCCGACCGTTCGGATGCGATCGGGAACATCGAGTTTCGGATCGAAGGTCTCGAATTGAGTCGGCCCTCCGTGCTGAAGCAAAAACACGACGGACTTACCGGTCCTGATCGGTTTCTCTCGGCCACCGGCGACAGCTTGCGTACGAAGCAAGTCCGCGAGCGAGAGTCCGCCCAAAGCCAGGCCACCAGCCGTCATCATCGAACGGCGATCCATCGTTCGCTGGTGGTCG
>DLVV01000152.1:8987-9111 GCA_003445035.1 Planctomycetaceae bacterium | reverse complement strand
GGTTTGCTTCATGCCCAGGGAGATTTCTTTCTTCTCCTGGTTGATTCCCAGGACAACGACCTCGACCTCGTCACCGATGTTGACCAGTTCAGTGGGATGATTGATCCGCTTGGTCCAGGACATC
>DLVV01000152.1:0-8694 GCA_003445035.1 Planctomycetaceae bacterium | reverse complement strand
ATCCGCTTGGTCCAGGACATCTCGCTGATGTGGACGAGTCCTTCGATGCCGTCTTCCAGTTTGACAAAGGCCCCGTAGGTCATGACGTTGACCACCTCGCCGGTCACACGAGATTCGACCGGGAATTTGTCCTCGATGCCTTCCCATGGGCTGGGGGTCTTCTGTTTGAGGCCCAGGGCGATCTTCTCTTTTTCACGATCGATGTTGAGGATCATCACCTCGATTTCCTCGTCAATCTTGACCATGTCCGAGGGATGATTGATCCGGGCCCAGCTCATGTCGGTGATGTGGAGAAGTCCATCGATACCGCCGAGGTCGACGAACGCACCAAAGTCGGCGATGTTCTTGACGATGCCGGTCCGGAGGTGTCCCTCCGCGATCTCCAGCATCAACGCCTCTTTCTTCTTGTTCCGTTCTTCCTCGATAAGTTTTCGGCGGGAGACGACGATATTGCGGCGGGACTCATCGATCTTGAGGATGACACATTCGATGTCCTGTCCGACGAAGGCGCCGATGTCGTGCGGACGACGGATGTCAACCTGGCTGGCAGGCAGGAAGACATTCACGCCGATGTTGACCAGCAGGCCGCCCTTGATCTTTCGGAGGACTTCGCCGGTGACGATATCGCCCTCGGAGTGATTTTCGATCACCTCTTCCCACTCGCGGATGCGATCGGCTTTCCGTTTCGAGAGGATGATCAATCCGAATTCGTCTTCGATTTCCTCGAGCAGGACCGACACCTTCGACCCGGTTTCGGGAACGTTCAACTCGTCCCCTTCGCGAAACTCGTCTACGGGCACCATCCCCTCGCTCTTGTAACCGATGTCGATAAGCACATCGTCACCCTCCACCCGCAGCACGGTGCCTTCGATGATCGTGTTCAGTTCGAAGCTGTCGGATGCGGTGTTGTAGATCGCATCGAGGTTGCCGGCGGCCGAGTCGATTTCCTGAAGCGTTTCACCGAAGGCCTTTTCGAGGTCTTCGTCGGAGACGCTGAACTCGCGAATGAGATTGCGGTTGACCATGGGGTGGGTCCGTTCGTGGCCGAGTCCGGCCTTTGAGGTCCAGCGGCGTGAGGCCCGCGGCAAAATGGTGCGGCGAGCGTTGCCAGAGAACTGAGTGATCCGATCCGATGGGGCAGGCACCACGCCTGCCGGGATCCACCCGGAATCGTGTGAAAAGTGTAGCGCAGAACAGAATTGTAGCACAGGCCGGCGGCGAGCGGCTAGTCCGGACGATCAGCCTGCGGAGCAGTATTCGGGCAGTGGGGACTCACACAGTTGGACACTATCTGCCGGGTGAATGGCTGCCACACGATCGACGGCTTCGGCGACTTCCGACCGGTTGGTCAGGGCTATGAGATCGATGTGTGTGGACCAGGTTTCGCCGGGCTCGAGTCTCATCAAACGCCCCTGGGCGCGTTCAAAATCTCGTGGGTTGGGCAGGTCCGTCGACGGCTCGATTCCGGCGACGTAACCGTCGGGGGTGGCGACAGTGTTCTTCCAGAGGGTGAAACAGGGGAGGGACGCGGTGGGGAATTCGAGGGCGATCCCGCGGCGGGCCTCAGCGTCGTGGAGCACAACCAACGCGCGGCCATCGCCATCTGCGGCGAGGTCGAGAAAGTAGCACTGTTCGACATAACCGGCCTGTGGCGGTGCGAACACGTTCCAGTCGGCGATATCGGTGGCGGCATGAGCGTTGGTGGGAATCACCCGTCGGGTGGAAGCCACCAGCCGGCTGCCGGGTTCCAGCAACGGACTGCCAATATTGGTGTGGTAGAGGACCTCGAAGTCGGCCGTCGTGCCCGCGAGGTTGGTGACAGTGTCAAGAAGGGATAGGCGGTTGGAGCCGGGGGTGGTGGAAACGGTGGAGTCGAGTCGAAGGCAAGGGCCAAATAAGGCCGTTTCATCCACTTCACCGCGGACCCAAAGTCGTCCGTCGTCGGCAATTCCGGTTGTGACCCGGTGGGCCGGCAGGTTGGCGATGCGACCGTGAAGAGTGAGTGGGCGGCCGTCAATGGAGTCGGTCCCCGGTGGGCCATGCCAAGCGAGTCCGCAGCGAGCCAGGAGTTCATGGAACCCACCCAGCCAACCGGCGCCGCCGGATTCTCCGGGACGAACCAGGGCGGGGTGCACGGGGCGGTTGACGGGGGAATCCCATCCCAGCTGCAGGTCGTCGCAACGGGCCTTCCAGAGGCCCATTCCGCGTGTGGGAAGCACGGACACGCACAAGCGTCCGTTGTCGATCTCCACCACGTCGATGCCATCACCCGGGCCGCCCCGGATGGTCCATTTGTCGATAGCCGAGTTGGAGTCGTTCGCCGGATCCTCGACACGAAAAGCGTCGAGCCAGATCCGCTGGTCGGCATCGGTCAGGACCGTCCCCTGGTCGTTCATCGGGTTCGCTCCATGTTCGCGTGCCGGTCGGGTGGAATTGCGGACAGTCTAGCGGTGCAAGGGCATCGGTCCAACCGGAGGCTGGAGGAGTTGAAGAAGCCAACAATTCGGTTCGTTGATGACGTAGAGTGTCGGAGGGGGGGGCCGCCATGGGAGGCCACTGCGGCTCACGCGGCCCGAGCCCCGCTGTCATCGTGGCCGCCAAATGGTGGAGATTCCCGATTGTGAATGATGCTGGTGAGTGGAAACCGTTCACTGAGCCGTGGTACACGGCCCTGGAGACCCTGCTGGGCACCACCGCGTGCAAGCAGTTGGGTTTCTACGTGATCCCCGATGACATGATGTTGTCGGTCGTGATCCCGATCTACAACGAGGCAGAGACACTCTGGGATCTCGTGGAACGGGTGAGATCGGTTCCCATTCGCAAGCAACTGGTGCTGGTGGATGATTGCAGCAGCGACGGGACAGCCGCGGTCCTGGAGAAAATCATTGACGAGTTGCAGGATGACGAGGAAAACCAGGTGGTGGTGGAGCGGCACTCGGTAAACCTCGGCAAGGGCGCGGCTTTGCGGAATGGGTTCACCAGGGCCAGCGGGGACATCATCGTGGTTCAGGATGCCGACCTGGAATATGACCCGTCGGAGTACCCTCGACTGATCAGGCCAATCATCGAGGGCTCCGCCGACGTGGTCTACGGAAGCCGGTTCCTGGGAGATCAGCCGCACCGAGTGCTTTATTTCTGGCACTACCTCGGGAATCGGTTTCTGACGATGCTGTCCAACTGTTTCACCAACCTGAACCTGACCGACATGGAGACCTGTTACAAGGTGTTCCGTCGTGAGGTGATCGATGAAGTGGGGCCGTTGCTGCGGGAGTCCCGATTTGGGATCGAGCCGGAGATCACCGCAAGGATCGCCAGCCGGCGGTTCCGGATCTTCGAGATGTCGATCAGCTATTCGGGCCGCACCTATGAGCAGGGCAAGAAGATCGGATGGCGGGACGGCATCGCTGCCATCTGGTGTATTGTCCGCTACGGTTTGACCGCCTGACGGGCCGATTGTCAGCACGGGGGTCAACGTGTAGGCTTCAGCCTCCAACCGACTTTTGTGCCTCGGGCAGGCAGACCTTACGATGGCCGACCAGCCACCGCCACAACCTCCGCCGTCTCCCGAAACTCCCTCCAGCGAGGAGCGGGACGCGTCGCAGCCGGTGTCGGAAGGGGCGCGGGATGAGGACTCGCCCACGGAGCACTCAGGGCCTCCGGGTGTGAAGGAAAGCCGTCCGCGACGAACGGAAGATGACCAGCCGCGACGGGCAGGAACCGGAGCCCCCTGGTTCGTGTTGTTGATCCTGCTGGGAATGCTCGCGCTGTGGTCCTGGCAGCGGTCGCCATCCAATCACGGCCAAACAATCAGTTACACCCAACTCCTTGATGAACTCGATGGCAAGAACCTGGCGTCGGTCCGGTTCCATGGCGAGAATGTGACCGGCGAGTTCTCGAAGTTGCCCGTTTCGTCGGATGAGCTCGAGGCGCAGTACGCCAAAGAAAGTGACCTGCGGTTCAACACCGTACTGCCCTCCGTGGGGGTTCGCGATGCCGCGTTGCTGTCGCGTCTGCGGACGCAGGGCGTGCAGGTGACGGCTGACCGCACCGCCGTCGGGATGGGCACCCAGTTGGCCGTGTGGTTGCTGATTCCCCTGGTCTTCATCCTGGGGTTCTGGTTCCTGATGCGACGGTCGGGTGAGGGGATGGGTGGAGGGATGCTGGGGAACTTCGCCAAGAGTCCAGCCAGGCGATTCGAGCCGTCGTCACAAACGACCACCTTCAGCGATGTGGCCGCCATGGAACAGGCGAAGGCGGAGCTGCAGGAGGTGGTGGCGTTCCTGAAAGACCCCGAACGGTTTCGGAAGCTGGGTGCCGAGATTCCGCGAGGCGTACTGTTGAAGGGCCCGCCGGGCACGGGCAAGACGCTGTTGTCACGGGCGACTGCCGGTGAGGCCGGTGTTCCGTTCTTTTCGATCAACGGCTCCGAGTTCATCCAGATGTTCGTCGGTGTCGGAGCCGGACGGGTTCGTGACTTGTTCCGGACCGCGAGAGACCAGTCCCCCTGCATTGTCTTCATTGATGAAATCGACGCGGTCGGTCGAATGCGTGGAGCGGGGTTCGGAGGCGGCCATGACGAGCGGGAACAGACGCTCAACCAGATTCTCAGCGAAATGGACGGCTTCGATCGGTCCAATTCGGTGATCGTGTTGGCGGCGACCAACCGTCCGGATGTTCTTGACGAGGCGTTGCTGAGACCGGGCCGGTTCGACCGTCATATCACGATCGATCGGCCGGCGAAGGATGGTCGCGAAGCGATCCTGAAGGTCCATTGTCGCAGGGTGCCGTTGTCCGATGATGTTGACCTGGGCAGTGTGGCCGGTGCAACGATCGGTTTCTCGGGTGCCGCACTCAAGAACCTCGTCAACGAGGCGGCTTTGAGTGCGGCTCGGTCAGGAAGGACACGAGTGACGGCTGAAGATTTTGATTTTGCCCATGACCGTGTGTTGATGGGACCGCGGCGCGAGGAAGTGTTGAGCGACTCCGAGCGGAGACGGACTGCGTACCACGAGGCCGGTCATGCGTTGTTGGCCTGGCAGATGCCCGAGGTGGATTCGGTATACAAGGTGACCGTGATTCCGCGTGGACCCGCCCTGGGCGTGACACAGCTGCTACCCGAAGAGGAGGTGTTTCATCTGGGTGAGAGTCGATTGCACGCCCAACTGGTGATGATGCTCGGAGGCCGGACTGCGGAAAAACTCGTTTTCCATGAATATGGTGCTGGTGCCGAAGACGATCTTCATCGTGCCACTTCGATCGCTCGGAGGATGGTCGGTCACTGGGGAATGAGTGATCGTGTGGGACCCGTCGCTTTCCGGCACGCCTCAGATCAGCCGTTTTTGGGCAAAGAGTACCGAGAACAGCGAGAGTTCAGTGAAGAGACAGCACACGTGATCGATCAGGAGGTGCAGAGATTTCTCGAAGCCGCATCGAAACGGGCTTTCGAGATGCTTGAGCAGTCTCGAGATCAACTTGACCTTCTGGCCGAGTCGTTGTCCGAGCGTGAGGAACTGGGCCGCGAGGACCTTGAGAAACTGCTGGGTCCTCCCGCCGGGTCCGAAGTTGTTTCAACCGAAGAGGTTGTGACCCAGGGTGTTGAAGCGGACGATGTGGATGACGCCGTGGATGACAGAGATTGACCCGATTGGCTACGTGAGCTAGACTTTTTCACAGAGCGCCCCCCAAGGGCCCGCTGTAGAGCCTGGATCCGACCGCCGTTTGAACAAGAGAGACGAGCTGGTCGCTTGGTGTCGACAAACATGCGACGCCTCCCGGTTGTGGAAGGCGGAGATGGTCCAAACGGACCGATGGCGACTCAACATGTTGCAGGCAGGAAAAAGATGACAAGAACCAGTTATTCGAGAGAGCAGGACAAGTGAACGACCAGGACAACACAGCCGCGACGGACACCTCCGGCGGTACAGAGGATGAGGCGATTACGTTTTCCGAACTGGGGCTGAGTGAGAGCTCACTACGTGCGTTGGATCACGTTGGTTTCGAGAATCCCAGTCCCATCCAGCGATCCTTCATCCCCAAGGCACTCACCGGTCGAGACTGTACCGGCCAGGCGCACACCGGCACCGGCAAGACCGCGGCCTTCGTGTTGCCCATCCTGGAAGCGATCGATCACAATCTCAGCGTCACGCAGGCGCTGGTGCTGGCCCCCACTCGCGAATTGGCCGACCAGGTCAAGTGCGAGGCCGAAAGACTGGCATACACCTCGCCGATCCGAGTCTCCTGTTTCGTCGGCCAGCGGGACATGGATCGCCAGATCCGGCAGCTCGAACGCGGGGTCCAGGTGGCCGTTGGCACTCCCGGCCGAGTCAAGGATCTCAACAACCGTGGCCACCTGATCTTTGACAACCTCCGTGTCGTGGTTCTTGATGAAGCCGATCGGATGCTCGACATCGGGTTTGAGCCCGAGATTCGGGACATCCTGCGTCGATGTCCGAACAACCGGCAAACGCTGTTGCTCTCAGCCACGCTGCCTCCCTCTGTCGAGCGGTTGGCAAAGAAATACATGAGCAACCCCGACCGTGTCGATCTTTCCGGCGACGCCGTGGCCGTGGATTCGATCGACCAGTTCTTCTGCACCGTGGATCCCGACCGCAAATTCGGGCTGCTGGTCAGGCTGCTCAGTGAACAGAAGCCCCGGCAGGTGATCGTCTTCACTCGGACAAAGCGGGGAGCCGACTCGCTGCATCGTCGTTTCGCCGGCGGACTGTCCAACGTCGGCGTGATGCACGGTGACCTCCCTCAATCCAAGCGTGAGCGAGCGTTGAAACGTTTCCGGGAGGGCCAGATCAGGTTACTGGTCGCCACCGACGTCGCCGGTCGCGGCATTGATGTCAGCACGATCTCACACATCGTCAACTACGACATTCCCGAACAACATGACGACTACATTCATCGGATCGGGCGGACGGGAAGGATGACGTCGGATTTAAAAGGTCAGGCGTTCACGTTCGTGACCCGCGAGCAGGGTGACGAACTGACGCGGATTGAGATTCGCGTGAACAAGGAACTCACCGAATACACCGTGTCCGAATATGAGGCTTACCGTCAGCGGGGACCACGCCCGACGGTCAACACGGTGGCCTAGGGACTCCGTCAGGACCGCAGGGGAAAGTCTGCCAGGAACCGGCGGATTCCGGCAAGAACCTCTTCGGGTGCGTCCTCGAACAGAAAATGCCCGGCGTCGGGGAATCTGAGCGTTCGGGCCGATGGAAACCTCGCCTGGAACTCCTCAAGGAACTCCAGGCTGAAACACCAGTCCCGCTCGCCCCACGTGAGCAGCATCGGGTGTTTGGTGAACTGGTTGAGGCCTTGTTCGGTGTCGACCAGCGTCTGGTAGCTGGGGTGCCCGGGCCCCAACGGGATGTCCTGGACAAAGCGATGGACCGCCACGCGGTTGGCCCAACTGTCGTAAGGGGCCAGATACCCGGCTCGTGCGGCTGCCGACAGCCGGTCGGGTTGAGCGACAGCCATTCTCATCGCGGCGCGTGAGAACAGGTTGAGTCCGCGGACACACAGAGCTCCCAGCAGGGGGATCCGGCAGACTGCGATTCTCAGTGGCAGACGTTTTGATCGAAAGGCCGAAGTGTTGGCGAGGATGAACCGGGAAAACTGATCGGGGCGACGACATGCGGCGGTCATGCCGATGGCCCCACCCCAATCGTGGCCACAAAGCGTGATGTGTTTGAGTTCGAGGCGATCGATCAACGTGACTAGGTTGGTGGCGTGTTGATCGAGCCGATAAGTGTAGTCGGAGGGTTTGTCTGAGAAACCACATCCGATGTGATCAACCGCGATCACACGATGATCGGTGGACAGTTCACGGATATAGGCTCTCCACGCGAAACTCCAGGTGGGGTTGCCGTGCACCATCAGGATGGGCGGTCCTGAACCCTCGTCGATGTAGTGGTAGCTGGCTCCCGCAAGGTCGAGTCGGTGCGAGTCAAAAGGGTACTCGTCAGCGAAGCCGGTGCGGAGGCCCTGGTCGGCGGAGTCAGGCACGCGTCCGGACCTCCATGGGAATCACTGCGGCAATCGCGTCCGCCAACTGGTCGATATCCTGTTGGGAGTGGAGGGCGGAGAGGCTGACACGCAGTCGGGCGGTGCCCAGGGGTACGGTGGGTGGTCGGATGGCCGGGACGAAAAATCCGCGGTCGGACAGCGCCGCGGAAGCCTCGACCGCGGTGGAAGCCTCTGCCAGGAGTACAGGAACGATTGGCCCGGGGCCTGGTGGAATCGGCAGCCCAAGTTGTGCGAGATGATCACGAAAACTGTTGGCGAGTGCGGCGAGGTGAAGTCGTCGGTCGGGTTCGTCGGTTATCAGTTGAAGTCCGGTGGACGCGGCAGCACAGGTCGACGGCGGCAGGGCCGTCGAGAAGACCTGGGGCCGAGCATGGTGCCAGAGATGGTCGATGAAAGCAGTGGTCCCGACGGCAAAGCCTCCGGCGGCTCCGACCGCTTTGCTGAGTGTCCCGATTCGCAGCGTCACTCTCTCTTCCACACCAAGCAACTCACTGGCGCCCCGGCCGGATTGTCCCAGGGTGCCCGTTGCATGCGCCTCGTCGACAAGCACCATGGCATCGTGGGTGTCGGCAAGATCACAAAGGCTGTCGAGAGGGGCGAGGATGCCGTCCATGCTGAACAGCCCGTCGGTGACAATCAGTCGTCTTGGAGCGGCGG
>DLVV01000025.1 GCA_003445035.1 Planctomycetaceae bacterium | reverse complement strand
TTGGTTCAGGCTTTGGCTCAGACTCAGGCTTTGGCTCGCCTGGATGGACAGTAGCCGCCGCCGAAGGCAATGGACTGGCCAGGGAAACGCGAGGTGGACCGGCATCGGTTTCGGCCCGGCGTGGCGAATCGATGGAGGCCGGAGGGCGTTCGGGCAGCGACCGGCTGTCCTGGACCGGCTTGGGTTTGTCGGTCGTCTGATTCCTGAGGAACATTGCACCGACGACCCCGATCAACAGGATCGCCAGTGCCAGGCCGACCTGTGTGTCGCGGTTCATGGTGACGGTTCTCGAAAGCCCGAAGTGCTATTTCACGCGATTTCCAGGAAAACGGCGTGTGCAAATATGGGACGAGAATGGGGATCGGGAGGATGGAACGATGGATTGTCGCCGTTTTCATGCGCAAGCGTGGTGGCTGGCGATGACTGAAACGGCTGGGGAAAGCCTGGGGCGCGACCCGCTTGTGCCGGTTGTGGTGTCTGTCGGGAGTGCTTGCGACCGACAGATTACGGCTTGGCCGAACTCTGCTTCACGGGCCCGAGCTTGGGGATCTTGCCCAGCGGCCAGATTTCCCAGCGACGGACGAACATCTCGGCCATCTCGGTCTGGATCAGGATCTTTCCTGAGCGAGGAAACACGGCACGGGCCTGGTTGACCAGTATCCCGTTGATGCGAACCTGGATCGTGTCGGCCCGGCAAGTGACTTCCATACGGTTCCATTTTCCGTAGGGCTGTTCAACGTCCCGTTTGCCACGGAATCCGAGGATGTCTTTCCAGTCGGGGTCACGTCCAAACCAGTTGACTCGGCCGGAGGTGAATTTCCGGGGCTTCCCCCCCTTCTTCCAGACCGGTTCTCCATCGCGGTCGGAGATCACATCGCAGGTGATTGTCGATGGGACCGGTTTTCCGTTGGCGTACTTGCCTCCGATGACGATGAAATCTCCACATCCCCCTTCGATGATCTGGCTCTCGATCGAAGCCATCCAGGTGCCTCCGCCACTGCCATCTGGTCCGGCGGCGTGGACAAGCACACCGGAGTCACGGCTGCGATCCTTGCGGCTGCCCCAAGTGCGGGGACCCCATTTGAATTCGACGACGAGGTGATAGTCGCGGTAGTCGTTTTTGGTTCGGATGTAGCCGAATCCGTTGCCGGAAATGTGTAGCAGCCCATCGTGGACGGTGAAGACCCTGCGGGGGTCCTTGTTCCGGGAATCCCGCAGCCATGTGGAAAGGCCCTGGAGGTTGCGGCCGTTGAACAGGCGGAGGACTCCGTCGGCGGGAGTGATTGCCGGGACGGGTTTTTGTGAGTGGGACGGGGCGACCATCAATAAAAGAGCCGCACACGACAGGGCTGTCATCCAGGCGAACTTCTTCGGGCGGATCATCCAGGTGTCCTTGTGGTGTGGGGGCGTCAGCGAGTATGAAACGGACGTCGTCGAACTGTCAACGAGTCGGACCGGCTGAAGAGGAGCGGGGCGATGGCGGAGAGGGCTCATCCGGCGACGTTGTCGATCGAGGGCCTGATGGCCGAGTGCGGACAGCGGCAGGTGCGGCGGGGGGGGCCAGGGGGCCAGCGGCGAAACAAGGTGGAAACCGGCGTGGTTCTGGTGCACCGGCCGACAGGAATTGAGGCTGAAGCGAGCGGGCGACGGCATCTCAAGGAGAATCTGCCAATTGCGGTCAGGCGGCTGCGGTTGGCGTTGGCGGTGGGGGTTCGCCGGGCCGTTGCCGCCGGCCCATCGCGTGGTTGGCAAACGCGTTGCCGAGGTGGCCGCATGGTGGTCAGCCAGACACACGACGACTTTCCGTCTCTGCTGGCCGAAGCACTGGACGTGCTGGCCGATTGCGACTGGGATCCCCGTGCAGCTGGTGAGTGGCTTGGTTGCACCGCATCGCAGGTGGTCCGCCTGGTTCGACGTTGCCGCCCGGCCTTTGAGATGGTCAACCGTCAGCGGCGGCAGGCCGGGCGACACCTGTTGAAGTGACGGCTTCCCCGGGGAGGTGGTATCAACACTCGTTGACACTCCTCGGGTGAGAACTAGAATGACTCACGGGTAGGGGGGCTTGGGCCTGTCCAATCGGTTTCGTCTCGGCCTGGTTGTTGGAGGACGTTCCGGATGTCGATGTCGCATCGTGGCCCTACGGCGTTGCATTTCACCGCCATCGCGCTGACGATCGGGACGCTCCTGCTGCTCTCTGTCTCGTTCCTGTTTTATCGTGAATCGCAGGAAATGCGGGGTGCGGCTGTTCGCGCAGAAGCCGAGCAGGAAAAACTGGTCGACCAGGTCCGCGACCTGGACGACCGGATCGGGGTTCTCAAGGACGTGCTGGGTTATGGCCACGCGGAAGTGGGCCAGATCGACGAAATCGATGCCTCGACGGTTGTCGGGGCCGCCCGCACCGATATCAGCCGAGTGTTAGGACGTTCCGCAGGCGGTGAGCCGGTTTCGGCGAGGGAAGCCCTGGCCCGACTGGGTCGTGAGAGAGACAACCTGCTCATCGAGCGCGACGCGTTGGTCGATTCGAAATCTACCGCTCTGGCCAATTATCGAGCGATGGAACGGGTCTGGAAGGCAATCCTGAAGCCCGAAAAGGAAGCGAGAGTGACTGCCGAAAAGTCGCTGGTGGCGACCCTCCGGGAACGCGAGGAGGTGCTGGCGGAAAAGGAACTCGAGATTGATGCTCTCCGAGAAGAGACCTCCGATCAACGCGATCAGATCGCGGAATTGCAGAAGGTGCTCGAAGAGAAGGACAAGGTGTTGGTCCAGAAGTCCGCCCTGCATCGTTCGACCGTCCGGCGGCTGAATCGAAATCTCCAGAAACGAGACTCTCACCGCTTCGAAAAATCGGACGGCAAGATCACCTTGGTCGATGATGCCGGTCGTCTCGTGTGGGTCAATCTGGGCGCGGCTGATAAGCTCCGGGCCGGCATTCGCTTTAGCGTTTTCGACCGGGATGCAGAACGAGTCGGTGGCAGTCGCAAAGGGCTCAAGGGTGTCGTTGAGGTGGTCCGAGTGACGGGACCGCATCGCTCTCAGGCTCGCGTGGTTGACGGCAACCGGCTCGATCCCCTGTTGAAAGGAGATCTTGTTTTCTCACCAATCTGGTCGGTGGGACACGCCGAACATTTTGCACTGGTGGGCCTGGTTGACCTCAATGACGACGGGCGGAGCGATATCGAGGGGTTCCGGCGTTACGTACAGGAGTCCGGGTCTCGAGTGAGTGTCTGGGTCGATGACGCCGGAGAGCGCAACGGTGGCACTGTCGACATGAGAGTGAAATACCTGGTCGTCGGTCGCACGCCTTCGCCCGATTCGGCTCGCAGTGACTCGCAGCGTGTGGCCTACAATCGCCTGATTGGTCATCTGACGGCTATGCGAGAGGAAGCTTACGATCATGGCGTGCGTGTGATCCGGCTCAACGACTTCCTGGCCTACATCGGCTATCGGGCGGGTTTGGGGGTCGGCGTATCGGTGACTCGTGAACCGGCTCCCTCGGCCGACAAGCCGACTGCCGGACCGGGCCGCACCTCTCGACTGAAGCGTTCGCCTCGAGCCAATCCCGACGGCGTTAACGGGCGATTTCGGAAGGCTCGTGGCGTGAAGTCTCCGGGCAAGACCTCGCCAAACGGCAAGTCGCCGCAGTGATCGGTCGCTCATCCCACCAGGGTCCGACCGGTCGAGTGGGAGAGTCGCGGGCCGGAGTGTCGCTCAACGGACTCCTTGCTCTTGTTTGCGGCATTGGTCTGTTGCTGGTCCGGGACGCCCTGGTCTCCACTGTGCCGCCGACAGCGCAGTCCGGGGTACGGATCCTGTTGTGGTTGGCCGTGGTGGTGCTGTTACTGGTTGGTGTCCGTGAGGTGCTGGGACGAGGTGTGCGAAGGGCCCACCGGGGAGCGGGCCGGCGACCCCGACGTGTCAGGCGGGCCCCTCGAGAAGGGCTGTACTATCTGGGGCTGATGGCGGCCTTGCTGGTGGGGAGTTTTCTGGGCGGGGACAACCTGCTGATGCTGGTCGTGGCCCTGATGATCGGTCTGTGGCTGCTCAACGCCTCGGCCAGCGACATGTTGTTGTGGCGGTGCGACGTGAGACGGAAGGTTCCGGATCGTGTGATGGCCGGAGAGGTCTTGTCGGTCGAAGTGATTGTTGAGAACCGGAAGCGGTTGGTGCCGTCGTGGCTGGTCCTGGCCAGCGACCAGATCGAGAACGACGTGGAGATGCTGGAATCGCGAGTTCTGTTTGCACGGGTTCCGGGAGGCGATTGTCGAAGTGGTTATTACCGATTGCGTCCTGGGCGGCGGGGTCGTTACCGCCTGGGTCCGATCGAACTCTCCACACGATTCCCGCTCGGGCTGGTCGAACGGGGGCTTGTCTTCAACCGTCCGGCGGAAATCCTGGTCTACCCTCGACTGGGGCGAGTGTCAGCGAGTTGGTACCAGGGGCAGGTTGAAACCGCCGGGGCGGTGCCACGCCGGGCACGACGAGGAGGAGGGGCGGATGACCAGTTGCAGCGACTCAGGGAATTCCGGTCGGGCGACAATCCGAGGGCGGTCCATTGGCGGACGTCGGCCCGGCGAGGGGAACTCATGGTTCGTGAGTTCGACCAGCACCAACACCAGCACCTGGACCTGGTGCTGGACCTCTGGCAGCCCTCCCGGCCCACCAGGAGCGATCGGCAGCGTGTCGAGTTGGCGGTCAGTCTCGCGGCGACGCTGTGCGTTGAAACACTGCGGCAATCGTCGGGCTCGCGGGTGGCGTTGACCGTCTGGGGTGAGGGGGTGTCGGAACTGTCCGGCCTCGTCGGCCCCACTGGGGTCAACGAACTGCTTGACCTTCTGGCCACGGTTCGTCCCGGCCCGCCGACCCCGGAGTCCCGGCCGCTGCCGGCGCCGGCAGCGGCAAACCTTCGAGGCGTGTTGGTGACGACCCGGCCGGTGGTTGCACCGGAATGGGTTCAGGCCGAAGGCCTGAGCAGCCGGATGCTGGTCCACGTTGATCCGGATCGGTTGCCCGGTTGGTTTGCGATCGGAGAGGCGTGATGCGACTGCGGGACGTTTTCCTGGTCAGCCTGTACGTGCTGTTTGCCGAAGCAACGATGCTTCTGGTGGTCGGAGAAGGCCGGGCGTTTCCGCAGGCGTTGGGATTTCCTCTGGTGGTGGTGGCGCTGATCCTGGTCGACCGTCGGCGAATGATGCGGGTGCCAGCATGGGGGCTGAACGTAGCGGCGGCAATTGGAGTGGCTGCCGCGGCCTGGGAATTCTTCGGCGAATTGGCCGAGTCCAGATTGACGGCGGCGGCTCACTTGATGGTCTATCTCGGTTGGGTGGTTTTGTTCGGTGAGAAGACCGATCGCCAGTACTGGTGGTTGCTCACACTGTCGGTTCTGCAGGTGGCGGTGGGCGCGGTGCTCGTCGATGCGGCCGGCGAACCGCTGTACAGCTTCCTGGTGGTCGCGTTCATGATCACCGCCACCTGGACTCTCTCGGTGTTTTCGCTCCAGCAGGTCCAGGGGCGATTTGCCGCGGTGCCGGCTGCAGTCGGTGTTCCGGAGGGGCCCGGCTGGTTTCGGCCGACGGCCGTCGTCAGTGGCTGGCAACTGGATGCCAATCAACAGTGGATCAATCCACGGTTTGTGCTGGGTGTGGCCGGAGCCGCGGTGGGCGCGCTGGCCGGTGGGGCCGTGTTCTTCCTGCTGATCCCCCGCCTGTGGCTGTTTGATCCCAGTGGCCTGGATGTGATGGACAACGATCCATTGAATCCGCTGACCGGCTTCACCGAGACCGTGCAACTAGGCGAAATCGGCGACATCCTCGAAAGCACAGAACACGTGATGAGCGTCGGGGTTGTTGATCGCCAGACCGGTGACCGTGTGGATGTGGCCGAACTGTCGCGGGAGTGGGGTGATCCGGAACCGATGTTTCGTGGCACGGTGATGGTGGGCTATTCGAGTGGCAAGTGGGAACGCGGATTGCCCGATTCGCGTTTCGATCGCATGCCTGGCGTGCCCGCCACCGTCGACGGTCTTCGGCAGGATGTTCAGCTTGAGACGCTTGGCACACCTGTGCTTTTCGGGATGCATCCGGTCCACGGTTGTGACATCGATGGTGTCAACCGTCACGGATTGTACCAGTCGGCAACCGGAGTGCTGGTCGGGTCGAAAAATCGAAAACGTGGTCGCGTGTTGCGGTACAGCCTGTTCTCTCCTCCGCTGAAACCCGGAGAGACAGGCCGTCCGAGAGTTCTGGCGGTGATGACTCAGGCTCAAAAGGCCGAATATCTGCGGTTGCCGCAGCA
>DLVV01000075.1:5068-10075 GCA_003445035.1 Planctomycetaceae bacterium | reverse complement strand
CCCATTTGATCTCTTGGACAACACCCCGCCCGGCCCCTCCGTTCACACCTCGGCCAACCGAGTGGCCGAATCACCGAAACGGTCCAGGCGAATATCGAACTTGTCCATCAGCGACAGAAACAGGCTGCACATCTGCCGGTGCGACTTGCCCTGGTAGTCCAAGATCCGCCCACCTGCCAGCTTGCCGCCCCCACCACCCAGCAACACTACCGGCAGCTGGGATGCGTTGTGACCGCCCGACATCATGCTCGAGCAGTACATCATGATCGTGTTATCCAACGCCGTCCGTTCACCCTCTTTCACCGCGTCGAGCTTCTTCGCGATATAGGCCATCTGGTCGAACATGAACTGGTTGACCTTCAGGTAGTTGCCGTTGTTGCGATGCGACAATTCGTGGTGCCCCACCTCAATGTTCAGGTGAGGAAACCTCAGGTAACTGTGGTCATTGTTGAGTTTCAGCGTGCAGACCCGGGTCGAGTCGGTCAGGAAGGCCAGCACGACGATGTCGCACATCAATTTCATGTGCTCGGGAAGATCCTGCGGGATCCCATCGGGAGGACGAGGAATGTTCGGTTTTTCGAGCGTCGGTCGCCAGCCCTCCAGTTCACCCTTCTTTCCCGCCCGGTCGATCTGACGCTCCACCTCGCGAATCGAGTTGAGGTACTCGTCGAACTTGCGCTGATCCGAATTGCTGATCCCCTTGCGGAACCGCCGGGCCTCGGCCAGCACGGCGTCGAGCACACTCTGGTCACCTCGGCTGTTCCTGTTGTTGAACAGGCGGTCGAAGGCCAGCGCCGGGTAAACCTCAAGCGGAGTCGGGTTGGTGGGCGAGCTCCACGAGATGTGCGAGCTGTACAGCATCGAGTAATCCTTGTGGATCCCCGGGTTCGACCGCTCGCATCCCAGCACCAGGCTCGGCAGCCTGGTCGAACGACCGTAACGCTGGGCAATCACCTGGTCAAAGCTGGTTCCCGACCGAATGGCGCCGCCGGAAGCCAGCGGGGCTCCCGACAACATGTTTCCGGTCTGGGAACTGTGGATGTTGCCCTTGAGGGCGTGTGCGTTGTACAGGCCACGGACAAATGTGATCCGCTCACGAAAATCGGCGATCGGGGCCAGCACCTTGCCCAGTTCCATCGTCGGACCGGCACCCTTGGCCCAGAATTCGCCCGATTGGAACCCGTTGCCCGAAAACAGGACAGCCAGGCGGGTGGGAGCCCCGCTGCCATCGTTGTCGGCCCGACGTGCCTGCTTCCTGGTGGGCTTGTCGTCCCCCCAAACCGGACACGATTCCATCCACGGCAGCGCCATCGTCACGCCACCGGCTCCACGCAGGAAAGCTCGTCGCGAGTATCGATGAGTCATCGTCGAGGTCCTTTCCGGTCCAACTGTCCCCGGCCGTTCAATTGACCCGGGCGTCTCTCTAGGGACTATCGGCCACCCGGGCATCCCGCCCCCGGATCTGTCGAAATTGCGGTGACAGCACGATCATCTCAATTGCTACCGAAAGCCGATAGTCGTTTTGCGACATCCGCCGATGGATTTCGTCGAGCAGCGGCTGGTCGGAGAGTTGTGTCTGACGTCCCAGGGCGTAACCGAGCAACTTGCGATTGAACTGCCGCACGAACGTGTCGAACCGCTTGGTTTTCAGGTAGGTCTTCAAGCCCGCCAGCCCGTCGATGGCCACACCGTCGGGCAACCTTGTCTTCGTGTCGACGTCGCGACCGCCCAGGTCACGTGTCCGGGACCGGCCGATCGTATCAAAACCCTCCAGGGCAAACCCGAACGGGTCGATTCGGCGATGGCAGCGGGCACAACTTTCCTGGGTGCTGTGCCTGGCAACCAACTGTCGAACGGTCAGGCCGTCGGTTGAAGATTCGTCGGACGGAAGTTGAGGCACCTGCTTCGGAGGACGAGGCAGTTTCTCGCCCAACAGCACCTCGGACACCCAGTTGCCTCTCAGGATTGGGCTGGTCCGGGCGGCTCCCGACGGCTTGGCCAACGTCGCCGCGAGTCCCAACAGGCCACCTCGACCTCGGGCTCTCATCCCCCCCACCCGTTGCCAGCCGTCATTCGTTTTTCCGGGCTTGAAGCCAGAGATCCCGTAGAACGCGGCCAAAGGCGGGTTGACGAACGTGTGATCCGAATCGAGCACTTCCATCAACGATCGATCCCCGGAAAACGCATCGGCCAGAAACCGGATCGACTCCTCATACATGTGGCTCTTCAGCACAGCGAACTTCGGATAGTGCTTGTCGCTCTTGAGTGCCAACACGGGAAAATCATGGATGTGCAGCCACTGGCAGCCGAACTCGGTCGCCAGCCGCCTGATCGACGGGTGCCGCTGCATGCGGCGGACCTGGGCCAGGAGGTGTTTCTCCTCCACCAGCGAACCCCTGTCCGCAGCCTGCCGCAGTTCCTCGTCGGGACCCGAGGACCACAGGAAGTAACTCAGACGGGTCGCCAATTCGAAGTTGCCGACCGCAGACGCCTTCGGACCCTCGGGCACCTGCTCGAGACGGTACAGGAACGCTCCGGCGACGAAGATCCTCGCAATCGTCAATCGAACCGACTCGTCGTGGCTCAGGCCACGTTGACGCAGTCTGGCATACAACCCACGCAACTCGGCCGTTTCCGCATCTCTCAACGGACGACGATACGCTCGGCCCGCCAACTCCAGAACCGCGTCGATCTGCCCGGCTTCGGCCTGCTTCAGGTCCTTCCGAAAGACTTTCGCCTCCTTCAGGGTCAACGCCTTGATCGGCACCAGGGCCTCGTACTGCGGGTGGTTCACACCCTCCATCACTTCAAGCAGCAGTTCCATGGCCGTCACCTTCTTCAACGGCCAATCGCTGACAAATCGTAATTCACGCCACAGGCGGTCCAGCGTCCGGCGTTCGGACTTCGTCAGCATCAACCGCGACAGGTGATGGTCTTCACGGTGAAACAAGGTCATCGTCAGCACCTCGTCAACCGGAACGATCTGGCTGTAGCACAACGCCATCGGGAACAACTCGCGAAAGTCCGCGAACGCCCTGGTGATCCGTATCCGGCCCGGCGATGCCGGCAACTGCTTGGCCCTGGCCGGTTTCTTTTCGCCTTTCGGCTTGCCGGAGCCGGACTTCGGTGCGATGGGTTGAGCAACCAGCACGGGATCCTGGAATGTCGTCACGCGGTCGTGTGAGAACAGGTGAGTGACCTGCGAGAACTTGGTCGTGACCTTGGTGACTCGGAGCCCCGCTGCCATCTCGTGCTTTCCGTCGACCAAGCCAACCTGCAGCGAACCATTTTCTCCGGTCCTCGGTTCAACCACCGCCGTTGTCACAAACTCGCGTCCCTCAACCAATGCCGCTGGAAGCAAAAACGTGATCACCGCCGGAGCCTGCACGCACAGCGAATCCGCCGCCAGTGGCGGATCGAGTTCCTTGGCCACGGGATGTTTGCCGAACCGAGCGGGATCCAGGCCCCATGGACCACCGGCCACATCGCCGACCAGCTTCCGCACATCCCGCAGCAAGACATCGGGTTGCCCCTTCTTGATCAGTCGGGCCTTTTGAAAGACGACAAAGTCACCGTCGCGACCGTCACCGGCATCGCCAATCACCAGCGACAACACAACAGGTTTTTTTGACTTGTCATTGGCCTTGGCATCGGCCTTGGGGGCCGTGAACGCGCGACGCAGTTCCTGCGACGTCAGGACCGGGTCAACTCCCGACATCCAGAGTTTCGGGCCATCGGTGCGACCGACCAGTCCCACCGGACCGAAGACCCAAAGGGCCTGCTGCCACGGCTCCACCTCGGCCACCACCCCCTTCACATCGACCGGTTTCGCCGCTCGCCACCTGGCACGTACCCGATCCAATATCAACGACGACTGCTTGAGGTTCAGCGACTTCCAGAGCCGTTGGAGATAGGGTCGGCTCAGTTGTCGCTGCTTCGCCACGGCGGCGATCGTCGTTTTGCCCGTCCTGAGCCGGGTTCGCTCCTCGAGAGTTGCCAGCAGGTATTTCTCGATCGGCAACTGGCCGGCAATTCCCAGGCGTGTGTTGCTGTGTACGTTGATGTTGCCCACCTTGTCGCCGACGCCCAGGTCGTTCGAGCGGGTGTACCGCCGGTAAAACGTGCGGATTTCCGCCAGCTTCTCATCGGTCCAGTCACGGCGTGAGTTCTTGATCGAGAACCGGATCCCGTCGGGCACCAGCACGGCGTGGCCGGCGATCTGCTTGCCGGCATCCAGGTACTTTCGGAGCAAGGCCGGCGACATGGCCTGGCCGGCCCCCGTATTGGTGAACCCCTCGCCAGCGGCGTTGTCTCCGGGAAACTCACGGGCCGGATCAAGCGGCACACCGGTCAGGTCGCGAACCGAAAAGGTGTACTCGGCGTTGCTGAGCCGCCTTAACACCACCGGTCCCGGATCCCCCGCCTGTGCCAGAGCCTCGGCATGCAAATAACGCCGCGCCCAATCGACCAGCACCTTACGCTGTGTATCACTCGGCTGCTTCGACTTCTTGGGAGGCATCTCCCGCTTCTCGAGCATCTCGACAACGCCCAGCCAGGCCTTCGTGCCGCGGCGAACATCGGACAGCTTGCCGAATCGCTCGAGATCGAGTTCGCCGGCCTTCTTCTTCGTCGAATGACAACCAGTGCAGAACTGTCCCAACAGCGGACGGACCCGGGCCTGGTAGGACTTTCCGAGTGTCTCAAAGCTCTCCGGATCCGATTTTTCCCGGGCGGCTGCCGCGGTCGTCCACATCGAGAACAGCATCAACAGGGAAACGAGCCGAGAGAATGCATGGTTCTGGGACACGGTCGGCCACCACTTGACACCGGAGACTATCCCCCGATGGTACACAAATCCCCTTGCCAGTTCGTACGATGGTCGCTCCACCATCACTCATCACAGGCGGTGCCCCCATGTCCGAACCGATTGCCTACCTCAAGGGGGAATACGTCCCCGCCTCAAAGTGTGTCCTGCCGATCTATGACCTCGGCATCGTGATCGGCGCT
>DLVV01000075.1:4291-4775 GCA_003445035.1 Planctomycetaceae bacterium | reverse complement strand
GACCTCGGCATCGTGATCGGCGCTGCCGTGACCGATTTCTTTCGCACGTTCCACCAGACTCCCTACCGGCTCGACGACCACCTGCAGAGGTTTTACCGCAGTTGCCGATATGCCCGGATCACCCCGCCGGTGAGTCTCGAAGATAGCCGGGCGATTTCGGAGAAGCTGATTGCCGAGAACAGCCAGTTGGAACCCGGTCGCGAACTGGGACTGGTGTTCTACATGACCGCTGGAGAGAACACGGTCTACGCCGGTTCCTCCGGCATGCCCACAGAACTCACTGCCAGCTACGTCCAGCACACATTCCCTATGCAGTTTCACCTGTGGCGGGACGTGTTCCTGGAAGGAGTCCACTGTGTCACGCCGGCCCCTCGGCACTGGCCCCCGCAGTGCCTCTCGTCCCGGATCAAGAACCGTAACCGTCTGCACATGTGGATCGGCGAACAGGAGATCAAGCAACTCGACCCCGGCGCGACGGCACTGT
>DLVV01000075.1:0-3892 GCA_003445035.1 Planctomycetaceae bacterium | reverse complement strand
CGCGACAACATCCTCTGGGGCATCAGCCTGACGGTGCTCACCGAGATCCTCGAGGAGATGGGGATCCCCTTCGTCGAACAGGACATCCAGACCTACGACGTGGTCAACGCCGACGAGGCCTGGATGCCGACAACCCCCTACTGCCTGGGCCCGGTCGTCCGTTTCAACGGTGTTCCGATCGGAGACGGGACGCCCGGGCCGCTGTGGCGGAAGATCATCGATCGGTGGAGCGAAGCGGTCGACAAGGACATCTACCGAGAGGTGACCGAGGCCCCGGCGCCGTCCTGATTCTCATCAACCGCGAACCGACCGGGATCACGATTCATCGGCGGGGATCTCGACCGGGAACATCTCGGGCTGTCTCTTCTGGAACACCAGGTCCGCGAACCGGTGTGTGTGAATCCCGGCGGCGTCGATGTTGTGGATCGAACCGGCAATCGGTTCGAAGGCTGCCCGGAAATGCGCGGCGGACTTCACACAGATGTACTTCATCGCCGCGCAATCAATGCCCAGGGTGCGGCTGAAAGCCATGTCATAGGGTTGTTCGCGGGCCGTCACCACGACGACATTCACTCCCTCGATCTTCAACCACGCCGAAAGCCCCATGGTCCCGGTCAATCCGGCCAGCATCGGACCATCGTAGGCGAACTCACCGGTGGTCACGGCAACGACTTCGGCAGTGCAGTCGACCGGGGCCCCCTGGATCGGATCCGACTTACCGCCAAGCGAAACCGTGATGGCCTCTCCTGCCCCCGCTTCGTGCGCCTGCACGGCGACTTCCGGATCGACCAGGTAAAGGATCAAGGCGTCCTCGAGCTCGAGTTCCAGGAAGGCCTGCAGGACCTCGGTCGAATCCCCCGGAGCCCCACCTCCGGTGTTGTCGCAGTGGTCGGCCAACATGATCGGAAAGTTCCCGATGGCCTGCCCCGCATCGAGTCCCTCGCGCACCGAAATGGGAGCGGAAAACCAAGTCTGGCGATTCTCCCACACCCACTCGCCGAACTCGTCGGCGGTGGCCTGGGCGAGAGCTTCGTCACCGTCGGCGACCACGATCACCGATGACCCGACGTCGGCCACGTCCGACCACGCAAACCCGGTGGCGATCGTCACACAGATGATACCCGGCCGCTGTTCGATTTCGTGAACACGTCGTATGACATCGTCCATGGGAGGATGGGCCGTCACCTGTTTGCGAGTGGCCCAGAACATCGGCAGGTTACGAATGGCTCCGACCGGGGCCATTTCACTCCGGATCGTCGCCAACACAATCTCCGCCGCCTCGCGTCCGCGTTCAGCCATGTCCACATGAGGAAACGTGTCAAATCCGACGACCGCCGTCGCTGACTTCACTCGCAATGTCGTGTGGTTGCCGTGCAGATCGTAGGTCACAACGATCGGCCGTTCCGGCCCAATCACCTCACGAACCGCAGCAGTCATGTCTCCATCGGCATCGTCGATTCCATCGACCACCATCGCCCCGTGCAGATCCAGCAAGACCCCGTCAACCGGCCCCCCGGCCCGTTCCGCCTCGGACAATCGGTCCAGTAGATCGTTCTTGATCTCCGCGTAGTCGACCGCATCAATCAAGCCACCTGGAAACGCACTGGCTCGAAGCAGCGGTACAATCTCCACCTCGGCTTCTTCCTCGAGACGATCGATGAAGCCGCCCGAACACACGTTGGTTCCGCGAAACCGCTCGATCAACTCGGCGCCGTGGGCAATTCCCTGTGCGTGCTGAAAATCCGTCATCGTTGTCACCGTCCGCACGAACGTGCTCGTCTCGTGCAAGATCCCGCCAATGGCAATTCTCATGGTGTTCAGACTCCGATTGAAACCGACTCTGTTCCGCTCCGCGTTCTCGATATCGTTTCCTGATACAATCGCCGGCCACTCAATTTCAACCCACTTTGCCTTCCAGCCGATGCCTCGCCAGACCACGACCCGCCCTTTTTACCTCAAGGCACTCCTGCTCGCGACGGTGATCGGTGCGCTGACAAACACGGTTCGCGCGGCCGACTGGCCGCACTGGCGCGGGGTTGCTCGCAGCGGGGTCGTCGACGAAGACTCGGGGTTTGACCGGGGGGCGTGGCCTCCCGGCAAACCCGCATGGACCGCCAAGCTCGGGCTCAGCGGAAGTGCCCCGATCGTCGTCGACGGCCGCCTTTACACGATGGGATGGAAGGACAACCGCGAGTGGGTCCACTGTCTGGAGGCCGCCACCGGGAAGCCACTTTGGACCCAGTCGTACCCCTGTCCGCTCTACGGCAGAAAGAGCGAAGGTGACAAGGGCCTGTATTCCGGACCTTCCTCATGCCCGTCGTTCGACAAGCAGACCGGCTACCTGTACACGCTGAGCACCGACGGCGACCTGAACTGCTGGGACACTCGCCAATCCGGCCGCCATGTCTGGCGGTTGAATTTCTATGAGGCGTACGACGTCGCCCAGAGACCGCTGGTGGGACGCCGCCGGCTCCGCGATTATGGTTACACGACTGCCCCGCTGATCCATGAAGACTGGGTCATCGTCGAGGTCGGCGACGACGAGGGCAACCTGATGGCCTTCTCCAAGAAGACCGGGAAGCGAGTGTGGGCCTCCGAGAGCAAACAACCGGCCGGGCACTCGGGCGGGCTGTCGCCAATGACTGTCGACGGCATCCCCTGTGTGGCCGTACTGACAATCCGCAATCTGCTCGTGGCTCGACTCGACAAGGGACACGCGGGCCAGACCCTGGCGACATTCCCCTGGATCACAGACTTCGGCAACAACATCGCCACGCCGGTCATCGACGGTCAATCGGTTGTCATCACCTCGGCCTACAACAAGTCCTCGGTCGTCCGCCTCGAAGTCTCACGCAAGGGAATCCGCCAGGTCTGGAAGGCTCCCTACGCGGCCGACGCCTGTTCGCCTGTTCTGTACCAGGGCCGGCTGTACCTGATTCGCAGTGGCCTGACCTGCCTGGACTACAAGACCGGCCAACTGATCTGGCGGGCACCGGGATTCGGCCTGACCGCCTCGTGCGTGTTCACCTCAGACCATCGCCTGATCGTCTGGGCCAACCGCGGCGACCTGGTGCTGGTCGAGTCTTCCGGCAAGTCGCCGAAGGCATACAAGGAACTCGCCCGCAAATCACGATTGATGAAGAGCGACGCCTGGCCTCACGTCGTGCTGTCCAACCAGCGACTGTTCTGCAAGGACTGGAACGGCGTGCTGATGTGCTTCAAACTCTGAAGCCGCTGTGACCAAGGATGTGTGGGCCATTCACCGTGTGGCCGCGTGTTTCTCGTGCAGCCGCTTCCAGTAGCTCTTCCAGTACTTGTCGTAGTAATCGTTTGCGGCCTTCTTGATGTGATCAGGATCCACGACCGTAGGGGCCCTGGTCGGATCGTAGTTCTTCAGATGCCGCTTTCCGGCACGCTGACGGGGTGAAACGAACCGCCAGCCGGAATCACCCAGCACGTCCCGGCAGAGCCTCGCGACCACGGGATCGTACGACTTCAACTGCTTCCGGGTGTGGATGTGGTTGTGGTCATGATCCATGGTGCGATTGGTATCAAACCAGCACTGCACCACTTCGGCCCAGTACTCGGCGCGGTTCTTCGCGGCATAGCACTGCTTGGAGCCACCGAAGACGATCAGCACCTTGTCTCGGCCGGTCACCCGGACTTTCGCGCTGACCGGTTTGCCGTTGACCAGGATGTCGCCCGCGTCGAGACATTTCCTGAGTAATGAGACCGGCTGATCCGGAAACGACTTCGCCAGTGCATCGATCAGCAACACCGGCGTCCTGCTCTTGACGCGACGAAACCGTTGAGCCGCGCGGCCATCGTTCCAGATCTGCTTGATCCTTGCCTGTTCGAACGTGTCCGTCAGCCGTTTCTGCAGTGTCGCATC
>DLVV01000325.1:4731-4905 GCA_003445035.1 Planctomycetaceae bacterium | reverse complement strand
CACAAGAAGTTCCACTGTTTCGATCCCGACCAGGGTCACACGCTCGATTACGGTCACAAGGAAGTCCGGGACCACATGTTCCTGCTGATCCAGGAGGCCGTCCGACGATACGACTGCGACGGCATCGAGCTCGACTTCAACCGCTTCCCCATACTGTTCAAGGGAGGCACGACA
>DLVV01000325.1:0-4339 GCA_003445035.1 Planctomycetaceae bacterium | reverse complement strand
AAGAAACGGAAACGCCACCTGGTAATGGGCGTCCGCCCCCCAACGGAGAACTACGACGTTCCGGCGACCTATCAGGGGTCGCGCAAGGTCGGCTGCGATCCGGTCGCCTGGGCCAGGAACGGCTGGATCGATTTCGTCACGGTCTCACGATTCCTCAGCGTCACGTTCGATCTTCCCGTCGCCCCATGGAAGAAACTGATCACCGAGGTCCCCGTCTACGGCTGCATCGAGATCGTTGACAAGAAAAACGGTGTCGCCCTGACCCCCAAGCAGTACCGTCGCGCCGCGCAGCACATCTGGAGCGAGAAAGCGGACGGGATCTACCTGTTCAATTTCCTGATCACCCGCGAAGGCTCGACCGAACCGGCCTTCGAGGTTCTCAACCAGATCGGAAGCCCCGACGTCGTCGAATAGGCGATGACCGAACGACGAGTGAGGCTCATCACCCGACCCAGCCATCTCGCCTCTTCGCCACTGAACAACATTCGAAAGCGGTTCAGATCCAGCCACCAACTGGTACAATAGGTTGATTCGGCACCGACACTGTCGATGCCCCCGCTTTTGAGTCGTGTTCTGACGCAGATTCCTTGTCCAAAAAAAGGAGGATGTGCCATGAGAGTCTCGAGCGTGATGAAAGCCTGTCGCAGCTTGACGTTGGTCGCGCTGGCAGGCTGCCTGGCCACCACGGCCGTCGCCGCCTCCAAGAAGTCCGCGGAGTACGAGCGACGAAAAGTCGAGAGTGTCCGGAAGACCGTCCTGAAAGCACGAACAAATGGGACAGCCGGGAAGCGTAACCGGTTTGCCTCGTCCTACCTGACCGATCCGGCACTTGACGAGATCGTCAGGGGATTCCCCAACCTGGAGTTACTGTCAGCGTATTGTCACGGAAACGTGACCGATGCCGGGATTGCGAGTGTCTGCAAGCTGAAGAAAATCAAGACCCTGTACCTCAACGGAAATCGAATCACCGACGACGGACTCAAGTCTCTTTCCAGCGTCAAGGGTCTCGAGAAACTCAGGCTCAGGAGCTCGAGGATCGGAGATGCGGGTCTGCATCACCTGAAGTCACTCAAGAAACTGCGATCGCTGTGGCTCTCAAACACCAAGGTGACTGCCGGCGGACTACAACGATTGCGGGCACAGTTGCCCAACTGCAAGATCACCAGCAGTTCCCTGCCGCAAGCCAGTGATTGAACAGGAACTCGTAGCTGTTCAACAAGGCCCACAGCAGATCTTCTCTTCTGGTCGAGAACCTCGACCAGATCGGAAGCCCCGACGTCGTCGAATAGGCGATGACCAGGTGATCCGGCCGCTGTGGCCTGAAGTTGTCCGGCCAGTTTCCGGATTCAGCCCGTCTTCTTCGCGTGAATCGGACGGAAGTCGGGGACCGGAGCGACCACGCCGGTTGCCGCCTGCCGCCGAGCTGTCGCCGGCGCGTTGCCCAGCAGCTTGTACAGGGGCTGACCATTGCAGACATGGTGTGGGCGATCGGCAAGGTCCCGGAATGTCGCGTTGTGCCCGATCCCCAGCAGGTGGAAGATGGTGGCCGCCAGTTCCTGGGGCAGCACGCGTCCGCTGTGTGGCTGCGCGCCATTGGCATCACTCGCCCCGTACACCTGGCCACCGGAAATGCCGGCTCCGGCCAGGGCACAACTGAACACCGGGCCCCAGTGATCGCGACCACCCGCGCCATTGAACTTCGGGGTCCGTCCGAATTCGCCCACCGCCACGACCAGTGTCTCGTCGAGCAGTCCACGGTCGGCAAGATCTTCAACCAGTGCCGTGAAACCGACATCGAACTGGGGGCAGAGGACGTTCTTCACCCGGTTGTTGTTGTCCGCATGAGTGTCCCACGTCGGACGGTTCGAGCTGAGATCGCCAGGCTCTCTCGGCCACTGCACGTGAACAAATCGCACGCCGGCCTCGATCAACCGCCGGGCCAGCAACACGCTCTGCCCCCACTTGCCACGGCCGTACCGGTCACGGAGCCTGGCCGGCTCCTGCTTGATGGAGAACGCGGAACGAGCCTTCCCGTTGGAGAGAATCCCGAACGCTTCGCGGCGGTGACGATCGAAATCCTGGACGGCGTCAATTCGTTCCACGTTACGGAAGTGACCGTCGATCTGGTCCAGCAACGAGGAACGGCTCGAGAGGCGAAGCGGTGAGACATCTGCCGGAAGCTCGAACTCCTTGACCGCAAACCCGGGGGTCTGTGGATCACAGGTGAATCGCTCGGGGTTGGCGTGCGCACCCAGGAACCCTCCGCTCTGCCCGGAAATCAGTACTCCCGGATTGGCCACGATCGGCTCGGGCAGCCACACGAAGCTGAACGGGATCTTCTCACTGGGCTTCAGCACCTTCACGATCGACCCCAGGTTGGGCCAATCGGTGGGCTGAATCGTCCGTGCACCGGGTCCCTTGTACTTGTACCCCGTCAGCACCCAGTACCCGCTGGTGGAATGGATGTTGTCGTTGGTCGACATGGCCCGACAGACAGCCAGTTGGTCGGCCATCCGCGCCGTCCGGGGCAGCAGTTCCGAGAACTGGATTCCGGGAATGTTGGTGTGGATGGGACCAAACGCGCCGCGGACCGCCGCGGGGGCATCGGGTTTCGGATCGAAGGTCTCGTGTTGCGGCGGGCCGCCACCCAGGTACAGGTAGATGACGTTCTTGGCCCGCCCGAACGTCGGATCGGCCGTGTTGCCTGCCGTGTCCTGTTCCTGGGCCGCCAGGAATCCCGGCAGCGAGAGACCGAGGGTGTTGAGCCCACCGATGCGCAACCACTCTCGTCGTCCTATTGCGGAACGCGCGGTGTCACGAATCGACAGCATCGACGAACTCCAGGATCAAACAGCACCGGCAGACGCGCGGTCGTCCGTCGGAGGATTCACAGACAGGATTATACTCCCATCTGACGATCTGCCACCAGCAGCATCGGCGGCGGTCGGCTTCCGGTGCCTTCCCCTAGTGGTTGAACAGGAACTCGCGGCTGTTCAACAGCGCCCACAGCAGATCTTCCAGGCCCTCACGAAGCTTGGGGGCGCGAGTGATGATCTTCCGGCACTGGACAAGTTCGTCGGGGGTGGGAGCCCGGCTGTAGGCGGACAGGTAAAGCTGGTGGATGGCTCGCCGGGCACCCGCTTCTTTCTCGAGGGTTCCGGAACCGGTGAGTTTCGAGATCCGCCCGGTGTTGTCGGCCAGTTTTCGGCTGAGCAACTCGCCGTTGGCAATGTGCAGGACCTGGGCCAGGTTGGGTTCGGCGGTGCGTTCGCACTCGCAGGCAATGGCGCGTTGTGGCCGCCCCAGGGTGTCGAGGAAGTAGGAGTTGAAGTTCGGATCGGGGAGCTCGATGGCCCGGGTGCCCAGGGGCACGCCGCCAAATGGCTCGTGGGTCCCACAGGCGGAATCGATGGCGTCGAGCAGGACCTCGGCCGGCAGCCGCTTGATGTTGTAGTGCGGGTAGAAGCGGCGATCCCCCGCGTTTTCGGGGAGGACATTCGAACTGAGCTGGTAGACCCGGGACCTCATGATCGACCGCATCAGCTTGCGGAGGTCGAATTTGCTCTCGACCAGGTGGTCACCAAGGGCATTGAGAAGTTCTGGGTTCGACGCGGGATTGGTCGCCCGCATGTCATCGACGGGCTCGACGAGTCCCGACCCCATGAAATACGACCAGATGCGGTTGACGATGTTGCGGGAGAACAGCTTGTTGTCCCTGGCCGTGAGCCAGTCGGCCAGCGGTCGTCGCAGGTCACGGATCCCCTTGACGTCAATCGGCTTGCCCAGAAGCGGCGTGGGAGCCATCGTCTTGCCCAGGCGTGGATGAGCAATCGACCCCGAGTTTCTGAGGATGACGATCGGTTCACCGGCGAGCTGGTCGAACTTGCTGTTGTTCTTGATTCCGACCCGCGTGAAGAACGCGGCCAGCCCGTAGTAGTCCGCCTGGCTGTAGACCTCGTACGGATGATGGTGACAACGGGCGCACTGAATTCGAACACCAAGAAACACCTGGGCGGTGGTCTCGGCAAGATCGGTCGGCTTGCGAGAGATGCGAAAGAAATTGGCCGGGCCGTTCTTCAACGTCGACCCCCGGGCCGTGATGATCTCGCGGACAAACTGGTCGACGGGCATGTTCTCTCGCAACGACCGCCTGATCCAGTTGGACAGGCTCCACATGCCACCCACGCCGGTCTGCTTGCGGTTGTTCCGCAGCAGGTCGCCCCACTTCAACGCCCAGTAAGCACTCCACGACCCGACGTGCAGATCGCGCTTCGGATCCCCGGTGAGGCCTAGGAGTTCGTCGACAAGCTGGTCCCGCTTGTCGGGCCGGGTCGACTTG
>DLVV01000402.1 GCA_003445035.1 Planctomycetaceae bacterium | reverse complement strand
GATCACCTGATGCTCGATGAATTCCAGGACACCTCGCCGCTGCAATGGCAGGTGATCGAACCACTGGCCCGCGAGATCACCGACGGCAACGACGCGGATCGGTCGTTCTTCTGTGTCGGTGACAGGAAACAGGCCATCTACGGGTGGCGCGGCGGGGTGGCCGAGATCCTCGAGGAACTCGAAAAGGAACTCTCCGGCCTGGACGTCGATGATCTCTCGGAAAGTTTCCGGTCAACTCCGGAAGTGATCCAGACGATCAACACGGTCTTTGGAAACCTGGAACGCCACGACAACCTGGACCAGGTCACCGATGCCGTGGCCGGATGGCCGTTTGCCGATCACGATGCCCATCACGCCGACCGCACCGGCTACGCCTGCCTGAAGACGCTGCCCGGAGAACGTGGCGCCCTCGATGACGACGCCAAGTTCGATGAAATCGCCGAGATCATCAACCGGTCCGGTGACCATGGCGTGGGCATCCTGGTGCGACAAAACAAGACGGTTGGCCAAATCGTTTCCCAACTCCGCCAACGCGGAGTGGCCGCCAGCCAGGAAGGCGGTTTTCCGCTGACCGACTCGGCCCCGGTGCTCGCCCTGCTGTCGATGATGCGATTGGCAGACCATCCCGCCGATTCCCTCGCGGCTTTCCATGTCGCCTCGTCACCACTCGGGGACCTTCTCGGTCTCGACCGCTCATCGAGCGAAATCGACTGCACGGAAGTGTCTCGACGGTTGCGAGAGGATCTCGCCGACCGAGGCTACGGTGCCGTCATCGGTGACCTCGCCCGGAAACTGGCCGCCTCATCCGATTGCGACGAACGATTCCGGCTCTCGCAGATTGTCCGACTCGCCACCCGATTCGACGCCCAGTCCACGTTGCGCCCGGCGGCCTTCGATCGATTTGTCCGATCGGAGGGATTCGGCGACCCATCGACCGATCGTGTCCGGGTGATGACGATTCACCAGGCCAAGGGACTGGAATTCGATGTCGTGATTCTTCCGGAACTGACCTCCACGCTGGCCGGCCGCACCAACACGCTCTCCGTCAGTCGCCGCAAACCAACCGAGCCACCGGACCGAATCCTCAAGACCGCCAACAAACAACTGCGGCTGGTCTTCCGCGAAGACAAGAAAATCAACGGCGTCTATGTCGCCGAGCAGAGTCGCAATGCCACCGAGACCCTGTGCGTGCTGTACGTCGCGATGACGCGGGCCCGCTACGCCCTGCACATGCTGATTCCTCCGTCGAACAAGAAGGAGGACCAACTCCCGGCGACCACAGCCGGGCTGTTGAGAGCCACCCTGACCGACGGTGACGAAGTTGACGCCGGAGTCGTGCTTTTCGAGGAAGGGGATCCCGAGTGGTGGTCCCGGGTCGAACAGCCCGACGAACCGGTTGCCGAGGACATCACTCTCGACATCACGCTGGAGCCGTGCGGGGGTTCGAGGCGACGGGGCCGCACCCGACGGGCGCCGTCAGGTCTCGAGGGTCCCTCGGAAGTCGATGTCGCCGCGATCTTCGAAGCCGGCTCCGGTGCAAACATGCAACACGGCACACTGGTCCATGCCTGGCTCGAGCACACCGAGTGGGCCAACCAGGTTCCCGATGACCAGGCACTCGAACAAATCGCTCACAGAAATCACATCCACGTCAACGATCTCGATGTCCGAATTGCCAACCTGAAGGCCAATCTCCAGCAGCCCGAGATCCAGGCCATGCTCACCGAAGACTCCTACCAACAACAGCAATGGCTGCCGTTCAACGACGAGGTCAGCCAAGAGATCCTCGAGGGCGACGGACCACAACTGGAAGTCCGATGCGAGTACCCGTTCACGATCAACCGGGACGGAGAAATCCTCAACGGGACCATCGACCGACTGGTACTGCTGCGACACGGAGACTCGGTCGTCGCCGCGGATACGATCGACTACAAGACCGACCACGTCGAGAACCAGGACGACATCGACTCGAAAGTCGAGTATTACCGCGGGCAGCTGGAAGCCTACCGCAATGCCGTCGCCAGGGTGTTCGGACTCGACGATGACCACATCGCCACCCGGCTGGCATTCGTCGGCGCGGGTCAACTGGCCACGGTGTAGGCCTTCGATACCATCCGGCCGATGACCTCCGCTAGCGGACCCGGAACAACTGGAACGCCACGTATCCCTCGGTCCGGTGGTCGCCCCGCTGCATCGTCGCTCGCAGGCCGGTCCCCCAGCCGGCGATCTCGTCACGATCCCGTTCCGAGAGGGGGCCAAGCGGCACCAGCTGCTGTCGGGCGAATTCGTCTTCGCCCAGCACGCCGGCTTCACGTAGTCGGGCGAACAACCGGGGGGTCACAAAATCGGTGTACCCGTACGTCGTGCGATACCTGAGAATCTCCTGCCAGTTGACCAGCACCCAGCCGATCCCCTCGGCGTTGAACCGCTCGCGGATCGTCTCGGCATCGGCCAGCCCCCCCTGCCCGTCCCCGCACCACTCTTCCAGCAGCGACCGGTCAAAGACGGTGTTGTACCGAACCGGAAATCTCGCGTCGAAGACCTGGGCCTCCCCGACACACAGCACCCGCCTGGCCCCGTCCCCGAGCCGCTGGTTGGCCGCCCGGATCGCTGGAGCCGTCGCCTGGACGACCTGGCGGGCCGTGTCGAGATCGCCGAGAAACGCGTTGTACCCGATCACCGGACGTGGTTCGGTGATCGTCACCACACCGATGTTGTGGGCCACACCCAGCACGACCAACACCCCACACGGACGCCACCATGCCGATCTGCTCGACCAGGTCATCCCGATCCCGGCCAGCAACGAGACGACCGGCAACAACGGAACCCAGAAACGGTCGAGCCGGTGCGTCAGCCCCCACCAACTGAAGAACAACCACGCCACCAGCAACCAAAGACCGACCACCAGGCGTCGGTGGCTGGAGACCAGCAGCGCCAGCGGAGCCAGTCCGAACACCAGCGGACTCTGCCAGTCGTTGCGGCTGACGACATCGAGCACACGGTTGGCCAGGTCCGATACCGAATAGTCACTGGAGGAATGGGCCGCCCGCCACTTGAGATTGTCCGACTCCGACCAGTCCTCTCCGCCGAACACCGAGTATCCCAACGGGTAGACCGGGTTGCCTGTCTCGGCCAGGTTCTTCAGCAACCACGGGCCGATCGTCAACGCGACACCACAGCAGAAGGCAACAACCAGTCGAACGGCTCGCGGCGATGCCGCCTCTGACCCGTTCCGCTTCGGTGACCTGGCCAACACCACGACCAGGACCCCCGCAGCAGGGATCACCACCTGGACCAGCCCGGTGTACTTGCAGGCCATCCCGCTGCCGGCCAGCAGGCCGGCCAGCAACCAGGCGGCGGTCGCCGGTTCACCCCGCTGTGACCTCTCGATCGCCAGCATCACCGCCAGCAACGTCGCCGCCAGGAAGAAGCACAGTCCGCCTTCGGCGTAGGCAATGATCGAAACACGGGTCGCCCAGGGAATCGTCAGGTAGACCATCGCGGCGGCCAAACCGGCCGACGAACTCCACCACCGGCGACCGGCCGAGAACAGCACCAGGGCCGTCAGGGGAGCAAATGCGGCCAGCACGGACTTGCCGACCAACGCCCCCCACCACCAGTCATCGGCCACAACCATCCCCGCCAGGCTCAGCATCTCGGTCAGGAACGGAAAGCTGGTGTAGACGTTGTGAGGCAGACGGGTGATCCGCCCCTGTTCGAAGAATTCCCGCGGCCCCTGCAGGTGGTACTCCTTGACGTCGAAGTCAATCGACGGCAAGGCCGCACCGGTGAACTGGAAGAACAGAAACAGGGCGGCCACAAATCCGACCAGCCACTTCACCGCTGTGGGGTACGCCAGGAAGAACCCCGGGGAGACCGCCGACGCCGGCACTTCGGACTCGGCACGGCGACCCGCTCCGTCCCGCCACCACAGCACCAGTTCTGTCACCACTGCCACCGCCGGCAGGACAACCAGAAATCTCCGTTCGAGCACGCCGGCCAGGCCACAGGCCAGTGTCAACAACGACAGGGCCGAGATCCCGACACCCGTGGCCAGGACAAGAGACGTGGTCGTGTCGGTCTTCAGCGCGGACGTCGCCGACCGGTCACACCATCCCGCCAATCGGCAGACCAGTCGGCCCATCCCCCAGGCCCCGAACAGCAGGCCCGCGGCGGTCAACCACACGCCCAGCCTCTGGGGCAGGTACCGCCAGCCGGATCGCTCCTGTGGAGGATCCACGGCGTCCAGCATCGCCATCGGTGAACCCGCAACCATGTCCAACCGGGTGAACTCCCGATTGTTGGGCAGTTCCGGAGTCAGCAGGAAGAACAACACGAAGAAACCGACCAGCCAGGCCACGGCCGGCGCCGGCGATCGATCGGAAGGTAAAACTGCCTGCTGTGGGTTCAACGACTCGTTCTCTGCGAGCGAAGCGCGGGAATCATACGAATGCCGATCGGACATGTAAACGGGGGCGACGCCTCTCCGCTTGGAATCGCCGCACGCATTTCCGTAAGGTGAATGCCTCCAAAACGGTCCCGTCAACAGTCGCCATGCTTCACCTGCTTGCCGAAACCCCAGCCGGCCCGCTTCCCGCCGATGTCGTCGAAGGACTCCAGGGCCTCGACTACGTCGTGGTGGGCGTCTACCTGCTGGGCGTGCTGGCCGTCGGGGTCTACTTCTCCAGGCACCAGTCCCGCAGCGAAGATTACTTCGTCGGTGGCAGGCAGATGCCCTGGCTGGCCGTTGGCCTCTCGATCATGGCCTCGCTGCTCTCGACCATCTCCTACCTGGCCTCGCCCGGCGAGATGATCAAGAACGGACCAACCATGGCCCTGGCCTGGCTGGTCGTTCCGTTCGTATTCGTGGTGGTCAGCTTCGTCTGGCTGCCGTTCCTGATGAAGCTGAAACTGACCAGCGTCTACGAATACCTCGACAGGCGTTTCGGATCCCGTGCGGGCAAACTGGCCAGCATCCTGTTTGTCTTCGTGTTGCGACTGTTCTGGATGGGGATGGTCGTCCTGACAGCCTCGGTGGCCGTCGCCGACATTACCTACGCCAGCATGGCCCGGCTGGTTGGATCGGACTTCGGACTCCAGGCATGGACCCTGGTCGTGCTGACATCGGTCGGCACGCTGGCCACGCTCTACACGGTCCTGGGCGGCATCAAGGCGGTGATCTGGACCGACGTGGTGCAGACGGTGATCCTGATCGCCGGCGCCATCCTGACGCTGGTGATCATCGTCTCGGACACCGGCACCGGACCGGTCGACTGGTGGAACACGATGACCGACAAGGCCGGGGGCGGACACGAGTTTCCTCCGCTCTGGAGCTGGGACCTTGGTGAACGGAACGTGATCGGTTTCGCGGTGTTGCACAGCGCCTTCTGGTACCTGTGCACGTTCCTGGGAGACCAGGTCGCCATGCAGCGGTACTTCACCATGAATTCCCTGAAGTCCGCCATCCGCAGCAACATGGTCAACTTCAGCTGCGACCTGGTGGTCATGATCCTGCTGGCACTGTGTGGCATGGCCCTGTTGACCTACTACCTGCAGAACCCGGCGGAAATCGTCGACGGGGTCAGTGACCCACAAGAGGCCAGGGTGGCCGACCGCGTGTTCCCGCACTTCATCGGACACCATCTGCCCGTCGGTGCCGCCGGACTGCTCGTCGCAGCCCTGTTCGCCGCAGCGATGTCGAGCCTCGATTCGGGCATCAACTCGGTCGCCACCGTGCTGATCGTCGACTTTGTCCGCAAGAAGCACCCCGACGTCAGCGACGAGCGTGAACTGGTGCTCGCACGCAGGCTCTCGGTCGTCGTCGGCGTCGGCTGCACCGCGATGGCCGCCGGGCTGATGTTCCTGCCCGAGGATCTCAACATCATCGACGCCAGCGCTCGCACCTTCAACTGCGCCCTGGGCCCGCTGGCTTCCATGTTCCTGGTGGGCATGTTCCTTCCACATGTGGGAGAAACCGCCATCCTCATCGCCACAGGCTGTGGAACACTGATCGCCCTGGTGGTCTCCTGGTGGTCCGAACTGGTCGTCGGCCTGGGACTGGCCGGCGTCGTTGCCGAATCGAATCCCGGGACCTTCCTGATCCTGCCGCTCTCGGCGGTCGGCACCTTTTTGATCGCAGCCGTACTCGGCTCGGTCCTCCCCCCGGCTGACCTGGAAAAGACCCGGAAACTGACCTGGCGGGCGGTGGTCAAGGGCGACTACGACCACGAGACGACCTCGCCGTCCGAGTGACCACGGCGACCGGCCCCGGCATTCCCTTTCGCATTCCCAATCCACTGGCAGACCAGTCAAAGGACACCATGGACATCAACGACGTCAAGCAGGTTCTCCGAGGACCGATGATCCCGGAACTGAGTTGTTTTGACAGCACCCTGGCCGTCGATCACGGTGCCACGCGTGACAACGTGCAGACGACCGTCGAACGCGGCATCGTCAATGGCCGCGGCGTGCTGCTGGCCGTCGGAGCCGGCGGTGACTTCCCGATGCTCTCGCTCGACGAACGCCGGGACATCAGCCGCACGATCGTCGAGGCCGCCGACGGTCGCGCCCCCGTGCTGGTCGGAGCCCAGGGAACCCACCCGGACGAAATCATCGCCATGGCCCGTTGTGCCGAGGAACTGGGAGCCTACGGCGTCCAGTTCGGACCGGGGTACTACTACGAGTCCAGCGACGAGGACTGCCTGCGACTGTTCACGGCGGTGCACGAGGCGACCGAGCGGATTGCGATCATGATCTACAACACCCACTGGGAAGGCTACGACATGTCGCTGGACCAGTTGGATCGACTGCTCGAACTGCCCCGCTGTGTGTCGATCAAGTGGTCGTCACCCCAGGGCGGCACCTACCTGCGGGGTGTCGACCGCTTCCAGGAACGAGCGGCCATGGTCGACAACCAGGGTCTGCAGGTGATGAACCACATGCTC
>DLVV01000391.1 GCA_003445035.1 Planctomycetaceae bacterium | reverse complement strand
GGCGTCAAGTTTCTCGGTGGTGATTGAATCGGGCAACGTGTGTCCGATGTCGCGAAGGTGTTTCAGCAACATGTCGCGGGGGACACTGAAACGATTGCGGCGGTCGGCGTCCTTCCGTTCCCCGAGGTCGACGGTGATCACGATCGCGCTGAACCCGGCCGCCTCGACCCGTTTCACCAGTGACTTGGCGACACCCTTATCCTTGGGCATGTAGACCTGGAACCACTTGGGTCCGTCGCTGGCCGCGGCGACCTCCTCGACGCTGCTGAAGCAGCTGCTGCTGACGGCACAGATCGTGCCGGCGTCCCGGGCCGCCCGGGCGGATGCCGGGGCCCCGTCGGGGTGGAACATCCTCAGGCCCGCCACCGGGGCCAGCATCACGGGCATGTCGATCTTCTGGCCGAGAACGGTGGTCGAGAGATCGGCCTGGCCGACGCCGTGCAGGACGGGGGGCAACAGCCCGATCCGGCGGAACGCGTTGACGTTCTCGGCCAGGGTGACCTGGTCTTCGGATCCGGTGCTGATGTACTCCCAGGACGGCCGCGGCAACTTCTGCCTGGACAGCTCGATGAAGTCCTCGACGACAACCGGGCCGGGTTGGTCGGAGGGTTTCCGGTCGTCGGAGTTCTTGGACGGCATCGGTTTGTCGTTTTCGACGGCGGCGTCGGACTCTGGTTCGCCGATCAACTGGCTGCCAGCTCCGAGTGCCAGGAGCTTGGTGAAGGAACGTCGTTGCATGAGCAGGAGGCTTCCGGTGGAAGGAGCAAAAGCGGATTCATTTGGGTTGCCCGCCGGGAACCCACAGCACGTCATCGCGTCCGTCGTCATTGGCGGATCGTGCCACCACGAACAGGAGGTCCGAGAGCCGGTTGAGGTAGATGACCACCTGGTTGTTGACGGTTTCGTGTTCGGTCAGCCGCAGCACTTCGATCTCGGCACGGCGACAGACGGTGCGGGCCTGGTGCAGTGCGGCCGCGGCCGGCGAACCGCCCGGCAGGACGAAGCTGGTCAGCGGTTCGAGCCTGTCGGTGAACGTGTCGATGGTGGTCTCGAGCCAGGAAACCTGCTCGGAAGTGACCCTCAATGACTCGCTCCCGTCCCCGTCGGCTTCGGGGACGCACAGGTCGGCGCCGACATCGAAGAGGTCATTCTGGATCGTGGCCAGGTTCGCAGCGATCTCCTCGCCGGTGGCGGCACGGGCCGCGCCGATCATTGCGTTGAGTTCGTCAACGGCTCCGTAGGCGACGATTCGCCGGCTGGTCTTGGGAACGCGACTGCCGTCACCCAGCGACGTTTCGCCCGCATCACCGCTGCGGGTGTAGATCCGATCCAGGTACACCATCGCGAAACTCAGCCCTCTTTCTTCTTCACGGGTTTTCGGACGGCCTTGGGCAGCGCTTTCTTCGGAAGCACGGCCTTGGGCCGGGCCGGCTTCCGGACCTTCAACTTGTTGGCTGGTTTCAGCTTCTTTTTCAGTGTCGCTTTGGGCCGGGACTTCGGAGCCGTGCCGAAGATCTTCTTGAACTCCGGCATTCCACGGACCGACTTGAGATCGGGATCCTTGTTCAGCCAGGCCTTGTCCCGCCAGCCGTACTTGACGGCCTTTTCGAGCTGCTCCAGGGCCTTCTTGCGGCAGGTGGCCAGGCGGTTGTCGCGGTCGGGCAGCTTGGGATCCTTGTTGATCATCTCGATCGCGCGGCTGTAGACACACGCCAGGTTGTAGGCGTACATCCGGCGGACCGACGTGAGGTTGCTGGACGTGGCCTTCTTCTGTGAGTCCTCGGCGTATTTCAATCCCGCATCAAGCTTGCCTTCACGCAGAAGAACAATGGCCATGCCGGTCATGGCTTGCGAGTTGAGTGGGTCGAGTTCGACGGCCTTGACGAAATCCTTGCGGGCTTCGGCCAGTTGCTTGTCGTCAAGTTGCAGCTTGACGTTGCCACGACCGGCGTAGGCCGCCGAGAGACGGGGGTCAATTTTGACGGCGAGGTTGTACTGGGTGAGAGCCTGTTTCCAGTTCAGTTGTTGGGAGTAGTGCCGCCCCATCGAAAGGTACTGGTAGCCGGGCGATCGCTGCATCAGGTTTCTCAGGGCGTTGACCGCGTAGTTCCTCTTGTTGTTGTTTTTCTCGGACCGGGCTGCCTCGAGCACCTTGCGGGCTTCGCTGGTGCCGATGCCCGCAAGGGCGTTGGCGGTGTAGTTCCAGGTGGTCGATGAGTTTGTCGAGTTGAAGGCCTTGACGAGCATGGCGACGGCCTGTGGCGAGGCGTCCTGCAGAAGCGTCTGGCAGGCGGCGTTGACCAGGGTGCTGTTGTTCGAGGCCAGGGCGTCGGGAGCGAGCTTGCGGAAGGTGTTGATGTCGACCTGCCCGATGGCTCGCAGCACGTTGGCCCGGTCGTTGTTGCTGAGCTTGGGGTAGTGTTCCATCAGCTTGGCGGCGATGTCCTGGTCACCGATCTGGATCAGTATTTTGATGACGGTCGAGCGACTGGCCGGCGAGTTGGCCAGGTGCTTGAGCAACATCGGAATGGCTCGCGGATCGCGAGTTCGGATCAACAGCGAGGTCATGGTGTTGTCCGGTGGAGTCGACTCGAGCCTCTTGAGCACGAATTCGATGGCCAGCTTCTGGCTGTTCTGGTCTGGCCGCGAGGTGAGGATTGTCAGTGCCGCATTGCGACGGGGGGGGTGGGAACTCTTGAGGGCGTCTCCCAGCGCCACCATCAGCTTGGGGTGCCCGATCTGGGCCAACGCCTGCAGGGCGGCCAGGGACAGTTCCGGATCGCCGCTCGTGGCGTACCCGTGAATCGCGTCTGCGAATGCCGGTCGTGGGTACCGGGCCATGGTCGCCACGATGTCCTTGCGAGCCTTGGGGTCGGAGTCGGCCAGCATCTTCAAGAGCGTCTCGTGGGCCGCGGGATACCGCGAGGCGGCCAGGCTGTCGAAGGCGGTTGTCGAAAGCGGTGGCTGGTTGCGATGGGCGAGGTCCTTGAGCTTCTTGACCGCCGCCGGTTCCCCGTAGTGCCTGAGGCTCATCACCGCGGCCTGGGCGATCGCCGGTGACTCGTTTGCGGTCAGGGTCAGCAACAACGGCAGATCCTCGGTCTTCAGACGACCACCTCCACTGGCCAGCGCCGCCGGCCGTGTCAGCGGATCCCCTTGCTGGATTTCCTCGAGCAATTCGTCACGGGGCAACACGCGGTACGCGGTGGCCAGCGCAGCGATCACCGCCAGTTCAACGGTTTTGTGGACCCGCTGGGGGTTTGCTCCCGAGGGCCGCGGGGCGGAGATCCGAACAGGGATTCCCTTGAACGGCATGCCACTTGGTCGGCCGGCTCCGCCACTTGTGGATCGCCGGTTGGGGACCGCTGCGAGGTGCAGTTC
>DLVV01000060.1:574-4164 GCA_003445035.1 Planctomycetaceae bacterium | reverse complement strand
GGCCGGCCGATCCCGATCGTTGCCGAAGGCGGGCGTCCGATTCCCGAGTTGCTCTAACGCGGAGCCGCTGGCTGGTCGGAAGATCAGCGGCTCAGCGTCCCGGCGAATTCCTCGAGTTTTCCGAGCAACATGGAGCGGACGTCCGAGGCGATGTTCCGGCTGCTGTGCTCGAATTTCTTGATGATGTCGACAATGGGGAAGACCGTCGTGTCACCAAGCACGGAGCTGTCATTGGAGAGCGGCGAGTCGTCACCGGGGTCAACGTCCCGGTGGCTGAAAGTTCCCCCCAGCCAGGTGATCGCTCGTTCCTCCCCGTTGACGTTGTAGGCCAACTGGAAACCAGAGACGGCCCCGGCGTCGTCGACCCAGGCGATCAGGTCGAAGAGGCCCTCGTCGTCGTCGAACCAACGACGCAGCATCTCGCCCTCGTACTGACGAACGAATTTCAGTTCGTGTAAGGCCACGAGCACCAACTCCGGAATTCGTTTGTCACCATTTCCTGTCCAGTTTCGATGAGCATATGGACTTCCTGCAAGACCGGTTGTCGAGATCGGCCGATGGGCCGTTTGCCGTGAACTGGAGCGTAGACCATAATCGTTTTTTCCGTCATTGCTGAGTTGACTCGAGGAAAGCGAATGGCCAAGTCGGCAGCAATGTTGCCTCCGGATCTCTCGGAAATTGCCGAGTCGCTCCACCAGGACGACGAGGTGCTGACCGCGGACGAGTTGCAGCAGATTTCCTTGTTCGACGGACTCAAGAAGACCCCGTCATTTGACCGGTTTCCCGGTTTCACCGTCCTGAGACGTTGTGAGCCGGGACGAGTGATCTGTGAGCAGGGTGATGCCGGAGCGACGGCGTTCGCGATCCTGACCAGCCAGGATGTTCTCGCGATCCGTCGTCAGCAACTCCAGACTCTACAGTCGATGGCCGCCGGTGAGCCTGTCGACCACCTTGGGTTCGAGTCGCTTGATGACCAGGAGCGGGCAGAGTTGGTCGTCGAGTACGAGGCGGAGATCGCCGGGTACGAGGATCGATGCGGGCAACTCGAATCCGCCGCCGCGCCGGCCCGGCGGCAGCTCGAGCAGGTGGCTGCAGCTCAGTTGGTCGTGTCCCTGGAGCCGACGCTTCGCTCGAGGGGAATCCGGGGGTGGCTCAACAGCCTTTTCAGCGGCCGTCGGAAGCGGGCCGGATCCGACGGGTCGCAGTTGATTCCCGTCGACGGTCCCTCGGACATCGACAGCGAGACCCGCCAGGCACCGTTGTTCGAGGGGGAACTGTTTGGCGAGATGAGTTGCATGAACCGGTCTCCCCGATCGGCAACTGTCGTGGCCACTGGTCAATGCTACCTGCTCGAAATGGTCCGCAATGTCCTCGACACTCTCCACAACGACCCAAAGTACAAGCTGCGGATGGACGCGGTGTACCGCGAGCGGGTGCTCGAGGGCCACATCCGTCAACTCTCGCTTTTCAAGGAACTCGACGAGGTGGAGTTCTCGAAGCTGCGGGAACATGTCGAACTGGTCGAGTTCGAATCCGGTGGTGTGATCTGCGAGGAATTCGCTCAGTCGGATTGCATCTACGTGATTCGCAGTGGGGTGGTCAAGGTGCTCGCCAATGCGTGGACGAGCCTGCGGACGGCCGAGTTTGAAGCGGGTGACTGGACGGTGACCTACGCCGATCTCGCGTCAGCCTGTCGTGAAGATGCCGAACTGGTGGCGGGTTTGGTGGCCGCCGTTTTCGACGAGCCGCTGCAAGGTGAATTGATTGCGAGAGCCGGGTCGGGTGAGGTCTCGGCCGAGATCAACCAGCAGATTCTCGATGCCCTCAATACGTTCATCCTCGGTGACGGAATTCCCAAGGAACTGGGAAAGACGGCCGAGGAGGTTGCGGCGTTGTTCGGTGACGCTGACTTTCACGACTTGCTGGCAGGCTATTCCGGCAATTGTCAAAACTGGTCACAGCTTGAAACCAGGACCTGTCGCCGCTGGTTACTCGAACTGGCCTTTCCCGCCGGAATCCCCAGGCGGGACGAGTCGGTGGGGACGCGGCGAACGCTGGCCTACCTGGGCCGCGGCGATCCGCTTGGCGAAATGGGTGTCGTGCTCGACGAGCCACGCAACGCCACGTGCGTGGCCTACGATCATCCGGACAGTGGTTTCCACCAGCGGATTCCCGATTCGCGGACCGGGGCCGTGCCGTCGCGGGTCGAGTTGGTCCGCATCCCCCGCAACATTCTGCACGAGATGATGGCGTCATCGGATTCCCTGAAGTCTGTGATCGATGACATCGTTCGCCGTCGCCAACGCGACCGGCAGGAGCAGGCCAAACGAACCGCCGTCGATCCCGCATCGCTGCGACAGCAGACCCCCCGTTTTGAACAACTTGGACTCGTCCAGGGGCAGCAGTTGATGCTGATCGACCTGGACCGCTGCACGCGGTGCGGGTCGTGCGTCGACGCCTGTATCGCCGCTCACGATGACGGCAACACGAGGCTCTACCTGGACGGTCCCCGATACGAGAATTACCTGGTCCCGTTGACCTGTCGCCAATGCCTCGACCCGGTCTGCATGATTGGCTGCCCGGTTGGAGCCATCAATCGGGGGGATAGTGGCGAGATCCAGATCCGCAATTGGTGTATCGGATGTCGCCTGTGTGCCGAGCAGTGTCCGTACGGGTCGATCCAGATGAACCACCTGCCCGTTCCGGTCGAACCCGACGAACACCAGTGGAGCCTGCTGGGCGAGGACGCCGAGGTCAAGAAAGTGACCAACCGGGCGGTTGTCTGCGATATGTGCAGTTCGCTGTCGAGCGGGGAACCCTCGTGTGTTTACTCCTGTCCACACGAGGCCGCGATCCGAGTCAATGCCCGAGGGTTCTTTTTCGAGTCGGAGGAAATCGCCGGCGTCAGCGGTGACGGGGAGTTGGCCTCTTGATTCTCGATCGCTCACACAGGCAGTGGCTTTTGCTCACGCTGGTTGTGCTCGTCATCGGATCCGTTGTGTATGCGGCCTGCGCCTCCGGCCCCTCCGGAGTGTCGGGTGGGAGCCTTCCCGGTCTTGTTTTTGGGCTCGTCGGAACGGCAATGATGATTTTTGCCGGGTTGCTCTCGGCACGTCGACAGGTGCCGACCTGGCGGATCGGCAGTGCACAGTTCTGGCTCAAGGGGCATATCTGGATTGGATTGCTCAGCGTCGCCTTCATCCTGTTTCACGCTGGATTTCGCTGGGGCGGTCCGGTCGAGATCGGCCTGTGGTTGACCACGGCCGTCATCATTCTCAGTGGTGTCATCGGATTGGCTCTCCAGCAGGTGTTGCCGAGACTTTTGACTACACGGGTACCCAACGAGACATTCATCGATCAGGTGCCCTACCAGTGCGCCTCGATGCAGTTCCTGGCCGACAAGTCGATTTCGGAGATCTCGGGCAAGCTCGATACCAGCGCCAACGCAGCCCTCAGCGTGGCCGAGGATGTGGCCAGGCAAAGAAAGTGGCTGAAGCGAGACGGTGACCTGCAGAAGATCGTCGCGGCCATCTACGAAAACCCACCGGAGCTGGCACCCGACGCCGACACTGCGGACAAGCCCGCACCTG
>DLVV01000060.1:0-159 GCA_003445035.1 Planctomycetaceae bacterium | reverse complement strand
CCGATGGAGTGGACAAGCCAGCCGGAAAGCCGGCTGCCAAGCCCTCTTCGGTTCTTGAACAGGCCCGAAAACAGGGTTCCGGTGGTGCCGGTAAGCCGGCCGGAAAAAAACCAACCGCGAAGGGGGCTTCGGTCTTGGAACAGGCCCGGGCCCAGCAGG
>DLVV01000412.1:4697-8156 GCA_003445035.1 Planctomycetaceae bacterium | reverse complement strand
CTGCCGGCTTCTTGGCTGCCGGCTGGGCTTGGATCGGCGCCGCAAACAACCCGGTCAGCGCAAAGCCGACCCAGGCCACCGTGCAGGCGGCTATCCCGCCACGGCGGGGTGGTTCCTGGTTGACGCCCGAGTGTCTCACCACCGACAGCCCTTTCCATCACACAACTTCAGCCCATGTCCTGACAACCGAGCTGGACGGCCATCGGGAAAACAGGCTCGCTGCATCTCAAAATAGCGTCAAAGAATGGGATTTGCCACCGGCCCCGACTCGCGATCGACACGCAGACCAGGAGGCTCACGTCACCTGGGATCGGTCGACCACCTGGGCCGCCCGCAGGGTACCGTGAGACCCACAGGAGTGGAGGAATGATGTTGAGTAGAGAACCGGAAAGATGGGACGCGACTTGAGAACGGCAAGATGAGATGAGTACAGAACAGAGCCGTCATCACAGTTCGCTACAATGGTTATCTCCCGGTTTTTCCCGGCTGTCAAGCAGATTCGACGGGCTCCAACCCGCGATTCCCCCGACACCACCGGCGACGTCCAACCAGGCGGGCCCGGAGGGTTCTGCATCCGTCGGCAAAATCGGATTGTGACGATTGTCCGGCTGAATCTCGTGAGGAGATTTCCCGCTGAATCACTCTCCGCGAGCGAACTCGAAGATCCGTGTCGGGCTGGCCAGTCTCAGATAATCGGGCACGCCGAGGATGATCGAATCGGTCATCGAACCGGCATTGAAAGCGATCCGTTCGTTCTGCTCGATCGCCTGGTCGACGTAGAGCGGAAACGGCAGGATCGGCTGGCCGAACGGGGGCACGCTGCCGGGCACCAGGCCAGGCCGGCCCTCTTCGGCGGTCAGTTCGGCCAGTTCCTCGGCCGTCGCGAACCTCAGCTTCCGGACACCCAGCGTGCGACGAATCGTTCCCGAGTGAGCCCGCCTGTCGGCCGGAAGTACGAACAGGGCAAAGTCGCCATCGAGTTTCATCACCAGGGCCTTGCCACCGTTGCGGAGTTCCTCGCCGCGGACCCGTGCCGAGTCCTCCGAGGTCCGGGTCGGTTCGTGGTGCACCTCCCGAAACGGCACCTCCTGCCCGGTCAGCCATTCACGAATCGACTCGAGTACGGTGGTCATGGTCGACGAGCATATCGAATGCTATCGGGTTTGACAGCCCGCGGGGTTTGTTCGAGGATGCCCCGCACCAATCGCCGCTCCGATTGGCCCAACCCCACACGCCGGAGTCCACCACGGATGCAGACCCCAGGCCCACGGTCCTCGTCGTCGGTGACCCCGGTGACGCATCCGACCACATCTCCCCCCGAGGCCTCGGCCCCCGCCTGCCCGGTCTGTGGTGGCCAGTTGATCGAGATCCGGCACAAGCTGGTCTGCAGCCGCTGTCACTCGATCTGCGAGACCTGCTGTGAAGGCGGCCGCGGCTAGCCGCCGAGGGCATGGGAAAGGCCACCGGATGAGCATTCGCGAGTTTGCCGAGCGGGTGCTGCTGAGCGGCTCGCTGGACGAAAAACTGGCGGCCGCTCCCGGGCAACTCGACGACAGCAATCCCGGCCCGCCCATCTTTCCCGAGTTGCCGGGACGCCCGGCGGAACTGGTCATCGCCCCTCGCCGATCGACTCCGCAGATGCCCGCCCCGGGAGCCATGGAACGGATCGAATCCCGGGCGATCGCACACCACATCATGGCCAACCACGAACTGCAGGCCCTGGAGGTGATGGGGCTGGTGCTGTGTGCCTTTCCGGATGCCCCGACCGAATTCCGGACCGGGCTGGTCGAAGTGATGTCCGACGAGCAGAGACACACCCGGATGCACATCGAACGCGGCACCGCCTGCGGACTGGCTTTCGGTGACCTGCCGGTCAACGGTTACATCTGGAAGAAGGCCCAGTCGTTCACCTGCCCGCTGGACTACCTGGCCGGTCTGCCGCTGGTCTTCGAGGGAGCCAACCTGGATCACACCCTGGCATTCGCCGAGGCCTTCGATCGCGGAGGCGACAAGCGGGGTGCGACGGTGCTGCGGACGATTCACCGGGACGAGATCCGCCACGTGCGATTTGGCATCGAGTGGCTGAGGCGGATGAAGCCGCCGGGAGCTAGCGACTGGGACACGTTCGCCGGCCACCTGCACTGGCCGCTGCGGCCGTCGAAGGCCCGTGGTGAGGACTTCCAGCGAGAGGCGAGACTCGAAGCCGGCCTCGATACCGACTTCGTCGATCGGCTCGAATCGCTCCAGGCAGGCCAATGACCGGGACAGGCCCCGATCAACCGGCCGACACGGCCTGTTGCAGCTCTTCCCGCAGGTAGCCCATGCGGTCCTCGACCAGCCCATGGTTCCGGTTCCACGGTTGAGGAAACAGGATCCCGTGTCCGCCACGGTCGCGGAAGTTGTCGATGTTCGTGTCGTTGTCGTCGATCAGCAGCTGGTCGGGCCGGGCACAGATCCACTTGGGAGGACCGATCAGGAAATCGCGAAAACCTCGGCCCCAACGCTTCTGCAGCCAGGTGATCTTGCCGGCGGCACAGAACGGGTCCGCACTGGGACTGGTCAGGATGCACCACGGCCCGGTCGATTGGACCAGTTCGAGCAGCTCGTCACACCACGGGTAAGGTTCCAGCGACGCCCAGAAATCGGCACCGGCCTCGCTGATCGGGCCCCAGAACTCGGGGCCGCTGATCCCCATCACCTCGGACATGTCCCACTCACCGGCCGGCCAATCCTCCAGCACCTCCAGCCGATCGTGCAACCGCAGCGCTGCGGTGACAAAGTCGACCAGCACGCCGTCCATGTCGACCAGCAAGCCCAGCGGCAGGGAGTCCCCGGAAGTTGTCACGGCGTCGCAAACCTCGCACGAGTGGCTAAACTGGTCAGTGAGCCGGTCGAGAATACCGGCCAAGACCCAAAAGGAAAACCAATGCGACACCGCCTGATACTGCTCACGCTCGGACTCCTTGCCATGCTGACGGCCCGGTCCGAGGCACACTTCCTGTTCATCCGAATCGGAGGGCAAGCCGAGGCCGGACGCCAGGTCGATGTGTTCTTCAGCGAGATCGCCCGAGCGGGCGACCCACTGTTCGTCCCCCGGGTCTCCCACACGAAGCTCTGGATGCAGACCACCCCCGGCAAGTTCCAGCCACTGGTGGTTCGCCCGTTGCCCGACCGCCTGCGATCCCGGCTGTCGGCCAGGGGAGCGGTGTTTGTCAGCGGCGAATGCACCTGGGGCGTGCTGACCCGGGACGTGCCGTTCCTGTTGAGATATTTCCCCGGTGCCATTCATGGAGACGCCAAGACACTCAACTCGCTCAAGCCCCGGCCCAAGGTTCCACTGCAGATCATCCCCACGGTCCACAAGGACCGGATCGAAATGGTCGTGCTCGCCGACGGAAAACCACTCCCCGGCGCCCTCTTCACCACCGTCGACGACGACCTGGTCAACGAGGAACTGAA
>DLVV01000412.1:470-4297 GCA_003445035.1 Planctomycetaceae bacterium | reverse complement strand
CCACGGCGGCAAGAAGTACACCGAGACGCGGGACTTCGCGACACTGGCTTTCCAGTGGCCATTGATCTCCAGCGGCGGCGACAAGGAGGCGATCACCCTGTTCGAAAACGCCCTGGCCAAGCGGGCCAACTGGGCCAAGTTCCCCGGATTCACCGCGGCGGTCGTCGGACATGTCGACGGGCGAGCATTCGGAGGCACCGCGAGAGTGGCCGCCGGCGGGGACGTGTCACTGGACATCGACGAGAAACACGCCGTCGAATGGGTCAAGGACCAGTTGGGATCCATGGCACTCCACCGCCGGGCTCCGTCCCCGAAGCGAGCGCGACCGGTGCTGAGATTCGCCGACCAGGATGACGAGCACCCTCTGGGACGATTGCTGACGTTCGTCGGTGGTGCGATGGCCTCCAGTTACCGGGTACGCGACGGCGAGATCACCGTGGTCAACCGCGCCATCGGTCCCCAGCACATGACCATCACCGTGCTCGACAACCGGCCGAATGCCGAGGGCAAGTCTCTGCCCCGGTCGTACTCGGTGCAGTACTGGGACGGAAAGAGCGGGAAGTTGCTGAGAACCCAGAGCGTCCAGAACCGCTGGACACGGGTGGGCCGCTTCGACCTGCCCACCCGGCTGACGGTCACCACGGCTTCTCAGACCGGGCTGAATGTCCGCAGCCTCCGGCTGGCCAAGCACAAACTGCTGGTCAAGGCGGCCAGGTGAACCCCGGACCGGTCAGGACGACTCCCGGTCGCGTTTGACCAGTTCGTCGAACCGCAGGTCCAGCCGGGCCCGCGACAGCTTCGCGTTGATCTTGCTGCTCAACGCGTTGCAGACGTTCAGGAACGTCCGCACGGCGGCGTCTTCCATCTGTTCGTGAACCGAGAAGTCCTCCAGCGCCCGCCACCGCAATTTGGTGACCTGGTCGAGCATCCGCTGCAACTCGGGAATATCGTGTTCGGCTGTCATCCGGCCCGAGTCCAACTCCAGTTGACGCTGTTCAATCTCCTCGAGAGCTTCGACGTGGATCTCCAGCCGGTGGGCCTCGTTGTACTCCTGGCGTCGCTTCCACCATCGCCAGGCCACGACCCCCGCAATCAGCAGGCTGGCGATCAGCGATCGCAACCCCTCGGTGATGTCGACCAGGGCCGGGTCGATCAGCGTCCGCAACTTGGGATCGTAGATCCGCATCGCCGCAGGATGGATCGTGAACTCGGGTTGTTGCCGGGCAAATTCCGCCTGCCCGGCCAGCAATTCGCCCAGCCGGTGTGTCTTCTGGAAACCCGGATCGAGCACGATCTCGGTCACGGCTTTGACCAGGACGCCGGAGATCTCCTGGCCAGTCAGCAACTGGGCGTGGACCGAGACCGTTTCCACCTGTTGCTCGGGCCGTGGCGACGGGCTGACGCCGAAATAGCCGGATGGCACCGTCCCGCCGGCAATCAGCGGCTGACGTCTTAGCAGCGCGTCGCGATGGGGAATCGAGAGCAACCGGCAGCGGCCACTGCCGACCAGTGACTGGAGCACGGGGGCATCCAGCCCCACCACGATGAAGGCGGCGTCGAGCGTCCGGGCCTCGAAGCGGTCCTCGAGTTCCAGGTAGTCAATGAACTCGGCCTTCACGTCGGCCGTCGCAATGCCGAAATGATCGAGCAACATCCGGGCCATGCCATGATCGCCGCTCTCTTCAGGGGCCAGCGACACACGGCGACCGGCCAGATCGGCCGGAGTCGAGATCCCCGCGTCACTGCGAACCAGCAGGTGGGCCACCTCCGAATAGACATTGGCCACAAAAGCCACCCGGTTGCTGCCGGCGTTCTCCTGGCGGTCACTGCCAGTCGACTCTTGAACCGGGTTGGCCTGGTAGAGAGCCAGGTCCACCTGCCCACTCCGCAACAGTTCCAGGTGCTCGAGCGAGCCAGCCGTCCGCCGCTGGGTCACCGTGACCCCGCGTTGTTCAAGTTCCCGGCCCAGCTGCAGCATGAACTGCTCGTACCGCCCCCCCTCGGGACCGGTCGCCAGCGTCACCCGGCTGGGCAATGAGGTGACCGAGCGATACACGACGTGAATCAGCACCGGCAACAGGACCAGTACCACGGCGGTAGCGATCTGCAACTGACGTCGCCGACGCTGGAGAAAGTGATCCAGCGGATCCGTCGGCTCTGCGTCCGGCGGCTCGGCCTCAGGCGGCTTCCCCTCAGACGGATTGACGTCAGGAATCATCGAACGTCTCGTCGACGATCGCCGCTCCCACCGCGTCACCGAAGGTGTTGGTCGCCGTGCGGAAACGGTCGAGCAACCAGTCGACCGACAGGATCAGCGACACGTATTCCAGCGGCAACCCAACAGCGTTCAGCACGATCATCATCGTGACCAGACCCGCCTCGGGAATCCCCGCCGCCCCGATCGCTGCCAGCGTGGCGGTGACCGCAATGATCAGCATCTTGCCCAATGTCAGGTCGAATTCATCCGGTGTGCCCTGGGTGACACCGGCATAAACCTGGGCAATGAAGATCGCCGCGGCCGCTTCGTAAAGTGCCGTTCCGTCCATGTTGATCGTGGCACCCAACGGCAACACGAAATCTACAGATCGCTTCGACACCCCGGCCTGCTGAGTGGCACATTCCATGGTCACCGGCAGAGTTGCCGACGAACTGGCTGTCGAGAATGCCGTCAGCAGTGCCCGCGACATGTTCCTCATGAAGTGGTACGGGTTCTTTCGCTTGAAGATCCAGTACAGCAGCGGGAGTGTGCCAAAGAGATGGATGCCCAGCCCGATCAGGACCGTCAACACGAACGAACCGGTCTGAGACAACGTCTGGATGAACTCGCCCTTGGCCTGGGCCTCGCCGAATCGCGACGCCACCAGACAGAAAATGCCGATCGGAGCAAGGTTCATCAACAACATGACGAATGACATCAATGCCGTATTCGCTTCGGAGATCAGCTCGGTCATGTCGTCCACCTTGCTGCCCAGGGTGGTCAACATGCCGGCGAAGACGATCGAGAAGACGATCAGTGGCAGCAACTGCGTTTCGGCTGCCGCGGCGAAGAGGTTGTCGGTGAAGAGCATCAACAGCAGGTTGGAAAAGATCGTTCCCAGCGATGGTCCTTCCTCATCCGCCTCCTCTTTCTCCTTGGCGAGCTGAGGAAAGATCTTCTGGATCTTGTTCTTGTCGAGTCCCGACTCTCGAGACATGGCACCAACCATCTTCTTTCGGTCGGCCTCTTCGACGTTGACGTTGTTTCCCTTGAACTCCTCGAGCCTCAGTCCACCATCCTCATCGGTGTCACGAAGGAAAAACTGGCGTTTGCTGTTGGTCTTCTCGTACTCGTCAAACTCCGCCTGGAACTCAACGAGATCGAGTTTTTCATCCGAATTCGAATCGAGTTGTTTGAACCTCTTGGTGTCACTCTCAAAACTCTCTCCTGGCGCAATCACGTTCACCACGACCAGCCCCACGGCGACTGCCAGGATCGTGGTCGAGAAGTAGTAGAGGACCGCTACCAGCCCGGGCCGCCCCAACTTGCGGACATCCCCCATCCCCAGAATGCCGCTCATCACGCTGGCCACGACCAGTGGCACAACCAGCATCGTCAGCGCCCGCAGGAAAACCTCCCCACCGATTCCGATTGCCTCGAACAACGCCACGGTGGATTCTTCGGAAGGCTGCTCCTCACGCAGGTCGGCAATCTGTTTCTGGTATTCCTTAACCTTATTCTCGAGTTCATCAATCTCCGCCCGCACCTTATCGGCATCGTCCTCGGATAGCTTTTCCTCGTTCTTCAGCGAGTCTTTCAGGACGGCGATCTTTGCCTCGTCGGGCGCCAT
>DLVV01000412.1:0-123 GCA_003445035.1 Planctomycetaceae bacterium | reverse complement strand
CTCTCGATCTTCTCGGCCGCTGCGCGATCCGCATCGGTGAACATGATCGGAGGAACGATGAGCGAAGAGGCAATCGCCAGGATGATCGAGGCGACGATCATGATCGTCAGCCGGCGGCCGTGA